>JAGQUQ010000002.1 GCA_020438425.1 Solirubrobacterales bacterium
CCGATCAGTTCGCCAAGCTCTCGCGCTACTCGGGCGGCGCCGGAAGTCCGACCCTTTCCGCACTGGGCGGCAAGAAGTGGCTGAACATGAGGGCCAGGGCCCGTGACGCCGCCTCCGAGATCGCCGGCGAACTGGTCAACCTCTACGCGGAGCGAAAGACCCGCA
This sequence comes from Solirubrobacterales bacterium, assembly GCA_020438425.1. GTDB lineage: Bacteria > Actinomycetota > Thermoleophilia > Solirubrobacterales > 70-9 > 67-14. The sequence goes on from JAGQUQ010000002.1 coordinate 166, forward strand.
AGGGCCACTCCTTTGGACCCGACTCCGAGTGGCAGATGGAACTGGAGGCGAACTTCCCCTGGCGGGAAACCGCCGACCAGGTCGAGGCGATCGAGGCGGTCAAGTCGGATATGGAGTCGGAGCAGCCGATGGACCGCCTGGTCTGTGGCGACGTCGGATACGGCAAGACCGAGGTTGCGATCCGGGCCGCCGTGAAGGCCGCCTCGGATGGCAAGCAGGTGATGATCCTCGCGCCGACCACGATCCTCGCCCAGCAGCATCTGGGGACCTTTCGCGAACGGCTGGCCGACCTGCCCTTCCGGGTCGACGGGGTCAGCCGGCTCCGGAAGCCGGCCGAGGTGAAGCAGGTGATCGGCGAGTGGGGCGAAGGGAAGGTCGACGTCCTGATCGGAACCCACCGGCTGCTCTCGCGGGACGTACGGGCAAAGGACCTCGGCCTGATCGTGGTCGACGAGGAGCAGCGCTTCGGCGTCAAGCAGAAGGAGCTGCTCCGCCAGATGAAGCTGAAGGTGGACGTGCTCTCGATGTCAGCGACGCCGATACCGCGCACCCTCCAGATGTCGATGTCCGGGCTCAGGGACATCTCGGTGATCGAAACCCCGCCCGAAGGGCGGCGGCCGGTCCGGACATATGTGGGACCGTGGGACGAGCAGCTGGTCGAGCGGGCGGTCAAACGCGAGATTTCCCGCAAGGGCCAGGTCTTCTTCCTTCACAACCGGGTCGAAAGCCTCGACGATGCCGCCGAGAGCCTGAGGGCGCTGGTCCCCGGGGTCAAGGTTCAGGTGGCCCATGGCCAGATGGAGGACTCGGAGCTCGAGTCCGCCATGCTGAACTTCCTGCGCGGCGACGCCGACGTGCTGGTCGCGACAACGATTATCGAGTCCGGAATCGACATCCCGGCCGCCAACACCCTGATCGTCGACCGGGCCGATCATCTCGGTCTGGCCCAGGCGTACCAGATCAGGGGAAGGGTCGGGCGATCCCGTGAACGCGCCTTCGCCTATCTGCTCTATCCCTCGGAGGAATCTCTCACCCAGGAGGCTTCGACCCGACTGGCAACCCTGGCCGATCACACCGAACTCGGCTCCGGCTTCCGCATCGCGATGCGTGACCTCGACATCCGGGGAGCCGGCAACCTGCTCGGTGACGAGCAATCCGGACACGTCGCCGCGGTCGGCTTCGAGCTCTACTGCCAGTTGATCGACGAAGCGGTGGCAGAACTGGCCGGTCGGGACGAGTCGGCCGCCGAGCCGGAGCCGGTCCGCTTCGACATCGGCATCGATGCCTACCTGCCGGCCAGCTACGTTCCTTTCGAGGCGGCAAAGATCGATATCCATCGCCGGATTGCCGCCGCCCGCCGCCCCGGAGAGCTGCGTCAGGTCACCGATGAGCTGATCGACCGCTTCGGACCGGTGCCGGATGAGGTCGACAACCTGCTGACCCTTCAGCAGGCGCGGATCGACCTCGGTTCCACCGGGGCGGAGCAGGTTCAGTTCCGGGGCGGGAAGCTGACCGTGACCGGAATCGAGCTTGATTCGGAGCAGGCCGCGAAGGTGCGGGACCAGGTGCCAGGAACGGTGTACGAATGGCGAACCCACGAACTTGCCGTGCGGGTTGACAACGACCCCGCGAAACGGCTCGCAACGGTGTCCGAACTGGGTCGCTCACTGGCCGATATGGGTATGCTCCGCGAGTCGCGGACTTAGTTACTTTGTGCGACTAGCCACTTGAACTTCTAGGAGGAGTCACTGCATGAGCGGGGCACGTAAAGCCGGGTTGTTTGTTTTCGGAGCCATTCTGGTGGTTCTCTTCGCGGGCATCGCTGTTGCCCAGGGCATCACCAAGCCCTCCATCCCGAGCGGCGACATCATCTACGTGCAGGACGTTCCCGACGGCAAGGGCAACATCTCCGAGGACGACTACAACCGTTCCTTCGAGCAGACCTGGAAGCGCGGCGGATTGCAGGCTGCCCCGAAGGAGGGGGACGCCCAGTACGACCAGGTCCGGGAAGCGGCGATCAACGATCTGCTCGATCAGGCGTGGCTCGCCGGTCAGGCCCAGGAGATGGGCGTGACCGCGACCGACCTCCAGATCAACAACGAACTGGAAACCATCAAGTCGGATCAGTTCCCGACTCCGGAGGCGTTCCAGGAGTTCCTCAAGACCAGCGGATTCACGATGGAGGAGGTCCGGGACCGGGTCGAGCTCCAGGTTCTGAGCCGCAAGATCCAGGACCAGATCACCAAGTCGGTCACCGAGGTGCCGGACTCGGACATCGAGAACTTCTACGAGACTTCGAAGGAAAGCTTCACCACGCCGGAGTCGCGTGACATCAGGCTGATCGTCACCGACAAGGAAGCCGACGCCGACAAGGCGATCGCGGAACTCGGCGACGATCCCTCCGACGAGGACTTCGCCAAGGTGGCCAAGGACCTGTCGGTCCACGCGAGCAGCACCGAAGGCGGCAAGACCGTTGCCACCGAAGGGGCCTTCCCGGACCCGGCCGGCGCCGGAATCATGAGCGCCGAGGTCGGCACGATCGAAGGTCCGGTCGAAGCCGGCAAGCAGTTCTACGTCTTCAAGGTGACCAAGGTGACCCCCGAGGAGACCAAGTCCCTCGACGAGGTCCGCGAGCAGATCACCCAGCAGCTGCTGCCGACGCTTCAGCAGCAGGCGATGACCGATTTCGTGGCCGACTACAACTCCACGTGGACCTCCCGCACCTTCTGCGAGGACGAGTACACGGTGGCGCGCTGCGACAACTTCGAGAGTGACGGTCGCCTCGAGTCGGCCGATCCGAAGTGCTACGAGGCCGGGGCCGGCAAGAACCCCGACCTGGCCTGCCCGGCTCCGATCGAGCTACCCAAGCCGATGGCTCCCGGTGGAGGCGCGGCTTCGAGCCCGCTGATGGGTCAGACCCAGAACCTGCCGCAGCGACCGGTCCAGCCTTCCGACGCGAACGCAGAAGACCCGGCGGCGGCCGGTGCCGGGGTCGACCTGAGTCAGCTCGGCGCCGCAGCCGGCCAGTAGGACAATGGAAGCCGGCGAACTCGCCGGGGCCCTCGAGCGGCTCGACCGGGTGACGCGGGAACTCCGCGAGAAATGCCCGTGGGACCGTGAACAGGACGCGCGCTCGATCGTGCCGCATACGGTCGAGGAGGCCTACGAGCTGGCCGAGGCCGCCCGCGAGGAGGACCCCGCGGCGATGCGGGACGAGCTCGGTGACGTGCTCTTCCAGGTCGTCTTCCTCTCGCTGCTGCTCGAGGAGCAGGGAGAGGGCGACCTGGCCCGGATCGCCGGCCAACTCACCGACAAGCTGATTCGGCGCCACCCGCACGTCTATCCCTCGGAGGAAGAAGGGGCAGCCGAAGGAATCGAGACTGCCGACGACGTCCGCCGTCAATGGGACGAGATCAAGCGCGACGTAGAGGGAAGGAAGTCCGAGAAGGACTGGCGGAAGCCCGCCCTGCCGGCGCTGATCTACGCGAACAAGGTCCAGTGGAAGCTGGATCCCGAGGAGCGGCCCGCCAACGCCGGGGCCGCGAATCCGGACCGGGATGCGGCCGAAGCCGAGGTCGGCCGCATGCTCTGGGAAGCGGTCGCCGAGGCGCGTCGCCGGGGTGTCGACCCCGAACTGGCCTTGAGGGCAGAGGCCGAACGGCACGCGGAGACGCTTCAAAAGTAGAATTCGCGGCCAAATGAGCACCATCGAAGCCGTCCACGCACGCCAGATCCTCGACTCCCGGGGCAACCCCACGATCGAAGTCGAGGTCACCCTCGACAACGACCACACCGGCCGCGCCATGGTCCCCTCCGGCGCTTCCACCGGCGAGTTCGAAGCGGTCGAGCTGCGCGACGGCGGCGCGGCCTACCTCGGCAAGGGCGTAACCCAGGCGGTTGCCAACGTCAACGAGGTGATCCGCCCCGAGCTTCTCGGCTTCGACGTCAGCGATCAGGCCGGACTCGACAAACTGATGATGGAGCTCGACGGCACCGAGAACAAGGGCCGTCTCGGCGCCAACGCGATCCTCGGCGTGTCTCTCGCGGCCGCCCATGCCGCCGCGGCCGCCGAGAAGCGTCCGCTCTACAGCTACCTCGGTGACCTCTACGGCGAATCGAACCCGTCGCTCCTGCCGGTGCCGATGATGAACGTGCTGAACGGCGGCGCCCACGCCGACAACTCGGTCGATTTCCAGGAGTTCATGGTCATGCCGGCCGGAACCACGTCGTTCTCCGAGTGCCTGCGGGTCGGCACCGAGGTTTTTCACTCGCTGAAGAAGATCCTCTCCGGCCACGGTCTGGCCACCGCAGTCGGCGACGAGGGTGGTTTCGCGCCTGACCTTTCGTCGAACGAGGCGGCCCTGGAGATGCTGATCGAAGGCATCGAAGCGGCGGGATACAAGCCCGGCGAGGAAGTCTTCATCGCCCTCGATCCGGCCACCTCGGAGATCTACTCGGACGGTGTCTACCGCCTCGAGCACGAGGACCGCGATCTCAGCCCCGAACAGATGGCCGATTACTGGCAGTCTGCCGCCGAGCGCTTCCCGATCGTCTCGATCGAGGACGGCATGGACGAAGAGGACTGGGACGGCTGGAAGCTGCTGACCGAAAAGCTCGGTGATTCGGTCCAGCTGGTCGGCGACGACCTCTTCGTGACCAATCCGTCCCGACTCGGCCGGGGCATCGAACTCGGGGTCGGCAACTCGATCCTGGTCAAGGTCAACCAGATCGGCACCCTGACCGAGACCCTGGAGGCGATCCGCATGGCCGCCGACGCCGGTTACACCGCCGTGATTTCGCACCGTTCCGGCGAGACCGAGGACACCACGATCGCCGACCTGGCGGTCGCCACGGGTGCCGGCCAGATCAAGACCGGTGCCCCTTCACGCTCCGATCGTGTCGCCAAGTACAACCGTCTGCTCAGGATCGAGGAAGAACTGGGCGATTCGGCCCGGTTCGGCGGCACCTCCGTTCTCAAGCGGGGTAGTTGAAGGAAATGACCGTCCGGCCTAGAAGGGTCGGACGTGTCAGTGCGTGCCCAGACTTACGGCGATTCCCGGCGGCCACCGCGCCGCCGGCCCGCTCCCCGGCGGAGTGCCGGGCAACCCGGCGCGGGCAGGATCCAGTGGGATCGCCTTGGCCGGGTGGTCTTCGCGATCGTGTTCGTGGTGCTCGTGCTGGCGATGATCAAGCCGGTCTGGAACGCGCTTCACACCTACCGACTCGCCGGCCAGACCAAGGAAAGGCTTCACCAGGCCCAGGCCGAACACGCGATGCTGGAACGTCAGGTCCGAAAGTCGACCAGTCCGCCCATGCTGACCCGCGAGGCCCGGCGTCAGGGCATGATCAGCCCGGAAGAAGAAGCCTGGGTCGTAAACGGCATCAAGTGACCGGCGGGGCCGGGGGCCTCTCTTGAGCTTCGCCGAATTCAGCGCCGGACTCGTCCACATCACCCTGGTGGCCTGTTTCACCGGCTTCACGGCGTGGCGGCTCCGATCCCGGTTGTTGCCCGGCTGGAGCGGGTCCCCGGCCCGGCTGGTTGAAGCGGTGGCCGCGATCGGCCTGTTGCTTCTCGCCGCCGAACTGCTCGGGCTGTTCGGTCAGCTCAAGGTGTTTCCGCTGGTCATCCTGCTTGGCCTGGTCGCGGTCGCCTCCTGGCTCTGGCTCATGCCCCGGCCCGCCGGCCCGGGTGACTCCGTTCCACCTTCCCCGGCGGTTTCAACCGGAGCCCAGGTCCTGGCCTTCCTCGCTGCCTTCGCCGTGTTCGCCCAGTGGGGAGCCTTCACTTCCTACAACCTCGATCACGGAATCACCAACTTCGATTCGGTCTGGTACCACATGCCGTTCGCTGCGGAGATCGCCCGCAGCGGATCGGTGACCGCCTTCTTCCATACCGAGACGGTCTTCCTCAACTGGTTCTATCCCCAGAACTCGGAGCTGGTCCACGCGGTCGGGATGGTCCTGACCGACCGCGACTTCGTTTCGATCTTCATCAACCTGGGCTGGCTGGCGTTCGGGCTGCTTGCCGGCTGGTGCGTCGGCCGACCCTACGACCGGCCTCACCTGACCATGCTCGGCGTCGCCGTACTGATGGCCACCCACACCCTGGTGGTGAGGGAGCCCGGCACCGGCAAGAACGACATCATGGCCGCCGCCCTGATTCTCGCTGCCGTGGCGATCATGCTGAACCGGTCCGCCTCGCGCCCGGATCCGCCCGGTCGGGTGTCTCCCGACTGGGCGATGGCGTTCGGCGGGCTCGCGGTCGGTCTTGCTGCCGGAACCAAGGTGACCGCGCTCGCGCCGGCCTTCCTGGTTACCTGCGCGGTCATCTACGCGACGGTGCCCGGCCGGCGTCTGAAGGCGACCGGGGTCTGGTTCGGAGCCGCCTTCGCCGGGGGCGGCTGGTGGTATCTGCGCAACCTGGTCGCGGCCGGCAATCCGCTGCCCCAGATCACGAAGATCGGACCGATTGACCTGCCCGGTCCGGATCGGCTCCAGATCGGTCGTCCCGATTTCCCGGTCGCTCACTACCTGACCGACACCGGGGTCTGGAAGGACTACTTCATGCCCGGCCTCGACCAGGGCTTCGGTTCTGTCTGGCCGCTCCTTTTCGCCCTGGTGCTCGGCGGCCTCTTCCTGGTCATGCTCACCGCCCACGGCCGGCTGACCCGCACTCACGGTGCGGTGGCGCTGCTGGCGATCCTCGCCTACCTTGTCACTCCGCTGAGCGCGGCCGGTCCGGAAGGGGATCCAAGCGCCTTCGCGATCAACCTGCGCTTCCTGATTCCCGCCCTCGGGCTCGCCGTGGTGCTGATCCCGCTCTCGTCCTGGTTCGACCGCGGCTGGCGCCGGACCGCCCTCGGGCTGATCCTGGTCGTGCTGTTCATCGGTACCAGCGCCACCGACCCGCTGCTCTCGGCCCCCGGCCGCAACTTCGGGCTGATGGTTGCCATGCTGTTCGTGGCTCTGCCCTTCATCTTCTGGCTCGGCAGGGAGCGGTTTCCCGGGGTTTCTTCGGTGCCCTCCCTGGCGGTTGGCGTCGGCCTTGCCCTGCTGGTCTTCGTCTTCCTGGCCTGGCCCCTCCAGAAGAGTTACTTCGACAGCCGCTACCGGGATTTCGAACAGGAAGAATCTTCCGGGCTCGCCCAGCCCTACCGCTGGGCCGACGGCATCAGTGACTCGAGAATTGCCCTGGCCGGGACCACGGCCGGCTTCAAGCAGTACGGCTTCTTTGGCCCCGACCTCTCGAACGAGGTCGTCTACGTGGGTCGTAACGCCCCTCACGGCGGCTTCGAGGCGATCGGCAATTGCGAGGAGTTCGCCCGGACCGTCAACGAGATCGATCCCGACTACCTGGTCACCTCGCCCTTCCTGAACTTCAACGAGTACGAAGATCCGATCAGGTCCCCCGAAACGCTCTGGGCCCTCAACGATCGCTCGCTTCAGGTGGAGGTCCAGCCGATCCTCGACGCGGACCGGCCGGTGATCGTCTGGAAGGTGGACGAGCCGATGGACCCCGAACGCTGCCGTGCCCTCGAGCCCGAAGACGACTACATTCCCGGGCTCAAGTGACTTATCCGCTCGAGAATGCGCTGTTCAACTGGGAGGCCGGCATCGACCGGCTCCGCGAGCTCGAGAGGTCAGGCGAGCTGCGGGGCGACGATGTGACCGTGCCGGTCCGGGAGGAGCTCAGGCGGCGCCTCGGGGCGACCTTCACCGCCTCCGACCTGGCCAGCCTCTACGGCGAAGGCACTGACTGGGCGCTGTTGCTGGACGGCGTGGACCCGGGATTGCCGGATGTTCAGGAACTGATCGACGCCGCCTTCTGGCTTCAGCTCCAGGCCGCCGGAGACTTCGCCGGCGGTCGCATAGTCGAATTCGAGATCGAGTAGCCACCAAGCGGAGCCCTCCCATCCGTCGCTTGCTTCTGTGGGAGGGCAGGTTTCGCTTGAGGGGAGGCGAAGCCGAGCGTTAAACCTGCTCTTCTTCTTCTCCGGCTCGACGAATGATGATCTGATCGGCTTCGACGGTGACTGTGACGTCCCGCTTGCCGGCCCAGTTCTCGGTGTAGGCCTGAACGTCCTGGATCGAAGGGTCGAGCCAGAGGCCGTAACCCTCGTCACCGTGATCGAAGGTGCCTTCAAGCTTGTTGTTCGAGCCCCGGCCGCGGCGTCCGCGACGCCCGCGGCGGCGACGCCGGGGGCGTCCTTCCGCTTCGGAACCGTCGGTTTCGGTTTCCTCGCCGGAGTCAGCGACTTCGTCGCTTTCGCCGTCTTCGGTCTCGCCACGTGCTTCGCGTTCGGCCGCCTCGGCGGCTTCGGCGGCGGCAGCTTCCTCTTCGGCCTTGGCCCGGGCGGCTTCCTCTTCGGCGGCGGCAGCTTCGATCTCGGCTTCGATCTCGTCACGGAGATCGACTTCGGCGGCACCGTCGGCGTCATCGCCGGGCGCGAGGTCGTGCTGGCGACGGAACTCGCGGAGTTCCGAAGCGCTCACTTCGAGTTGATGGGCAATCCAGGCATCGGTGCGGCCCTGGTGAACCCAGGCACGAATCTGGTTGAGTTGGGGGCGTAGTGATCGACGAGCCATAGCGGCTCCCGAGTCTATTGAACGCGCTTGGGAAGGCGCTCTGCGGGGTACTTCTAGCCCAGTCGGTAACGCCATCGGGGCGAGTACCTATTATTAGGTAGCGAACCGACCAAAAGTCGAATGGAGTCTGATGCTGGTACTCACCAGAAAAAAGGAACAGAGCATCGTTATTGGCGAGAATGTCGAGATCATGGTTCTCGGTGTTTCCGGCGACAAGGTGCGTCTGGGTATTACCGCGCCACGGGAAGTCGATGTCTTCCGCAAGGAAGTGATTGACGAGCGCGGCGGGCAGGTAGAGACCGAGCAGTCCTGAGTCATTGGCGATCCGGGGGCTGTGGGGAGCCTCCGGAGGGCGGCTCTGCCGGCTAGCCCATGACCAGGAGCAGGGCCTCGAACATGGCGACGGTCACTACGACCACCGTCACGATCAGGCAAACGGCGAGCACGCTGAAGCGCACCTTGCCCTGCTGCTGGGAGCGCGACACCCTGCGGGCACGCGAACGATTCACAGCGCGGTGGCGAAGTTGCTCACGGCGACGCTGCTCGAGGATCTTCTGCTGTTCGAAGGCGGCTTCGAACTGATTTGCGCTTTGACGCATTCTCATAGTGGTTCGGCCCGGAGAAAGTCGCCTTTCAAAAACAGACCGTCCAGTCACCGTAGCAAATGATTGGCCAATCTCAAGTCTTCGCTCACATTTCTGTGTCCGAGATCACAGAAGGATTACGGGACCGGACGCCGGTTGGTTGATCAGCAGGCCGACCAGAGGCCCCGGCCCGACTCCCGGGCCTCCCGCTCGAGATTCGAGAACTTCTCCGCGCGTGAGGTGTTCGGCGGCACTTCGATCGTGGTCGCGTACCCGCCACTGAGAAGCTCCGACTGCAGCAGGGTGGAGCCGGAGTACACATAGGCCAGCAATCGACCGTAGTGATCCCGCTTCTCCCGGTCGAAGACCAGCTTCACCTTGGGATTGCGGGCGAGCAACTCGGCATTTCGGTCGGTCGCCTGTGATGCGAAGCAGGACGGCTTTCCCTCGTCGTAGTTCATCTCCGGGGTGTCGATCCCGATGTAGCGAACCGACTCGGACTCTCCCTCGTAGAAGACCCTGGCCGTGTCCCCGTCGATGACCTGGTCGACCTTCACCGAAACAGAAGACCCCGCTTTCGCGGGGTCTTCATCAGATCCATCGTCCCTTTGCAGGTACCACCCGATCGCGATCCCGACGGCCAGGATGACCACCGGGATCAGGGCCCGCCGGAAGTGATCCGGAAAGAGATCTCCGGTCTGGTGCGGCGGACCACCCAGGGGCGCGTGTGGGTGGCTCAAACCTAGGGGGTGCGCTTCACGTTGGCGAGCAGGGTCTCCTTGATCTGGGCGATGATCTCGAGGGCCTCGCTCCACTCGCGCTGCCAGACGTTGCGGCCGAAGATAACTCCGGAGCCGCCGGCGTCCATCACCGACTTGGTGTGACCGAGCACGGTCGCATCGTCGGTCTTCGATCCACCCGAGAGCACGACCAGTGAACGGCCGGCCGACTCGACGCACTGACGCATCGCCTCTTCGGCGGTGACGTCGAACTCGTTGTACGGAGGCTGGGCGTTCTTGTCGTTTTCCGGGTCGATCTTCGGGTAGTTCAGCTTGACCACGTCGGCGCCCATCTCCATCGCCATCCGGGCCGCGTAATCGATCGCGTAGAACGAACCGGCGCCGCCCTTGGCGTCGATCGCCTCACCGCGCGGGTAGGACCAGACGATCAGCGGCATGCCGAAGCGGTCACAGTCCTGGCGAACCTGGCGCAACTGGGCGAGATCCTCGTCCTGACGGGGCGAGCCGACGTAAAGCGTGTAGCCGATCGCGTCGGCGCCGAGCCGGACGCCATCCTCGACCGTGGCGTTGCAGGTCGAAAGGGCCTTGGAGGAGCTGGGGATGTCGGTCTTGCCGTTGACCTTGAGGATCAGCGGCACCTCGCCGGCGTAGTCCGGGTAGTACTTCTCGGCCATGCCGATCTGGCAGGCGAGCGCGGAATAACCGGCTTCGGCGGCCAGTTTGAACTGGTACTCGGGATCCTTCGAGGCCGGGTTCGGGAAGAAGTCCCGGGGGCCGTGCTCGATGCCCTGGTCGATCGGCAGCAGCATCAGGGTTCCGTTACCCGGGCCGAACTCGAAGAGCAGGCGGTGAAGCCGCGCGCGCTTGCCGGGAGGCAGCGTCGCGAGCAGTGACTTCTGTTCGGTCAGGGTGTTGGCTTCCATTTGCTTCTCGGTCCTCCTGGGGATTGGAAAAAGTCTCTGTGGGCAGTATGTCAATGCCGGAGCGGAGAAGGCGGCTATCCTCGGGTACGGCAATGAGCGAGACCGAACTCAATGTGGTCTGTAAGTCATGCGGGGCGGAAGTCAGCCCCTACGTGACCGAGTGCCCCTACTGCGGCGCCCGGGTGCGAAAACGTGCTCCCGACCTCGAGCGGGGAGGCGACGGCGGGCTCGAACCAAAGCAGTCGCGCCGCGAGAAGCGCCGTGACGAGAAGGCACGCCAGAAGGCGGAGAGAACGGCCCGGCCGGCCCGCGCCGAATCGCTCGGCAACCGGCCCTGGGCGAGCATCGCGCTGATTCTGATCCCTGCCGTTGCGATGATCGTGCGGATCGCCACGGGCAGCCTGCTCGAGGACTTCGGCGGGGTCGTGGTTCCATTCGACGAGGAGTGGTGGCGCCTGATCACCGCGCCCTTTGCCTACCTCAGCGTCGGCTACCTGTTCGCGGTCGGCCTCGCGCTCGCGCTTTTCGGTTCGAGGCTGGAGCGCCGGCTGGGCACGGTTCCCGTCTTCGTGCTGCTGGTGGCATGCGGGGCGCTCGGGGTCCTGGCCGCCTCCGCCGTGGCCGACCAGCGGGATGTGGTCACGGTGATCGCCGGCGGCAACGGGATCGCCCTCGGGGCGATCGGCGCCTGGTTTGCCGCCAACCGCGCCGCCCTCAAGGCCGAAGGCGAGTGGGTCGACCTGGCCGGCGTCCTGATTGCCGCCCTGGTCATCCTGCTGCTGCCGGTCGTGGTGCCGACCGCCGATTTCTGGTCCGGCCTGGCCGGCGGGCTGGTCGGGCTGCTGGCGGGGTTCGTGGCCGCTCGCTTCGCCCGTTAGGCTTGGCCGCGTGCCAGAGGAGACCATCTCCGACGAGGAACTTGCCGCCGCGGTCGAGCGGCTGAGCGACCCCGAGCGATTCGGCGAAGCCGAGCGTATGGTTGCCCGGGCGGCTCCCGGCCTTCCGGCCGTGCTCGTAACCGCGCTCGGGCAGGGAGGGTGGTTCGGCGAGTCGCATCTTTCGGAGACCCTCAAGGCCGCGACCATCCCCGACGAGGATCAGCGTCTGACCGCGATCCGCGCTCTGCTCACCGAAGAAACCCAGATGGGGATGATGGTCGGAGTCGCGGTCGGCTGGGCGCTCCGGCAGGAACTTCAGGAAAGCGGTGCCAGCAGCACCCAGGAAAACGAAAACGAGGAGAGCTGACGATGGAGATTCGCTACCACGGCCATTCCTGCTTCGAGTTGAGCGAGGGCGAGACGACCCTGATCGTCGATCCGTTCCTTGCCCCCAACAACCCGAAGGCGGATGCGACCGCCGACGACGTCTCGGTCACCCACCTGGCCCTGACTCACGGGCACGCCGACCACGTGGCCGACGCGGTCGCGGTCGCCACAAAGAACAAGCCCCAGTGCGTGGCCATGGTCGAGGTCGCCAACTGGCTCGAGATGCAGGGAGTGGAGAACGTCTCCGACCCGAACCTCGGCGGCACCGTCCGCTTCGACGACCTTTCGATCAAGCTGGTGCCGGCCTGGCACACCAACACCCTGCCCGGTTCCGAGGAGCGTCCCTTCAGCGCCGAACTCGGAACCCCGATCGGCACACCGGCCGGGCTGATCATCGAGATGGGCGGCCTGACCATCTATGACGCCGGCGACACCTGCCTGTTCGGGGACATGGAACTGATCGGCAAGCGCCACGGGGTCGATGTGGCCCTGTTGCCGATCGGCGGTCACTACACGATGGACCGCGAGGACGCGGCCTACGCTGCCGGCTTGATCGGGGCCAAGCGCGTGATCCCGATCCATTACGACACTTTCCCGCCGATCGAGACCGACGCCCAGGCCTTCGCCGACGATCTCAAGTCAAAGGGAATCGAAGGAATAGTCCTCGAACCCGGCCAGAGCTCCGAGCTCTAGAAGCACCCGAAACGAGAGCCCCTCCCATCCATCGGTTAATGGAGGTAGGAGGGGCGGGTTTCCGTGGTCATCCGGCGAAGACCGGATGACATGCAGTTAGTTAACCGGGGCCTGCGGTGTGGTCGGCGTGTCCGGCATCGGGGCCGGGCTCGGCGAGGTCGGGACCACCGGAGTGGCCGGATCGACCGCGACCGGGGCGGACGGGGTCGAGCCCGGGGTCTGCGGCTCGGTCGGGATCTCGGTCGGGACCGTGGCCGGACCGTCGTTCACGATCTCGTCGGGCGGGTAGGTCGTGTGACCTTCGAAGCCGTCTCCACCTTCATCGGTGGCCGGACCGGGGGCGGTGCCCTGTTCGACCGGCTGGGCGGCCAGGTCCTCCGGATGGGTGACCGGCGGAACCGTCTCGGTGCCCGTCTCGGGGGTCACGGCCTCAACCGGATCGGTTGCCGGAACCTCGGCCGAAGCCTTGTCCAGCTCCGGCTCGGGGGCCACTTCGGTCGCGGGGACCGCGGCGTGGAGCGGCTTGGCCGGATCGGTGGCCGCCAGGGTCTTGCTCTGGGTGCCGGAGTTGCTGTCAACCGGGCTGGTGGACACCTTCTCCTTGACCTCGACCGCACCGGCGGTGATGACCGCAGCGGTGACGACACCGGCCAGGGCCTTGGCGCCTACCGCGCTGGTCACTGCGCCGATGCCCGAAGCGGCACCTGCGCCGGCGCTCACGGCGGCGGCTCCGCCGGCGGCACCGGCTCCGGCACCTGCGGCACCGGTTCCGGCGGCACCGCCACCGAGACCGAGCTTGGCCGCGATCGCACCCTTGAGGGCGACCAGGGGGCCGATCGGCATCAGAGCCGCGAGGGCCTTGTTGTCATTGCGAAGCTGTTTGCGGAAGGCCGAGCATTCCTCGCAGTCACGGACGTGACGGCGAACCGGCCCGGAAGCCTTGGCCAGGCCTTCGGCGGCCTCGGCCAGCTCGACCCGGACTTCGCCACAGGTCAGCATGCGGGCCTGGCTGGCTTCGGCCAGCGAGATGCGGGCCCGAACCAGCAGCGACTTGACCGAGGGCACGGTGGTGTCCATCGCCTCGGCGATCTCCTCGTAGGAGAGAGCGTCGATCTCACGCAGGAGCAGGGCGGCGCGCTGGGTTTCCGGAAGCTTGGTCACGTCCTGCAGGAGCTGACGGAACTCCTCGCGGTTGTGGACCTTCTCCGCGGTGCCGGCTTCGGCAACCATCGGAACCATGTCCATTGACTCCTGGGCGACGGCCCTGGGCCGGCGCAGGTGATTCAAAGAGCGGTTGCGGGCGATCCGGTACAGCCAGGGACGAAGGTTGATCTCCCGGTTGTCCGCCATCATCGCCTTGTAGGCGTTGACGAAGACTTCCTGAAGAACATCCTCGGCGTCCTCGGTCGAGCCGATCATCTGCCGACAGAAACCGAGCAGACGGGCCTGGTACCGATCGACGATCGTGTCGAAGGCTCCCGCGTTGCCGGCTCGCACCATGGCGACCAGCTTCTCGTCGCCTTGAAGCTTCAGCAGGGGCGACTTGCGGGCGAGAAGGCCTCGTCGTGCCGCGTGATTTAGTGCTGATGCTTCCAAGGGACTCCTTTTGACTGGGGACCTTGCGGTCCGGGTTTCCTCCTGTGCTTACGGAAACACCGTACCCAGCCAAATGTAGCGGTCTCTAAACGGGAATATTCCAGTTTCTAAAGATTGGGCTTACGTCCCCATTCTACCCCTGTTTGCCCGCTTACAACCGCAGGTTCTACCCTTCAGGGGCCCGGATGGCGGAATGGTAGACGCAGCGGCCTTAAAAGCCGCAGTCCTGAAAGGGGCGTGCGGGTTCGAGTCCCGCTCCGGGTATTTCCTCCATTAACCCGAAGGATGTGAAGCGGCCGCCGCGGGTTAGGGCTAGGCTTGCGACATATTGGCGCGTCAGATCAGAAGGGGAGTAGCGAGTTGACCAAAGAACGTCCGCATCTCGGTTGGGTTCGTTTCATCACGATTCTGGCCGGTTTCTTCACCGTGCTGGCGATTCTCTCCACCTGGGTCGACCGTCAGGTCTTTGACACCCAGGAGTGGGGCGACACCTCACTGAAGCTCCTGCAGAACCCCGAGATCCAGCAGCAGGTCGCTACCTACGCGGTGGATGAGCTCTACGCCAACGTGGACGTGCAGGGCGAACTCGCGAAGGGCCTCGACGAACTCAACTCGAATCTCGGTGACACGCTGGCCGGGCCGTTGGCCGGAGCGGCCAGGCAGGGCGCCGACAACCTCGCTCTCCGGGCCCTCGAAAACGACAAGGTCCAGTCGGCCTGGCAGTCCGCCAACATCGCCGCCCATCAGACCTTGATCGACGTGATCGAGGACAAGGGCGAGTTCACCAGCACCAGCGAGGGACAGGTCGAGCTGAAACTGAAGCCCCTGATCATCGAGATCGCCGATCAGGTCGGGCTCGGTGACCAGGCGAGAGACAAGATCCCCGACTCGGTCGGCAACGTCAAGATCGTCGAGTCGAAGGAGCTTTCCCAGGTCCAGACGGTCGCCCAGTTGATTCACGGCCTCGCGCTGGTCTCGGGGCTGCTGGCCCTCGTCCTGATCGCCCTCGCCGTCTGGCTGTCACCCGGATACCGCTGGCTGACCCTGTTCTGGCTGTCCGTCGCCCTGATCCTCGCCGCCCTGATCGTCCTGGTCCTGCGTTCGGTCGCCGGCAACGTCCTCGTTCCCGAGCTGGCGGATCCGGATATTCAGCCGGCTGCGCATGCGGCCTGGGACATCGCAACCGAACTGCTCAAGTCGGTTGCCTGGGGGGTGATCTGGCTCGCGGTCGTGCTGCTGGTCGTCGCCTGGGTAATCGCCCCCACCAAGCCTTCCGGGAAGGTCCGGGAGTTCCTCGCGGTTCCCTTCGGCCAGTACCCGGCCGCCACCTTCAGCCTGCTCGGGCTGGCCGCATTCATCTTTCTGATCATGGGCGCCGGAGACGGCCGCGAGTTCCTGATCCGGCTGGTCATTGTGCTGATGGCCGGGGCCGGGTTCTGGTTCTTCCGGCGACAGATCATGCTCGAATTCCCAGACGCGGACTATTCGGGCCTGAGGGAGTTCGGCGAGCGAACCCGCGACAAGGCGAAGAACGCCTGGGCCGGGAGGCCGAAGAACATCCAGATGCCCAAGCTCGGGGGCAAGGATGGCGACGGCGGCGCTCCCGGAGGCGCGTCGCAGCCCGAAGCGGAGACCGCAGTTCTCGGGTCCACCCCGGCTGCGTCCGAGGAGAGCCGGCTCGATCAGCTCGAGAAGCTCGGCAAGCTCAAGGACGCCGGCATCCTCGACGACGAGGAATTCGCGGCCGAGAAGAAGAGGATTCTCGGAGGCGATTGAGCGATGCGGGCCGCCGGGTTCACCTTTGGCCCGGGAATCGTCTGCGGCCTGCTTTTCGCTCTTGTCCCGTCGGCGGGCGCATCGATGTCCGCCTCCAGCTATGTCCACATCGAGCGGATGAAAGCCGACTTCGGTGCGGTCGATAACGGGGTGTCCGGAGACTGGTTCGGAATCCTCCTGGAACTCCAGGGTGGGCCGACGCAGGTTCTTTGAAGGGAAGCGACGGCAGCTGCGAACTGGTCAACGGAAGCGCCGGGTTCCTGGTCATTTACCGGACCGGAGGTCGAACCCGGGCTGTCGGCTTGAACGGCCCCAAGTTCAAACTGCTGCCAGTAAAGTCGATCGTGCTCAGGGCAAAGTCCTTCCCCTGGCTGATCGGTCCGCTTAGGTCGGCTTCGAACCGCAGGATCACGGTGACCGTGTCTCTGCCGGACGGAGCCGGAAAGACGACGAAGGCCGAACGCACTTCGCCGCTGAAGTTCTAGTGCCGGTCAGCGGCGGCCGTTATCGCGCAGCCGTAGAGGATGTCGTGTTCGGAGACCTCGATCTCCAGCAGGTCGAAGTTGCGCATGATCTCGATCAGGATCACAACCCCGGCGACGATTGCCTGGGCCCGGTCCGGATGAAGGCCCGGAACCCGCTTGCGTTCTTCCAGCGGGATCGAAGCAAGGCGGGAAAGCCACCACTGAACGGTGCCAAGCGGCAAACGGTGGCCCTCGACCGCCATCGGGTCATAGGGCTCTAGCTCAAGGTCGATCGCGGCCAGTGAGGAGGGGGTGCCGGCGACCGCGATGGCGCGGTCGATTTCCAGCAGCTCCGCACCTTCGAGCGCCGACTGGACCAGTTTGCTGATGTCCTTGGCCAGGGCTTCGAGTTCGGCCGAGTCGGGCGGGTCGCCGGTCAGGAGTCGTTCCGTGTGGCGGACCACGCCGGCCTGGAGCGAAGTGTGGAAGACCGGCTCGGAGCCGCGGCCGACGATTATTTCGGTCGACCCGCCGCCGATGTCGATGACCAGCAGATTCTCGTTCGGGTCCCGCCCCGAGGAGGTTCCGAGGTATGTGAAGTTCGCTTCCTGGTCCCCGTCGATCACCCGGCACTGGATCGCGAACCGTTCCCTCAACTCGGCCACGAAGGCGTCGCCGTTCTCGGCGTCCCGGACCGCGCTGGTCGCGATGACGAGCATTTCTTTCGCTTCCTCCTCGGCGACCAGGGTCACGTAGCTCCCGATTGCCTCGCAGACCGCTTCGATCCCTTCGGCCGAGAGCTGGCCGGAATGATCGACGCCGCGACCGAGTCGGGTGACCCTGCTTTCGCGGTAGATCTCATCGACTTCGCGGCCTTCGACGTCGGCGATCAGGAGCCGGGTCGAGTTGGTGCCGATGTCGATTACCGCGACTCGCACTGACGACGCGCTCTTGGGGAGGGTGGCGGCCAAGGTTCAAGAATATGCGCCGGGGATATTCTCGGGGCGAACGGCAAGCAACCGGAGGACGAATATGGCGGACAGACTCGAAGGTGCGGCGGTGCTGGTGACCGGGGCGAGCAGCGGGATCGGCGAGGCGACCGCCCGGGCGCTGGCCGCCCGGGGAGCCAAGGTCGCGCTGGTCGCAAGGAGGACCGACCGGATCGAAAAGCTGGCCAAGGAGATCGCTGCGGGCGGCCACGTGGCGCTGGCGATCGAGGCCGACGTGACCGATCAGGAGCAGGCGATCGCCGCGGTCGAGCGAACCGCCGGTGACTTTGGCCGGCTCGACATCGTGGTCAACAACGCCGGTGTGATGCTGCTCGGCCCGATCCACGGAGCGCCGACCGAGGAGTGGGACCGGATGATCGACGTGAACCTCAAGGGCCTGCTCTACACGACCCACGCCGCCCTGCCGCATCTCTTCGCTGCCACGCAGGATTCACCCCGCAAGGTTGCTGACGTGGTGAACATCTCGTCGGTTGCGGGACGGGTCGCCTCGGCCGGGGCCGGCGTCTACAACCTGACCAAGCACGGGGTCGGGGCGGTTTCCGAGGCGCTCCGTCAGGAGGCAAGCAGACACGGCGTCCGCGTAACGATCATCGAACCGGGCTTCGTCGAGACCGAACTCCAGAGCCACAACCGGCCCGAGGTTCACGAGAAGCTGAAGGAACGGACCGCGAAGATCGAGCCGCTCAGCGCGCATGACATCGCCGACGCGATCGAGTACGCGGTCACCCGTCCGGCTCGCGTTTCCCTGAACGAGCTCTTGATCCGCCCGACCACCCAGCCCTGAGCCCGGGCTTTCGGGCGCTGAAGGAGTCGATTGCTTCTTCTTGGCCGGGAATGCTATTTGCTTCAGGTGGTTCAGCCGCGTTTGATCGTGAAGCTGCTCCGGACCTTTCCGGAACTGTTTCCGGCGGGATCCGTAGCTTGCGCCGCCAGCCGGTATCGGCCCGGCTTCAGGCTCCTGCCACCGACCCGGCCGGTGAACCGGAAGAAGTTGTCGCCCGCGGCGGCCTCCCGGATGAATGAGCCACGTACCCGGGTGATTCTGGTGCATGGTTTCTTCTTACGGTTGGCCCGGGTTGGCTTGAGACAGCGCTTTCCCACTTTCCGGCCGGGCAGCAGGCGTTCGACCGTGAACATGACAGTTGCCGCTTCGCTCGAATTGAACGAGACCCGGCTCCGCCCCGAGGCGGCCACGCTTGGTCCCTTCTTCGCCGATTTGAACCTGGCTGGCGTGAGCTTCAGCGAAGTCATGACCGGTGCCTGGGTGTCCTGGGTGTCTGGTGTTCGCGGTTCCCGGTCGAAGACCAGTACCGCGCTGGCGAAGACGCTCGCCACATAGAGAGAGTTGCCGTCCGGCGAGAGGGTCAGATCACCCAGACCGTAGAGCTCGTGGCCGGTCACACAGTCGGCCTGGGGATCCTTGGTTACGCAGCCGGAGCTTCCCGGTTTCTGGGTGATCGACCCGTCAGCGCTGCGGTCGAACGTGAGAATCGCCTGGGCGTTACCGGTGATCCCGTAGAGGCTGCCGCCATCGGGCGAGATTCGGGTTCTGTAGGTGCCGTCCATCGCCCTGGCCTGGGCGCAGCCTTCGGCAGCCGTGGCCGCGACGCAACCCGCGGTTCCTTCCCTCTGGGTGAGCAGACCGTTGGGCGAGCGGTCGAAGATCGCTATCGCATCGCTTTCCCGTCCCGACACGTAGACCGTCTCGCCGTCGGCGGAAACGGTCACGCCCGCGGCACCGTCGAGTCCCCGGCCAGCGGTGCAGCCCCCGGCGCCCGCGGCCGAAACACATCCCGCGGGAAGCGCCTTCTGGATCAAGGTGCCGCTGGAATCGCGGTCAAAGATGGCGATCGCGTCGCTTTCCACCGAAGCGACATAGACGCTCCTGCCGTCCGGTGAAATGGCGACCTCGGCGGCGCCATCGAGGTGGTTGGAGAAAGTGCAGGTGAGCGTGCCCACCGGCTGGAAGCAGCCGGAATCGCCGATTCCCTGAGTCAGGGCACCCGTGTTGTCGCGATCGAAGATGGTTAGAGAATCGGCGATCGGATCGGTGCGAAAGACCTGGCTGCCGTCAGGCGAAATCGCCAGCTGACCCCCTCCGAATCCGGAAGACATCGCCTCGCCGGGAGTGCAGCCCGACAGAGTCGAGACGCAGCCGGGGTTCCCCGCCTTCTGGGTAATGGAGCCGTCCTCACTGATGTCGAATACGGCGATCGAGCTGTCGCTCGCGGCGTAGAGATTCTCGCCATCGCCGCTGGCCACGAGCCCCCGCGTGTTGGAGACCATCCGGGCCGGCGCGCAGCCTGTCGCGACGGTCTGCGATTCCAACACGACACAGCCGGCTGGCAGTGGCTTGGCGAGCAGTGAGCCGTCGCTGCTTCGGTCAAAGACCATGAGGCCATCGCCGGCGGTCGCGTACAAGCGGGAACCGTCCGGACTGACTTCCACGTTGGCAGCATTGGGCAAGGACGGCGCGGGCAGGCAGTCGGAAACCGAGCTGTAGCAGCCGTTCGAACCCGGCTTCTGGGTGATCTGCCCATCTTCGGCCGCAGCCGTGCCGACAACCGGACCGCAGACCAAAGCAGAGGCAACCACGGTCAGTGTGAACGCGACCAGCCTGCGCGGAACAGAATCCCCAGCCCTCATTAGTTCAACATAGCCTCGCCCCGCCCACATCGCAAGCCCTTTGGACACTGCGACGGCAACGGCGAAGCGAGCTCGCAAGAACCAGGCCCACGCGAACCGGCCGAAACGACGCCAGCCCGATGAGTGCTAGACTTGGCGGTCCGCCGCGGGGTGGAGCAGTCAGGTAGCTCGTCGGGCTCATAACCCGAAGGTCGCAGGTTCGAATCCTGCCCCCGCTATGTCCTTCGGGACCACCGCCAGGCCCTCTCTCGCCAGAGGGTCTTTGGTGTTAAAGGACTTGGCGACAGCCTCGGAGACAGTTGCGGAAATCTCCACGCGGCATTCCCGTTTATCGAAGGTGATCTGGAGGTCGAAGGCCTGGAAGACCTGGCGCTTGATTTGCGGTGATGCGTTCCGCAGGTTCTCGGTGAGGTCCGGAAGCTCCTCGAGGCGCTTCATCAGCTCCTCTTCTTCGTCTTCCTGTCTGGGTTCCCCGATCTCGGCGAGGGCTGCTTCCAAGGCTTCCTTTTGAGCTCGGAGTTCCCCGATCCGTTCGGAGACCAGGTCCATCTCGACCCCTTCTTCCAGTGCGATCACCTGCGCCTTGATCTTCCGATCGACTTCGGCGACCTGTTCGCGGATCCGGGTTCCGGTCAGCTTGCCCTTGCACTTCTCCTCCCGGCTGTGGGCTCGTAGCTGCTTGGCGAGCTTCTCGATCCGCATTGGACCGAAGATCCGCTGCGCGAAGAATCGGAGGACATGTTCTTCGAGGGCGTCTTCGCGGATCGAGATCCACTTCTGCCCGCCATGGGACTCCAGGGCCGCTTCGTCGCCGTAGTTAGCCGCGTAACCGCAGACGTAGTACTGGTGGCCCTTGCGGGTCTTCCCGGCCATCGAGAGTGGCTGGTGACCGGCGCAGCAGCGGATCATGCCCGCGAAGATGTAGTCGCGCTTGGCCCTCGATGACGGGGCCGAACGGTTCGGGGACTTGAACCTGGCCTGCGCGGCTTCGTAGGTCTCGTCGCTGACCAGCGGCAAGTGAGCTTCCTCGGTGACCACCCATTCCTCCTTGGCTCGTTGTCGGGCACCACCGCCTGATTGTTTGGCGTCGGTGAAGTCGAGGCGGTTCCAGACGATCCTTCCGGTGTAGACCGGATTCTTCAGCATCGCCCGGATCGTGCTTGCCGCCCAGTGGCCCCGAACGTTCCGGCTCGAATCGACATGGGAAGGGGAGGGTGGTCCTCCTGGCTGGTTGAGGTGGTTGGCGATCGCTTTCGGGTTCATCTTCTTGCCGACGAACAGATCGAAGATCTCGGCAACCACCAAAGCTTGGTCTTGGTCCGGTACCAGGGTCACTCGGCTCTTGTCGCGGTTGCCTTTGTGGCTTTCCGGCATCGCTTCAAGATTGCGGCGATACCCGTACGGTGCCCGACCACCGGCCCGGAATCCTTGTTCGGATACTTCCCGCATCCCGCGCTTGGTTTCGCGGGCGAGCTTGGTCCGCTCGAACTCATCCCATAGCTGTTGCATTCCAATCATGAGTCCGCCCTCGGGGGTGTCGGGGTCACCGCCACCTACCGCGTAGTGGATCGCGACCCCGACCTTCCTGAGTTCACGCTCGTAAAGTCCTGCCATCACCCGGTCTCGGGCAAGCCTTGAGGTTTGGTAGATCACGACCGCGTCGAAGCGGCGAATTTCTGGGTCACGGGCCTCCGCCGACAACGATGTCCACCCCGGGCGGTCCGCTTTCGCACCGGATTCCTGATCGGTGAATTCGCAGGTGATATCCCCGCCCAGGTCAACCACCTTCCGCTCACAGGCCTTGCGCTGGCTCGGGAAGCTGAGGGCAGGGTCTTGCTTGTCGGTAGTGGACAGGCGCCCGTAGAACGCGAACCTTGGGGTACTCACCAGATCACCGAAACTTCCGTGACCGTTGCCCGGTCCACGAGCTCGGTCGCGGCCAGCCAAGTGAGACCTGACCCGATCTCCACCAGATACGCCACAACCGCCTCCCGGGCCTGTACAGCGGACCTACACATGACCGTGAAGGTCGGGCCACTTACAGGTCCGAGGTCCACAGACCAGGCTTGGGCGCTCGGAGGGGGTACTTGTCGCGTCGTGTCAACCATCGAAAATTCGGGATGAAAACACAGGGAATTTTCGAGCACAACCATCGTTCGCACGAGACGGCTAACCGCGGAGACGGAGCATGAAGGCCTGAAGAAGCAGGGCAACCTGGGGGTCCTTCATGGCGGCAATCTCATAAATGTCGAAGTAGCGCACGGTTGCTTCGCTCAAGCTGATGTTGAGTTCAAAGGCGAGGTGCTCAACGAGGTTGCTCGGTTCGTATCCGATCCGTTCGAGGATCTTTCCTATCGCCTGGGCAGTGGCGCGCTGTTCTTTGGTGAGTGGGAGGTCCGGAACCGCGTTACGCATCGTTGTCCTCCTTCAGTGCGTAGCGACGCCACGCGTCTTCGAACTGGCTGCGGTGGTAGCCCTTGGCGGTGCTTCCGTTGGCAACGCGAATCGTCTTCGGTCGAATCCCGTAGGGGCGCAGCAGCCTTGCCAGGTCACGGGGGTTGAAACCGGGCTTCGGGCGGTCCTTGCCCCAGTTCCTCCAGGGCCTGTCTTCGAGCAGCCCCAGGTTGGAACAGACATTCGCCGACGGCATGGTGTGGGTGAGTTCATCAGTCCAGGACTCCCGAATATCGGCAAGAAGCTGCGTGCCCCATGAGGCTTCTTCAAGGTCTTCCTCGGAGGAAAGATTGATGGCTGCTTTGCGTGCCCTCGCGGCAATCTCCTCGCCTAGGCAGTCGGCGATCGCAAAAATGGGCTCCCAACCCTCAGCTGCCCGATCATTGATCTCGGTAGGGATCTCAGGCATGGCGTCGGTGAGTGCCTCCAGGTGGGTTTCGGCCCACTCTGCGATCTCGGCTGTGATCGCTTCGGCCTCTTTCTGGACGGTCCGGAAGCGAAACCGTTCGACCGGTTCGTCGACTTTGCGATGAAGTCCGATCGGTACGGCGCGATCACGAATCGTGTCTGGGAGGTTCGACGTTGCGATGCCCGCGAGGCACTTGGGGCAGAAAACCGAGAAGTCAACGACGTCGTGGTTCGGGCCCACACAACGCGAAACTGTGCTCCCCCGACGACTACCTGCGTTGATGACACCCCGGATCGGTTCTGTCTTCTCCTGGTAGGTGCCAAACACAGCATCGAGCTCGTCGAAGAGCAGGGTGACTCTCCTCTGGTCAATCTTGCGAAACAAAACAGCCTCCGAAACTCCAGCTACCCGCCAGCCGTCAGCAACCAGAAGTTCGAGCACCTCCAGCAGACGCGTCTTGCCCGAACGCTTCTCCGGGCTCGTTATCAGCATGTAGGGGGTGGCATCTGCCGCGTCGATGGCGTAGGTGTGGAGCACCCAGAGCGTCAGTGTCAGCACCTGATCGTCGTCGACGAACACGACGTAGCGGCGAAGCAGGTTCGAGACCGCCTCAATGATCTCCGGGCCGGTCACTGGTCCGAACCCTTCACAGACAGGAGGGCAACCAGCGCCTGGAGCTGACCGGAAAGCCGAGACCTCCCGCCGCCCTCGCAGGCGGGTTCGACGTTCAGTCGGTGGGTGGCCTCAAGAGATTCGGATTTCGAATTGATGGATCGGGACATACGAGTTCCTTTTGTTGCCGCTCATTGCGCGGTCTTATTGGAACCCGTGACCTCGATATCTGCCGAAAAGGCGGGCCTTCCGTCGGGCCCCCCATGGATGGGGGTACAAGCAAGCTAACAGAAACCCCACGGAAGTCAACGCTGTTACCGCTTCAAGTTGCGGTGGCGTCCGCTCCTGGCAGCGCGCCGGGAAGCGCCCCGGTTCATACCCTCTCGCTTTGGGTTGAAGGAGTAAGAGTCGCTAAGCAGTCTGGCGCGAAACTCGCGTGCCTCGGCCGTGTCGGCGGCTCCCAGTAGACGGAATCCAGCCCATTGCTCTATCGATTCCGGGAGATGGTGGCGCGATCCGGTTTCGTTGCTGCGAGGAAAGAAATGCAGTGCCTCTGCGGCGAGAATCTCATCAGGGATCCTCTCGTCAGGGCGGAGCCCGATCACGTAACGGGCCATTGCGACCCCGCTCAAGATCTCTTGTTCCCACTCGGCGTTCAAACGCGCGCGTCGCGCAAGTCGGGCATTACTCATTTGATACTCCTTCAATGGTGGTGCAAAGTAGGGTGTTGGATATGGAGGCCAGTTCAAGCAGCGCAGATCGGATCTCGACGGTGCGCTCTGAGGCCGGTAGACGGGGAGCGCAGACAGTGAAAGCAGCGTTCGGGGCTGCGATTACAAGGCGTAGGCTCGCTGAACTGGTCGGGGCATCGCCCTCAACGATCAAGCGGTGGGAAGGTTTGGGAGTCATTCGACCCAAGTTCGATGTGATCCTGGGAAGCACCACAGCGGTCTTCGAGCCCGAGGACGTTGCATTTGCGCAGCGGCTGATCGTGCTGCTTAGAGACAAGAACGGTGAGATCACGGTTCAAGATGCTGCGGCCGAGGTTCGCGGTAAGGGTGGTGGCGGCCGTAACGAACGTCACACCGGCGACAGAGAGCGAGGAACGGACGCCTCGCCATCCGACACTGTGACGTCACCGTGACGTCACTGTGACGGCGAGGTTCGTCCGCCATCGGCTCTACCGCTCGTTGGTGACGGTGTGACGGCTACTTGGTGGGCAGGACGCCAACGTCTTCCGGGCTGACACCGACGACCGTCGAAATTTCGTCGGTCGGAAGAGTGACGATCCGCAGGTCGGCAGTACGCAGCTTGACGACGCCAACGTCAGCTTCGTAGGCAGCGTCCAGTTCGTCTGCCACATCCAGAACGGCGCCGACTATTAGGTACTGGCGCCGGTCTGACATGGTCACTATTGAGCGTTCGTATGTGCGCTGGAACTTGAACATTTTCCTGGTTCCTCTCTTGGGAAATTTTCTACTACTTGTATGTAGCCTCGAGCTCCGCGCCTCTCTAGCCCCCCGACCACGCAAAACGCTGCATATGGTGTTTTGCCGCAGAAATATTCCTCGGAAAGGCCGGAATTCGTCGGTCCAGCCCGAATCGAGGCTGGATCGGACGTGCCAGAGGTGTCACAAAGAGGTCGTCGAACTGAAGCCCGGCGGCCCACACCGAGCGCCTCGCGTCTGTCCTGTGGCCCCCTATGACACCGAGGATGGCGGGGGATCTCCGTCGTCAAACGTGGGGATCGTCTAAGGCAGCTAGGAGTTCGCGGGCGTCGGTTTCCTGGTCGCCTTCTTCTTCGAGTTCGATCGCCCGCTCAAAAGCCTTTCTCGCCTCGGTGATCTCACCGATGTCTCTGGCAGCTTTGCCGAACCAACACCAGTTCCAACTTCCACAGGGTGCGATCTCGGTGTAGTGGCGGAGGTGTCGGTAGGCCTCTTGGTTTCGGCCTAGTTCGTGGAGGGTGTAGCCGAGACCAAAGTGTGCCATCGCATCTCCGGCTTGGAGGCACGCGAGCCAGTAGGTGAGGGCCTGTTCTCCTTCAGCTCCGGTTGCGGCGTCGAAGAACTTTCGGTTGATTGTGCTGTCGGTACCGAAAAGGGCGCGGGCAGCGAGGGTGATCTCGCCGGCGTTGGCTTGGGTCAGTCCGAGTACCGGAGCGTTGAACTGGGGTCCGTTCCAGATTTCGGCGTGTTCCTTGGCTTCGGGATCGAACTGGGAGAAGTCAAGGATCTTGAAGCCGACTTCCCGGCCGCCTGGCTTGTCGCATAGGAATCCGAATGACTCGCTTACGCCACGCCAGTTCTCGGGTGGTTGGGCGTCGTCGACTCGTCCAAACTCGAGTGCGATGAGCCAGTCGAGGTCAGCGATGAAGTTGAGGTAGAGGCGAGGAAGGGTCATGAATCGTGGGTCGCAGACGGCGGTTGATTCTGACGTGAGTCCGAAGGGTTCACATGGAAATCAGGTCGTCCCGAAGGCTCGGTCCACACGGCACCCTGATCCAACCTTCGGCCTTCAGCTGCTTCGGTGTTGGACCGGCCGGAATTGGTTCGCACCGTCCTTGCGCCATCGCCCGGGCTACGAGCGCCGCTACAAAGGCGTCCACGAGGTCATCGCCACCTTTTTCCTCGCACCTAGCTACGAAGTCGGGCGGCATGTTCACGACCGATTCGAGTTCCTTGACCAGAACCTCAGCCAGGTTTCGCCTTCGTCCGACTGCCTTAGCCTTCTCGCCTTTGTACCCGCCGGGATCTTCAGCCAGGTCGGCAGGACTTATCCCCCAAAGCTTCAGTGAAGCAGCGGGGTAGACCTCGACGAAGCAGCTTTCTCCTAGTCGAGCCGACTCGACATCCTCGCCCCGTGCTTGGCGTGCCA
Source organism: Solirubrobacterales bacterium (assembly GCA_020438425.1). GTDB lineage: Bacteria > Actinomycetota > Thermoleophilia > Solirubrobacterales > 70-9 > 67-14. The sequence continues at coordinate 26,801 of JAGQUQ010000002.1, forward strand.
AGAGTCGGGCACTACGTCGCGTTACCCATGACAGGTTGCCAAGAGATGAACTGAGGGGCGTCGCCCCGAGCAGCTCCTTGATGTTCAGTTCCGTCGCGCGAAAGCGCCCGAAGTCCTCGGTGTAGCCGTCCTTCGGCCACGTCCCGTTCTTGCTCGAGGCTGAGATCGCGGCCACGTACTCGATCGGCCAGCCGAACGGGGCATCAACACCGATCCGTTCGATTGAGGGGTCGCTCATCACTTCGATCAGCCTTTCGTCAGTCCAACGCGATCTTTCCCACTCCTCGATCTTCGCGGCCTTCTCGACACCCCAGTCAATCACGCACACAGCAGTTTTCGATGGTTTCGATGCGAGGTCGATACCGGCGGTAAGCAAGGAACGGCTCCTTCCAAAAAGCTAGACATGCCTAGTGGCTTCTTCGCGTTCTGTGTTCGACGCTTACGGGCCATGCCCTTTCGCCTCATCTGTGTCCGTGACTCGTCACCGGACTGAGCCCGAGCCCGTTGCCAAAGTGTTTGGTGACGCGGTTCGTCGGGAGCGAAAGGAGTTAGGTCTCACCCTTGAGCAGCTAGGCGAGCGGTTTGGACGCCCGGACGGCAAGTACCTGGGAGAGATCGAACGGGGCTTTCACTCACCCACGATCACGATGGCCAAGCAGATCGCCGACGCCCTTGGCCTGCCGCTGGCGATGCTGGTTGCCGATCTTGACAAGTAGCCGCAAGGATGTCCGGGCTCGCTGATTTGCTTGACGAATGTCCGAGCATCCCGAGACTGCGATCAACACTCGATCAGGTTTAGTTCTCGACTTTGCCGCCCCGTCGCCTGAGTCGATCAGGATCGAAGACATCGCAGGAGGTCTATCTCTTGCCCCTCGATTCGGCGGGCAAGCCACAAGGTTTCGGTCAGTCGCCGAGCATGCGATTTGTGTGGCCAATCTTGTCGAAGCTATGGGACACCAAGACCTTGCCCTCGCGGCCCTACATCACGACTCGCACGAAGCCTACGCGTGCGACATACCCAAACCACTCAAGCGTCTCCTGGAACCTGAATACACCGACATCACCGACCGACTCGACCGGGCAATCGCGGCTGCTCTGGAGTTGCCGGTCTTGGACCTCGAGGACGAGCGGGCTCGCCCGGTCAAGGATGCCGACGACGCGATGCTGGTTCTCGAGGCAGAGGAGTATCTCGCGGGCGATCCTCCGGATAAGGACTTGCCTACCGGGTTGCTTGACCTCGCCAGGGTCACAGTTGACGTGAAGAGCTCGATGACGCCCGACGAAGCGAGAGACGCCTTCCTCGCATTCCACGAACGCCTTACGCAGCCGTAACCCACTGTGGCCTACACCTCCGGCGGCGACAGTGGCTCTAGCAATTCCCGGGCGTCGATTGGCTGGTTTCGCTCGAACCACGCGTCGAGCGAGGTGCGGGTCAACCGTTGCTCGGCAGCGGCCCTGCGGGGTTGGTGTGGCCGTTCGCCAGGCGAGACACCTCGATCCGGGTCCAGCAATTCGGCGTCAGCGCGATCGCAGAGATCCCCGAGGGCTATCCGGGCGGTGCTGTCGGCGCTGAATGCGGGTGGCAGGACGAGGGCGAGGGGTCGGGCGAATTCGGCTCTGAATCCTTCCGGGTAAAGCTCGATCCGGCCCCAAGCTTCAACCACGCCGGTCACATAGAGATCCTGGTTTGCTGGTTTGTCGCCGCTCCATAGGTACCACGGGGGCACTAGCCAAGGGTGGTAGGCGCGAAGGCCACATTCACAATCTTTGCCAGGGGGTTCATGAAGTTCGGACACATCCGAAAGACAACGAGCCTGGGTGACACTTCCGTCTATTTCCCAACTCGGCGAACTTGCCTTGATGGTCCGGAGGGGTTTGAGCTCGTCGAGCGATTGGGGTACTAGCCACTGCCGGACTCCCAGAATCGCCCCCGTGAACTGCGGAGTTGTCTCGTCGCGACCCGCATCTCGATCTTCCGAAACCGGATCAAGGCTCCAACGGACGTCTCGACGGGAACTAGCCTGCGGTTCGACGAGGATGGTGCGGGATGGGCTGTGGGCCCCGATGCGGGTCCCGAGCGTAAGCGGGTACGTCATGCGTATTCCTCCTTTCAGATGGCTGTCCGAGACGGAGGGCCGAGTCGGAAAGCTATAGACGGGCTTCCTCTCCCGTCGTCCCTACGGACGACAATGGGACGATCCCGTTGCCGCCTCCTCGCTCGCACCTGGCTCGGCAGCCCGAGAACGTGACCGTTCGTGGATGTTGACGGGAGACTTCGGACGAATCCGGGAAGCCGTTCGGCTATTCGAATGGTCGAGGAAGCCAGGAGAGCCTCGGAGATACCTTCCGTGGCCTTGGAAGCGTATGTCCGGCATCGAATGAAAGATCGGACAGGTCTACACACGGTCGGGTTAGCCCTGCGAGAACTTTCGCAAGTCCTCGACTTCCTCGGCCGTGAGCTCCAGACCAGGTTCATCACCGTCTTCGGCTACGCCAGCGATTAGGGGCCAAGTCATGCTCTCCCTGATTTCCTGCGAAACCCAGCCGACCAACTCCGCATCAGAACCTGCGGCTTTGCCCTTGCCGAATCTGCTTCCAGATTTCGCTTTCAGGGACCGCCACTGGGCGGTCGCCGCACACGCTTGAGCCCGGGTACGAGGCGGCACTGCCTCGGAGCCATCCGCACCAGAGGTTTCCGAAACTGTTCCTTCAGAGCACCAATAATGGACCGCGGAAACTGCTGCCTCGATCGCCTCTTCCAGCGGCATGCCGTCTTCGAAGTACATCTGCTTCGCCAGCCGCTCCATATAGGGAGGAAGGGAACCTGTCCCTTTGAGCCAGGACTCGGGGTGAAGCTCCGGCTCGGTCACTCCGTGCCTGCCGCGACCTGTTCACCGGACAGATACGTCTCGAATGCGCCTCGAGTTACATCCGAATACCAACTCGCAGTCATCGGACTACGCCTCGACTCTCCAAATGCAGTTTTCGGTGTCGCAGGCCCCGGAGACTGGCAGGCGTTCGGTGTCCTCAAATCTGCGGTCGTTGCGCCTGGCGGCCACTATCCTGAATGTCTTCATGGCGCTCCCTTCGTTCTCCGTGGGCAAATCTTGGCAATCTCGACTGGCGGCCTGGGGACGGAATCATCCCTGGACATTGCTTGTCAAGTGCGCCGGACAGGTAATCCACACGAAACCAGTCGGGGAGCTCGAGGTCAGGTGGAGCCCGTCGACTAGGGCTTTACGCTCAACTCCGGGGATCACGGCTGGTTGATCTAGACGGTCTTCCACTGGCATCGAGCTACAACCAGACTCCCGCCGGGCTACGGTCCAGAAGGTCAGATTGTTGCCCCCAGATCGCGATGCGGTTGGGCACCGGTTGACTCTCCGGCTGTCGGCAGTCCATGGTGAAAGCAGGTGAAGATTAGTCTTGGACCGGAAGCGTGGCCTCGTCCGACTCCGTCCGTAGTATCGAGCGTCGTGGTTGGTGAAGCGGGAACAAGCAAAGTAGTGGCGGTGGACCTCTTTGCCGGGGCAGGAGGCTTAGCCGTCGGGGCTGAGCAGGCAGGGTGCGACGTTCGGCTTTCGGTCGACAATGACCGGTGGTCCTGCGAGACCCTGCGTGAGAACCATTCCCATGAGGTTTGGAACGAAGACATCACTGCGATTCGTGGTCGAGATCTGCGCGAGGCGTTGGACCTATCGGTTGATGAAAACCTCGTTATCTTGGGAGGGCCACCGTGCCAGCCGTTTTCAAAGGCGGCCTACTGGGTCGACGAGGGCAAAGAGGCGGCGTTTCGGCGTGCTCGGGCCGCTGGTAAGACAGTTGATCGTCCATCCGAGAGTCCGGAAGTTCGTCCGGATGAGCGGAGGAGTCTCGTCGACGAGTACTGGCGGCTCGTACTTGAATCTAAGGCCGACGGGTTCGTCTTCGAGAACGTGCGCAGCATTACTCATCCGAGGCACCGACCTGTCTTGGAACATCTCATTTCCGAAGCCAATCGAACTGGGTACGAAACTACGCTGTTCTTTGCGAACGCCGCAGAGCACGGAGTGCCGCAGCGACGGCAGAGGGTCTTTCTCATGGGTTCGAAGATCTCGAAGCCCGCGGCTCCGGCAAAGTCTCATGCGCCAGCGGAGAAGTCAGACGAGTTGGAACTCCTGTCTTTTGAGCCAGTAGGTCCTGCGCTCCAACCATTCGCTGGTAAGGAGTATTTCGAGCCCGAGGAAGTCGTTACGGGAAAGTGGGCCGAACACTTGAGAACCGTTCCGCCTGGCTGGAACTACAAGGCTCACACAGCGTGGGGTGGACACCCCAATCCGACTTGGGAAACCGAGACCAGATTCTGGAACTTCCTCTTGAAACTCGATCCAGACTTGCCATCATGGACGATTAACGCGAGTCCCGGACCTTGGACGGGACCATTTCATTGGGATTCGAGGCGCCTCAGGGTTCCCGAGCTCGCGGCTCTTCAGACTTTTCCGCCGGGTTATCAGTTCATTGGCCCTCGCCGCGAACGAGTCCGGCAGATCGGCAACGCAGTTCCGCCCTTGCTGGGTGAAGCCGTGGTCAGAGGGGTGGTGGCAACGTTTGGCGCTGAAAGATCGGCAGCCGCCCCTGAGCTTGTGTCGGCATGAAGCTGAAGGCAGTAAGTCTTTATTCGGGTTGTGGTGGTCTCGATCTCGGGATGCATGAAGCAGGATTCGACGCCGTAGTTGCGTCTGATCTGGACCCGTATTGCGCGAAGAGTTACGAGAGGAACTTTCCGAGGGTCCCTTTCATCTGCGGCGATGCTGCAGACTTGGACGGGAAGAGCCTGGCGAAAGCCTCGGAAGGTGCCACTACCGAATCGATTGATCTCCTCGTTGGCGGCCCTCCGTGTCCGCCGTTTTCCAAATCGCGTTTTTATCGTAAGGACAAACCGCGAGCGTTGGAAGATGCTGTGGGCGATAGGACGATCCGCGCGTACTTAACGGTGCTGGAAGCCGTTCGTCCCCGTGCATTTCTGCTCGAGAATGTTGCCGGACTCGCTTACAAGGTCCACCAAAGTGCTCTCGAGTTGATTTTCCAGACGGCACGAAATCTGGGGTACTCGATTAATTCCGAAGTCTTGAATTCGGCTGACTACGGTGTCCCTCAGATGAGGCAGAGATTTTTCGTGGTGGGAACTCTGGACGGAGAGTTCGAGTTCCCCAGCCCCACTCACGCAAAGCCGGGGTCAGATTCGGACCTTCCGGCTTGGGTCACCGCGGGCGAAGCTATCGGAGACCTGGATACTGAGGAGAACGCCGATGACAGCGGTCACTTTGCTGGCGGGAAACACCACGAGCTCCTGAAACAGATTCCTCCGGGGGACAATTACCTCTACTTCACCGAGAAGCGGGGGCACCCAGATCCCATTTTCAAGTGGCGGTCTCGCTACTGGTCGTTCTTGCTCAAGCTGAGTCCGGACCTGCCGTCCTGGACGATCCAGGCGAGGCGCTCCAACAACATGGGTCCGTTGCATTGGAGAAACCGAATTCTGAGGATCGAAGAAGTGAAGAGGCTTCAAACGTTTCCTGACGATTGGTATTTGGAGGGGAATGTAGAGCGGCAGTGGCGCCAGATCGGCAACGCCGTGCCGCCGCATCTCGCCCGGCAACTCGGGGTTAGCCTTGCAGATCACCTTCTGGCTACACGTTTCGAAAGGCGAGCCGCGTAGTCATGGAGCCGGTGGTCAATGAGGGAATGGATTTCGATGGCATCAGATAGCCGTCCGAAGCTTCCAGCGGCGAACGAGTTCACGCCAGGGCAACTTGGCGGGGCGGAAGCCGTGTTCGATCTCCTCCAGATCATTGTGGATCAAAAGGGAGATCGAGCAGCGATAGCGGAGCAAATACGACAGAAGTGGTTTCTCGCTAGCGCACAGGAGCGAAAGGACCCCGCTGAACGAGAGGAGCAGCAAATCAAGCGGGCGCTCAATGTAGTTACGGGTATGAGGCAATACGGCTTGCTCGAGGCTTCGACTGATCCGCTTGTGCTCTCTTCCCTCGGCAAGGAGATCCTCGGCCACAAAGGAAAGCAACAGGAGGCGCTTCGGATCTTCGCGTCCTTCTTGCTGAGGGAGCGAAATGGGCTAGAACTCGCCGAGGTTGCGAGGTCGGTCGGGGCCAGAGACGGGATCGTGACCAAGAAGTCGGTTGACGCCGAGTTGCGCAGCCGCGGTTTTCGGGTCCCGACAAATAGTTCTTATTCAGGGAAACTCCGGCAATGGCTGGAGGCTGCCGCCGTTGTTGATGGCAGTTGGAACGTGGACGAAGAGCTTCTCGAAGACCTTTCGGGTGTCGCTCCATCTGAGTTGGACGCGTGGCGAGCGTTGACCGATGAGCAGAAGGCCACCCTAGAAGTTCTGAGAGTTCGGGCCGAAGGCGACCTGACACCGATCCCGTCCAGCCAACTGTTGGACCTCCTGGACCAGCGAGGAGTTGAGTTCGACCGAGGCCAAGTCAGGAAGAAGATCTATGACCCTCTCAAGGAAGCGGGCTGGATCGAACACGAAGTGGGTTCGAGCGGGAGAGGCGGCAAGGGCGGGCTCATAACTCCGACTCAAAAGACTCTCGAACTAGACGCCGAGTTTCTCGGCGCTCTCCAGCTAGGAGATCTACCAGCCGATTTACAGAAGCAGCTGGATACGCCCACCGAGAAAATCATCAAAGGGCTTGGATCCAAGGCCACCGGTAAGAAGGGGATCGCCCTTGAACTGCTCGCACTCAGACTCGCCTCAGACATTGGGCTGCTCCCAGTGGAATTGAGGCAGAGGGGCGTGCAGACCGGTGGCGCAGAGGTTGATTTGGTCGCAGAAGGGGCGCATCTCCACTTTTCGCGGTGGCTGTTCCAGTGTAAGAACCAAGTGTCTAACGTTGGCCTGTCCGTCTTGGCGAAAGAGGTTGGAATGGCCACCCTGCTGAAGGCTCAGGTTGTTGTCATCGTCACGACAAACAAGTTCGCTGGTTCTGTCCGGGAATTCGCAAAGCAGGCTGCGGAGAGTTCCGCCATCCAGATCATCCTCCTGGACGGCGGTTCCTTGGACGCCTATAGGGCAAAGGGACCGAAGGCCCTTCGCGATGAGTTGCACGGATACGCTCGGCAGGCGCTAACCCTGAAGCGAAACCAACTCCACGAGGTCCCCACGGAATAGTCTGACTCCGTCGCGGACAGAAATAGCTGGCCTCTAATGCGAGCGCACCTCAGAAACGGGAAGCGGGCCGGGTATTCATGGCCAGGGTGACTAGGTTGATCCGTCGTCTGCTAGCCATGCTCTTCCTCGATTTGGAAAGCTAGTTCACGCTTGCCTAGGTTCACTCGGAAGAGGTCCACCAAGATTTCTTCGGGTTTGGCAGGGGCTTCAGGGGGATAGCCTCGATGCCGACGATCTGGGTGGCGTTGATTGGTACCGCCTGACCCTGAGCGTCCGTGAGACGAAAATGACCGTGAAGACGGACGCCTTCGATCTCAGGGCCGCTATACGACGTGGCGATCGCATCTGCGATTTCCTGAGGGCTTTCACGAACCTCGTGGGTCTCCTCGTAGCCATCCGATCTTCGAATAGTGATCCGCGTCATCCTTTGATCATGACTGACCGAGACACTGGTCGCGCGAAACACCTACTTGGGAGTCCTAACGCCACCCGCTCCAGTATCCGGGCGTCCCCCTGAGAGACGAAGCGGGCCGGGTAGTCGTTTCCAGGGAGACCGTCTGTCAGAGCGGAGTATTCGAAGGTACCGTCCCTATTCGCCCAGTTGTCTCAGGGCGACACGAGCCCTTCCTTGAGTCTTGAGGGTTTCTCGGGTATTCGAGTATTTCGAGAGCAAGGAGGAGGCTCGGAGATACCTTCCGTGGCTTCGGGAATGCCTTCGGAAATCGAGGCGGTGGCTTGAATCGCTGTTACGATGCTCCGTAGTCAGCGTTGCCTATGGGAAGAGGACAGGATGTCACTGGTACGCAGGGAGAATTTGAGGTCCGGGATCGTGGCCGCTCTTGTGGTTGCGGGAGTGCTGTGTGTCGGCCTTGCGGGCGCGACGGCTCAGGCTGACGCAGCTTCGAAGCCAAAGGTGAGCGCGTCGTTTGGTGTCGCTGGCTCGCAGGTGAAGGTGTCGGGCACAGTCTCGAAGGGCGCCCCCAGGAAGGCTCCGCCTCGTAAGAAGTGGAAGGCGGCTCTGGAGCAGCAGGTCGGAAAGCGTTGGGTGAAGCGCAAGACCGGCAAGTTGTCGAAGGGCAGGAAAGGTTCGAGCAAGTACCGGCTCGCCTGGAAGGCCCCTAGCTCCTTGAAGTCGGGCAAGTTCCGGGTGAGGTTGTTTGCCGGGAAGCGCACGATCTCGTCTTCGAAGGTGAAGAAGCTGACTTTCAGTTCTCAGGTTCCGGCTCCGAAGGTCAGTGAAGTTGTTTCGTCTTCGGTTCAGAAGCTCCCCTCGCAGGGCGATATGACTCTCGTGCTTTCCGGCAACCGCAATTTCAAGGCTGGGGAGTATCTGGCGGCAGCTCCGGGTGACAGTGCCCCGGATGGCTTTCTGCTGAAGGTGGTGAGTTCGAGTAGTTCTGGCGGCCAGACGACGGTGAAGGTGAAGCCGGGTTCGCTTTATGACGCGGTCCCGAACGGACAGCTTGCGCTTGCCACAGGCGATCTTCAGGCGGCGACCCCGCAGAACGGTGACGCGAAGAAACTCCTCCGAGCACTCGACACAACCGGCGGCGCTTCGAACTACGCGAATGTTCCGTTTTCGAAGCCGGTGACCTGTACCGGCTCAGGGTCGATGACCCTGGACGGCAACTTCGATGCGAGCCTTGCCCCCAACTTTGATTTGAAGTGGAGCAAACGGTTCGGAATCCCCACCGGAATCGATTCCGCCAGGGCCACGGTTGATGCGAGCCTGTCCGCTGATGCTTCAGCCGAGCTTTCAGCCGCGGCCAGCTGCACCCTGACGCCAATCACGCTCCTCTCACCAAAGTTCACTTTCGTGGTCGTGGTGGGACCGGTCCCTGTTCCGGTCACGGTCTCTCTGCCAATCGTTCTCGAGGCATCGGCCTCGGTGAGTGGGTCGGTGACGATCTCGGCTGACGCGAGCGTTCAGGGATCCATCGGTCTTGACTACCGCGATGGGGATGTGTCAGCGGTCAAGGAGTTTTCTTCGGACGCGAACCTGTCCCATGAGGTTGAAGCCCAGGCCAACGCCGAAGCCTTGATCGGCCCGGACATCGAAGTTGAAGCGGGCTGGAAAATCCCCGTGATTGGCGGGGTCGCGGCCGAGGTAGAGATCAACGCTAGAACAGGCCTCCGACTTGAATACGTGCTGGGCAACTCACCACCAGGGAAGCTCTGCGTACCCTTGAAACTTGGCGGCGAAGTCGAATTCGATACACCGATCGGTGACATCGAGAAGGGGCTGCCTGAATACAGCACCGACATTAAATGCGTTGAGTTTGGTGGATCTACCTTCAGTATCCAAGGGAGTATCGATGCTCATGGAGACTATTCGTGGCCTGGCGTCAATACAACTGTAGGAACGAATGATGCAAGTTGGACCGTTGACTCTTCAGTACCTACGGGGACTGATTCAAACTACTACGTCCTAGGACATTCTTCTGAGTGGAATGACTTCTATCGGACCACATCGGCGTGCGGATTCAACCCCGACAGTTGGAGCGAGAGAAGCTCGAGCGGATCTCAAACGGTACTCAGTGGCGAAGGTAACATTGGTGCCAACCCCGTTGACTCGACTCTTGGCATGGCGAGAGGTTCAGACGGCTACGTTTTCCACTTGGGCACATCGCCTGGAGTAGAGAACCAGAGGGGATCCGTCTGCGGATTCCCGGAGACGACTGCTTCAGGAACAGGATGGTCATACATCGCAGGTTCGATAGGAAATACGGGTGCTCCGGCCGTCTACGACGGAAGTGGGCATTTGTCTGGATCCAGAACCGGGTACGTAGACCACATGGATTACGAAATATCATGGGAATTTGAATTGGAGTGTCCGTCGGGCGACCCACCAACCGTCAACTGGCTTTGTCCTTAGCCCTCAATCACCGAATTCGGAGTCCAACTCAGGGCGGCCTTCTCCGCGCGAAATTCTAGATTCAGGCTGCCAACCGCTCCAGTATCCGAGCGTCTCCTTGAGAGACGAAGCGGGCCCCCGCTATGTTCGTCAGGGTGACGGTGTCGCCCTTCGCGAATAGGTCCTCGGAGTTGTTTAGTGCCTTCGCGATGTCCTCTGCGATGGTCGCGGAAATCTCTACGCGGCCTTCCCGTTTATCGAAGGCGATTTGAAGGTCGAAGGCCTCGTAGACCTGCCGTCTGATTTGCGGGGATGCGTTTCGGAGGCTCTGGCTGAGGTCCGGGAGGGATTCGAGGCGGGCGACTAACTCCGCTTCTTCGGTGTCGTCCCGTGCGTCGCCCTAGTTGTCGAGGCTATGGGGCACCAAGACCTCGCCCTGGCGGCGCTTCATCACGATTCGCACGAGGCTTACGCATGCGATATCCCCAAACCACTCAAGCGTCTCTTGGAACCTGAATACACCGCCATCACGGATCGACTCGACCGGGCAATCGCGGTCGCGCTGAACTTGCCGATCTTGGACCTCGAGGACCAGCGGGCTCGTCCGATCAAGGACGCCGACGACGCCATGCTGGTTCTCGAGGCAGAGGAGTATCTCGCGGGCGCTCCTCCGGATAGGGACTTGCCTACCGGGTTGCTTGACCTCGCGAGGGCCACAGTGGAGGTGAAGGCTTCGATGGCGTCCGACGAAGCGAGAGACTCCTTCCTCGCGTTCCATGAGCGCCTTACGCAGCCGTAACCCGAGTGAGTTCTACATCTCCGGTGGCGACAGTGGCTCAAGGACCTTCTGATCGGTGCTTGATCGGTTTCGCTCGAACCAGTCATCGAGGACGGTCCGGGTCAACCGTTGCTCGGCAGCGGCCCCGCGGGGTTGGAGTGGCCGTCCGTCAGGCGGGACACCCTGGTCTGGATCGAGCAACTCGGCGTCAGCGTGATCGCAGAGATCCCCGAGTGCTATCCGGGCGGTGCTGTCGGCGCTGAATGCGGGTGGCAGGACGAGGGCGACGGGTCGGGCGAAGGCGGCTCTGAACCCTTCCGGGTAGAGCTCGATTCGGCCCCAGGCTTCGACCACGCCAGTCAGGTAGCGATTCCCGTTTGCTGCCTTGTCGCCGCTCCAGAAGTACCACGGCGGCATCAGCCATGGGTGGTAGGCACGAAGGCCACATTCACAGTTCTTGCCAGGGATTTCATGAAGTTTGTTCACGACCTTCATACAACGAGCTCGGGTGGCACTCCCGTCTATCTCCCAGCTAGGCAAATTCAACTTGAGCGATCCGAGCGGCTTGAGCTCGTCCAGGGATGGAGGCACGAGCCACTGCCGAACGCCCAGGATTGTTCCAGTGAACCGCGGGGCCAGGTCGTCGCTCCCCTCGACTGGACCTTCGGTCTGATCTCCCGATGCCGGTTCGAGGCCCCAACGGGCTTCTTCTCGATCGGAACCGGCGCTTGGTTCGACGAGGATGGTGCGGGATGGATCGCGTGCCCATATTCGGGTTCCGAGCGTACGCGGGGGACTCACAGGCATTCCTCCTTCCGAGGTTCGGTCCGATTCGGAACGATTGAGACGGGGCACCGCACGAAATCAGATGCAGGCCTCTCGCATAGTCGCACCCTCGTGACCACGCCCTCGGACGCGGTCTGAATGATTCGCCCCGGGTTTTGTGGAGACGGTTTTTATTGGGTAACTGCTCCAGCCACGTGGCTGGTTTCGAACTCTATGGGTGGCAGGTAGTTCAAGGCTCCATGGAGCCTTGAACGGTTGAACCAGTCAACCCAGCCGAGGGTTGCCAGCTCGACGTCGGCAACGGTTTTCCAGGGTCCCTCATGCTCGATCAGCTCGGCCTTGTAGAGGCTGTTGGTGGCCTCCGCCATCGCGTTGTCATATGCATCTCCGACCGATCCGATCGAGGGGTCAACCCCGGCATCGATCAGTTTCCGGGTGAACGCGAACGACCCCTTGAACCCAAGTTGGCTGCCGGCATCGGAATGGTGAACCAGCCCTTCGCCAACTGGCATCCCTTGGTGGTCACGGGTCCAGAGCGCCATCTCGACCGCGTCGAGAACCAGCTCGGTTCTCATCGAATCAGCAACCCGCCAGCCGACGATGCGACGTGAGAACACGTCGGTTACGAACGCGGCATACGCGAGCTTCTCGAAGGTGAACACATAGGTGAAATCAGCCACCCAAAGCCGGTTCGGGCCCGTGGCGGTGAATTCACGGTCAACCAGATCCGCGGGCCGCTCGGCACTCTCTTCGGGACGGGTGGTCCGGGGGCCGCTTTCTGCCCTTGATCACGCCTTGGAGGCCTTCCTGGCGCATCAGCCGCTCGAACCGGTAGCGCGACACATCAATCCCTTCCCGTTTCAGCTCACGCCAGACTTTCCGGGCACCGTAGAGCCTGCGGTTCTTTATGAACACCCGGTGGATCTCCGGGATCAACTCCAGATCCCGGATCCGGCGAGCCGACAGGTTCGCTTCACGCTCCAATGCGGCGTAGTAGGTGGAAGGGGCGAAATCCAGCGCCTGGCAGATCGGCTCGACCCCGACCTTTCACGATGCTCACCCATGAACAGCATCATTTCCCCGGTGGACGCGGGTCGAGCTCCCGCGCGAAAAAAGCCGAAGCCGCCTTCAAAATCTCGTTGGCGCGCCTCAGCTCCCGGTTTTCACGTTTCAGGTCCTTGATCTCCTGCCTCTCAGCCGTGGACTCGCCAGCCCTCGATCCGTGATCGATCTCGTGCTGCCTAACCCAACGCCTGAGAGTTTCCGGGGTCATCCCCGACTTGCCCGCCACCGACTCAATACACGCCCACTGCGACGAATACTCGCCCTGGTGCTCGAGCACCAGGGCGACCGTGCGCTCCCTGATCTCCCGCGGATACCTCTTCGAACTTGCCATACGACCGATCCTCTCAAACAGAATGGCCTCCAACAAACCCGGGGCGAATCAATCTTCGTCATCGCTGCTTTGTCGGGAACCACTTGGTCGAGTGAGTCTGCCCCAACCAACCCTAGGGGGTCTGGTCACTTCCGATAATCAATCTCATACGGAAGCAGCTCTTCTCCCAAGGCGGAAAGCATGATGTTGAGTGCGGTCCGCACCTCTCCCACCAAATCGCCATCTTCGTCGAGCTCGACGGCTTCCTCCCAGTTCCAGAATCGCCCCATCCAGAGGCCTTGGCGGAGGTAGATTGTCTTTCGATCGCTAGCCCCTCCCACTCTGCGAATGAACAAATCAAGCTCTTCATCGGTGGGACGTTCCAACAGGCCTTGTTCGGAAAGCCAAGGCAATAAGTTGCCGTGCAGTTCATCTGGGCTGAAGGCTCGATTTCGATTTCTACCTTCAGGGGAGATCCAGAGGTCTATATACCGATCGAGGGGAAAGCCTTCACTGAAGCTGATCCCCGCCCGCCCGCCGTTGTCGTAGCGAAAGCCGAGTCGACCGTTTGTTTTGATCGCGAAGCCGGGCTCATCCGCTAGATCTCTCAGCCGACTAGCTCGTACTTCGTCGTCGTAGAGGTACCGCGTCTCATCCTTAAGTTCTCCGGGCCAAATCGAAAGTCGAACACCATCGGCATCTCGCGCCAGCCGGGCGAGCTTCACCGACTTGGCGCAATCAAGGACGACCTCCGAGTAACCAGAATCTTCAGATGCCTGAAGTACGGTTGCCTTCCCAAGCACTGAACGAAGCCTTCGTTGCTGGCGTACGACGTTGGAACCGGCTCTCTTTAGTGTGGTGAAAGGCAGTAGGTCCGCAAAGTGCTCTTCCGCCATCAGGAAGAAGTCTTCTATAATGAGGAGTTCGCTTGGAGCTAGAAGTCCTTCTTCGCTGAGAACTAACCACCGCTCGAGTAGATCGTGCCACGGGACACCTACTACCGGCCTGAGTTCCTTCTCGAAAGTGATCCCATGGGGCGAGAGGTAACGAGCCTGCCCGTCCCATTGACCGGGTTGAATTTTACTCTCGATGGCGATAATGAGTCGCCTGCCGTATCTGATCAAACCATCGAGTCGCTGACCGCGCTCTCTGAGTTCCACTCGACCTTGCTCGTAGCTCTCGTCAGGAGTAAGAAACACGCTCACGAGCTCCTCCACATGCGCGTCTTCTATACCTGTACGTTCTGACTCGGTTCGATCAATAAGCTCAACTCTCTGGGTATCGAACTCGCCGCGTGGCAGGACACCGAGATCTAGGTTAGATTCGGGGACAGCGAGGCGTAGGAACGCATCTTGGGCGAGAGGCACCAGTCGCATGACGATGAGAGCTGCGCGGGTCAGTCGATCTTCATGGCCATCCTGTGCGCTTTCGTAGGGTCGAAAAAGGTTCATGTGAGGGTTCGCCATATGTTTCTCCTATGTCACGGCCAGTTTCAGGACCGATAAACGGGGTTCGGTCAACACCCCTATGGCATCTATTCTTGCGGACGAGTGGGGGCCGGGCTCGATGGTCACACCCGGATCGGCCTGTACGGTGATTGCGGAAAGCTCGAGGATGGTGAGCCGTAACCCCGGCGGGGACTCATCGCCGGTCGGTCTGTGTCAGCAGGCGTCGAGTTCGTACTCCCAATTGATGAGGACCGCCGAGCTCTCCAGGATGGTTCCGAGTCGACCGGTTTGGTCTTCAAGCCAAAGGCCGAGCAGGAGCTTCAGTTTCGACTCGCGTTCCAGACAGTCCTGAGCAAGCAGTTGCGTGACCCGGGCGCTGACCTGGTTCGTCAGTCCGACGAGGGCAGCGTCGAGGCCGATGTCCGAATGGTCAACGTTCAGTTCGAGCAGCGAGGCCTCCCATCGTCCGATCGTTGGGGATTTGTGGCTCCCGAACGCTCTGACCTCCACGTGGACATCCAGTTCTCCGGCCAGTGCCGCAAGGTCTTGATGTCGGATCAGCACCGAATCTTCGACCTCCTGTTTCACCAGCCGGGGCATCAGATCGGGATCGAGCTGTCTCGAGGCCTGAAGCCTCATTTCATCAAACGGTGGTCTGATCTCCCGAAGGCCGAAACCTGCGGGTTCAGACGTGACTGTCTCCGGGAGCTCGATCAAGTCCGATCCGCAGTAGGTGCACGCTTGCCCGGTCAGGGTTCCTTCCTCCCCGAAGTAGTCGAAAGCGGCGCAACAATAGAGGCACTGTAGACTGGAGGAAAGCACGAACACATGTTCGCATACATTTCGGACGAGTCAAGGGGTCAGGCAGATTCAGGCTGGGAAGTTGCCGCAAATTCGGGCGTCACCCTGAGAAACGGATCGGGCCCCCGCTATTCACTGAAAGCCCCGCTGATTGCGGGGTTTTCTCATGAAGAGTCAGCGCTGGTGAATCAAGAGGTGGTTGCCGAGCGGAGATCGACTCAAGACCACAGCCCTCTTGCCGGTACGGCGGCGAGGCGATCGCCGAACGGGAGCGTGTCGGCACCGGTGTACAGAACCACGCCGGCTTTGAAGCGGTCGCCGAGCTTGTCGCGGAGGTAGCGCAGTCCGGCGAAATCCCGGGTCCCAGGGGTTGCTCCGGCCTTGACTTCGACGCCGACGATTTCGCCGCTGCGGCGCTCCAGGATTACGTCCACCTCGCGCTGCTGCTTGTCGCGGTAGTGGAAGAGCTGGACGGGTTCGTCCGCCCAGTCGGCCTGGCGCAACAGCTCCATCGCTACGAAGCTCTCGAACAGCGGTCCGGCGAGGTCACCATCTTCTGTGATGCGGCGTTCGTTCGCACCGATCAGATACGCCATCAGACCACTGTCTACGATGTGCAGCTTGGGACTCTTGATCTGACGGCTGCCCAGATTGACATGCCACGGTCTGAGCTGGCGGACGAGGAATAGATCTTCAAGGACTTTGGTGTGGGCACGGGCTGTGTTGGTGTCAACTCCGAGATCGGTGGCCATGCCATGGAAACTCGCCAGACCACCCGACCGCGAGGCGATTACGAAGAGCAGACGCTCTACGTTCCCGGTGTTGCGGACATTTGCGATGTCGTCGAGATCGCGGCCGATGATCGACGCGACATAGCTGGCGAAGAAGCGGGATCGGCCGCGGGAGCTTCGTCCTTGCAGTTCCGGATAGCCACCGGTGACCAGCATTTCGGCTAGGGCGCCGCGGCCAACGTCCGATCCGGTGACTTGCGGGAAGCGGCCGTTGAACAATTCGTCGATGAACGTCTCGGAATGGTTGTGTAACTCACCCTGCGATAGCGGCCAGAGGTTGAGGTACTCGATCCGTCCGGGAAGCGCGTCCGCAACGGTCGGGAGTGTGAGGATGTTCGCCGATCCCGTGAGCAGGAACTGGCCTCGGGAGGGGTCGTTGTCGAGGCGCTGTTTGATGGCGAGGAGTAAGCCGGGTGCTCGCTGCACCTCGTCGATCACCGCAGGCCCGGAGATCCCGGCGACAAAGCCGGTCGGATCCTCCCTCGCGGCGTTTGCGGTGGCTTCGTCATCAAGGCTGATGAGATGAGCCGGGTATGCGTTGGAGGCCAGGTCAGTAGCGAGAGTGCTCTTGCCGACCTGCCGTGCGCCCAGCAGCGCGACGGCGCGACTCTCGGCCAGTGCCTCCAGAAGAAACGGGCGGAGATGGCGGGCGTGGAGTTTTGGGGCCATGCTCTCGACCCTAGCAACCAAGCCGGACGGATTATGAATATCAGGGTAGACAGATTATGAATCTAAACGTGGTCATATTGTGTTCGTGGCATAACTGGCCCATAACCCGAAGGTCGCCGTTTCGGGACGGGCCGGGTATTCGGTTTCAGGTGACCCAGTCGGGAGCGAGATTCTCGAGGGTTCGTCCCGTTCCTCCTGGAAATGAAAGGGGGACGCGATCTGTCCAGAGCGCACTCTGACCGGTTCTGTCAGATCGGGGGTCTTGGCGCGACTCACCCCAAGGTGAAAGCGAGAATCCACAGGGGAGCTTCGGAAGTGGGTGGCTCTACAGTCGAGCTTGAGGCTGGCGGTCAGCGCCTCGTCCTCGATGTGGGACTTCCCCTCAGCCCATCGAAGGTTCGCTACCGGGACCTGCTTCCCGACGTCCCTGGACTATGGGCCGAAGGCGATGGGTCTCTACTCGGCGTCCTGGTCTCTCACGGGCATCTCGATCATTGTGGGCTGGCTGACTTGGTCAGGCCGGAGATACCCGTCTTCATGAGTGAAGCCGGACGGCGCGTCCTCGAGCAGGCGGCTTTCTACAACACGAGATGGCAGCCCCCAAAGCAAACTCGTTCGCTCCCTCTTGATTGTTCATTCGATTTAGGCCCTTTCAGGATCACCACTTTTCGGGTCGACCACAGTGCTTACGACTCCCGCGCCTTTCTGATCGAGGCTGCCGGAAAGCGCCTTGTTTACTCGGGTGATCTGCGCGCACACGGTAGGAAAAGTGGCTGGTTGGAGAACCTGATCAAAGTCGCCTCCGGGTCCGACTGCCTTCTTCTTGAAGGGACCAATGTCGGCCGAGAAGTCGCGCTCGAAAGGAATTCTTCAATGCAAGATGAACTCGCGGTTGAAGAACGCTGCTCCGAACTCTTTGCTCACCATGAAGGGTTGGCCCTAGCCTTTTTCTCGGCCCAGAACACCGACAGGCTTGTTTCGGTGCGAAACGCAGCCCGCCGCGCCGGACGCCACCTGATTCTCGATCTCTACGCGAACGACCTCGCGAAGGCGACGAACGACCCTACCGTTCCCAGCGCTATGGACGACGGCGTTCGGGTCTATGTCACAGAAAGTCAGCGCCGCCGGGTGCTTCGTTCGGGTGAATTTGACCGGGTGAACTATCTAGGTAGATCACGCATATTTCGCGACGAAATCGCTGAAGATCCCGGCCGTTGGGTGATGCTCACTAGGAACTCAATGCTTGGTGAGTTGGCCCGCGATCAGTGTCTGGTCGGGGCTCGATCTGTCTGGATGTCGTGGCCGGGATATCTCGAACCGGAGTTCGGAAGTTCCGGTCAGGAACTCGCCCAGCAAGGGCTTAGTCCCGAGTTCGTCCACACCTCCGGCCACGCCCGGGTATTCGATCTCCAGTGTCTCGCCACCGCCCTCGCCCCGGATAGAGTGATCCCGATCCACACGAACGAACCGAACGCATACGCCGACCTGTTCGAAGGGGTTGAAGTCAAAGACGACAACGAGTGGTGGGAGGTTTGAGATGGATTTCAGCAAGGGTGGTGGCAAGCCAAAGGTGCCGGTCAACCCTATGGGTCGGCGGTACGTCGAAATACACCAGAAGGCGAGCGCCGACTCAGGCCCTCGCCCTCGTGGATCAAGGGCGAAGGCCCAGCTCAAGCTCGCGGAGAAGGCAGTGGCGGACGCTTCAGTTCTCGCGCGCGACTTCCAGGAAAGCGTCGACAAGCTCGAGAGGGAGTACATGCCACGCAAGGAGCCTTTCCACCCACGTCGTTCAGAAGAGGCGACCTGGCAAGCGAAATACATCGAAGAGTACGTTCCGGACGAGGTCGTTACATCGAATATCGCGGCTCGGGCCCGAAAGAGCGGCCTCTTTCTCGAAGGACACGGCAAGATCAAATACGTGGACCGCGAAATCAAACCGGTGAGAACGACGAAGGGCATCAAACAGAAGAAGGGTTCAGGCATCGACTTGCGTCTGGACCTGCTGCTGGCTCAGGGTGATCGCCCGATCGTTGCCGAAGTGAAGTGTCGTGGGGACGAAAACGCCTACTACGCGCTAATACAGAGTCTTGCGGCAGCGGCCCAGTTGTCTCCCAAGCTTCAGCGCAAGAGGCTCACCTGGGCTTACGGTGAAGGCCGAGCCAAAGAAGAAAAAGCTGTCGATTTGAGCGAGACCAATGCGATCGCCGTGTGGATCATGCTTTGCCGGCACAACAGCAGAGGAGAAGAAAAGCGAGAGATGTTCGATCTGACACGCCGGATCTCGCAAGAGCTCATGGGGGGTACAAACTTCAAGAGGTATGTGTCTGAAATTCGATGCGTCTGGATCGCCGACTTGGAGGAAGGGCCGGTCAGACTCACCGAAGAACCAGCAAAATTCAAGGGCAAGTCCGACGATCGCCTCAGGGGCTGGTGCGCAAAATGAGCATCTTTGAGGGCGAACTCAGGGTGGCTACCGGAAGGTTGCCGACGGACCTTCGAACCTGGATGCGACGGGCCCTTGACTCGGGGTGGTTCGACATCACCTCCGGCAGCTACGACTCACGGGGCGTAGGCCGATGCCCGGTCGGCGCAGCGGCGGCCTTGGCCGGAGTCTGGGTCAACGGAGGCATCACCGGAAAGCCCGAATGGGGAACTCCCGAGGAGCCCGGTCCCCAAGTCGAGAACTTTGCGGCCTACTTCGACCTTGTATCAGAAGACATAGGCCTCGACGCGGCAATCGCGATCGTGACACAAGACCTCGGTGTAAACCCAGAAATGGCGGTAGCAGCGTGACGTCTATTCAGCTATTCGTTCGACAACTCGGGTGTCACCCCGAGAAACGAATCGGACCGAGTATTGGGCGCCCCGGCCAACGATCGTAGAGGCCAAGGGTCGGCTGCATTTCTACGGGATGCCCAAGAGGGAGACGATGATGTCCAACGAAACCACGGAAGAAGCTACCAGCCTCCAGCCGGGTCGCCACGACGAGAACAACGACACCGTCGCGATCCGGAAAGCAACGCTTGCGACCATCTTGGCCGGAGTGGCAGTGGCGGTCGTGTTAGGCATTGGGGGTTACCTGTTCGGGAAGAACAGCGGAGAGGACCTCGAAGCGGCGCGAGCAACCGGAACCACTGCAGGCCGGGCCGTTGGGGAGAAACGTGGCGACATTCGAGGCTTTCGAGCAGGCTTCGCGAAGGGCAAGTCCCTCGGCTTCGCCGTCTCCTATAACCAGGCCTACAAAATCGCTTACCTGGATGCTTGGGAAGAAGCGGGTCTAGATGCACCTCCCAAGAAGGATGTCAAGGTAAGTCGATGAGCAAACGAACACCGATCTCGATTGCCGCGGTGATTCTGGTCGGTGTCGTCGCTGGACTCGGCGGCTACTTGCTGGGCCATGGCGAGGCCCCCACCATGGACGATGCCCGGACGGAGCAACGGGAAGCTTTTCGCGTCGCGTTCAGATCTGCTTTTCCCGATGCGCTGGACCGCGGCGAAGACAGAGGTCGCAAGCTCGGCTTGAAGCGAGGCCAACGGAAAGGTACGAGGCAAGGAACCAAGCGCGGCAACACAGTTGGGTCCGAGGACGTATCCGAAGAGCAAGCCCGTCTTGCGGCCGCAGCGGCCGCGGCTGCCGAAGAAGCGGCAGCCCAGGCCGAGGTCTTGCCTCCAATCCCAGATGGAGCGGATGAACCTAATCCGGCTGAGCTATGTGAGGCGGCGCCTACTTCCGCCGCCGAGTTCGGCTACTCCTGTCCCTAGATTGCCGCTTCGGCTGCTGGTCCGTGCCACATTGGTAGGAAGAGATTCAGACGGCCACTCGCTCCCGAATTCGGGCATCACCCCGAGAAGCGGATCCTGCCCCCGCTATTCCCCCATTTGCGACTGGATCGGCCTTGGCAGGCGCCTCGCGGTCTCCCCTCGTCCTATCCAGACTTCTCCCAGCGTTGAATCTCTGGTTCCCAGGTCCCGGCCGGGACCTCGCCGCTCAAGATCGGGTCCAGTAAGGCGGCTGCAGCCCGATGACCACCGGTGACCTTGTTCGGTATCCCCACCTCGCTGGCCAGGTGCTGGAACGGCTGATCCCACTCCGGTGGCGGGGACGGCACCGAGTACGGGACTGGGTGAGTGCCACGTGAGGTGAAGACTTCCTGGATCTCTCGCTTGAGACTCTCGGCATCGAGGCTGGACAGGGTGGAGATCAAAACGATGTCCACCAGATCCTTGGTGCGGGTGCTGGTACGACCGCCCTCGTAGGTTCGGGTGAGGGCATGAAGCTTCTCGGCGACCTGGACCTCTAGGGCGATGGCTTCGACCTCGACCGGCTCGATTCCAGCGAAGGTGAGGAGGTCATCGGTGCGCAGGGTCTCAGACCGGATTTCCTGAGTCTCTCGGTGCCCGACATCGAGCACGAACGATTCGAACGGGCGACCGGCCAGGGAGGTGCTCACTTTGAATCGGTGGCTCCCGCCGAGACGATCCTCAGGCGCGTCCGTTCCCTCGATCGTAAGGACGAAGAAATCGCCGGAGTCGTGGGTCGCCGCGTCGAGGAGGATGTCAAGCAACGCTTCGTCCTCGGCTCGCCACTCGATGTCGACATCCTTGGTGCTCCTTGCTCTGGCTGAGAGACGAAGGTCGAGCGCGATTCCTCCTTTCAACAGCCACTGCTCGCGGGCGACCGCGGCTAGACGAACCAGCAGACGGTCGAAGGCAACACGCTTGCGTATCCGTGCCAGAAGCGCCCCGTCGCCGTCGGCCCGATCCTTTAGCCGCTGTTCGAGCGCTTGGCGAAACGACGCTGGATCCTGGTACTTCATCGGGACGCTCCCTCGATGCTGGCTTCAACGAACCTGCCCGCTCGCTCGGAGCTAGACGACGCTGCCGCCCGCAGTCGCCGGGGCGTTGTCATTCCTCGTTCGAGGGCCTGATGGATGGCCATCTCGACTTGCTCGGGTTGAGTTCCGCCCTTGATCGCGTCGACGATGGTTCGCTCCGGGTTGGTCACAGGAAGCCCCTGTACTTGCCTGATTTCCTCTTTCGCGGGATCGTTGTTTGGGAAGTGGAGCTGGATCCCGTCGCGGCGTCTCTGACCTCGCTCCGAGCGGGGGAGAGTCATGTGAACGGTATTGGGGATCACATCCGAAAGCTCGAGCAGCTCGAGAGCGCTCTCGTGCGAGACCACGGCGCCGGCATCGCGGAGCGGTAGCCAGGCGGCCATCACGTGCTCGTGGGGGCTGGAGGGAAAGTGGCGCAGGCGAAACAGGCCGCGCCGGATCCGTTCGTAGCGTCCGCCGCGGCGCGCGTGGTGACGCAGGGTGCTGCGATCCATGCCCGACCCGATCGCCTGCTGGGCGGTGAAGTACCCGGCTTGTGACTCCGCCAGCTGGTATAGCCTCTCGTGATATCCGTCAGACATTTGGGTTATTTTACCACCTAAAATGCTGACAAAGCCAAAAAAAACGAGTCGATTCCAAGGCCATCCCGTCGATGAAAGGATGCGCCAAATCAATCGATGGAAAGTTCTGGGTGTGGGAGGTCAGTTGAGTTTTGCCAGGCACTTCGTGGTGCGGTGGGCTACGGACTTGCGCCGGTCGTTGGTGAGGCGATCACGCCGGTGCGTAGCGATCGGGCGAGCTTTGGATCTGGGTCGGCCCAAGGCAGGAACTACTCTTCTTGCTGCCGGCAGACCTTCTCCAATCCGTCTCCCGCCCGCATACGGACCAACTCGTCGGGGCTTTCGAGGCAGGCGAATAGCTCGTCGAGTCGCGTCCTGTCATCGACCACGATCCCCACGACCTCCTCGGTGCGTCCGAGCGAGTTGGGGTGACCACCGGTGAGCATTTCGGCAAACGGTTCACTCAATGACCGACATCCTTGCAGTTTCGGCACGAGCTGCCCGCAGCCTGTTCCACGCTCGGGTCAGGCATCAGTTACTTGCCGCGCGGAGTGGAGATCGCTCATGGCCAAGATGAGCCAGGAGCCTGCCGCCTCCATCGGGGGGGCGAATTACGTGTGCTGGATCCGTTAAGGGGCATGGACAATAGAAGCAGGTCGCAACGTAATCGTCGTTCCAAGCCGCAGGGGAAAGGGCGCCCCCCGGCCCGAGGACCCGAGTGGAGCAGGGACCCGACCGAGCGATTCGAGAGAAATGACGCATGGGCCCTGACCCTCGCCTTGATCAAGGCAGGAATATTCGTCACTGAAACTCTCGGCAACTTGATCGACATCCTTCCGGAGGATGCGTACCCGGGCGAGGATCCGGGCGAGGTCGTCACCGAAATGGCTGCTGGATCGATCGTGCCTCTGGTCAACAGGGTTGGCCGAAAGCAATGCCGCGAGACAATCGAACTGATCGATTCCGTAGTGGAATCGATTCTGAGGGAACTCAGCCTCGCGGCGGAAATCGCGGGTAGGCGCGAGAAGGGCTACACGGTCTAGAGCGCCTCGCGAGTTGAGCGCCAATGCGGCCGTCGCAGGCTAGTATCCGGCAGATCGACCAGTCCACTTTCCCCCCGACGTCAGAATCCTCCGTGGTGGAGGGCGAGGTGACCACCACTGTTCGAGTGATCAGGCTCCTGATCACCGGACTCGTATTGGCTGCCGTGGTCGCGGGCATCGTGCGTGGCCTCACCACCCCGGATTCGGGCGAGGGGGCCGTAGTCAGCGGCCTCTACCTGACCCAGGTGATGCTGGCCGCGATCCTGATTCTGCTCGGCGGCTTCGTCGAAGGCTTCGGCTTCGGGCTCTCGCTGGGAACCAATTGGCCGTATACCAGCAACATCTGGGTGCTCTTGATCAAGGGCGACCCGGAGGCGGCCCACCGGATCGTCGCCACATTGGTCGGCCTGATCGGTCTCGTGCTGGTGACCCTGGCCCCGAACTCGGCAACGATGAACGGCCTGATCCTGATCGTGTTGACGGCTGCGCTGGGGATGGGGACGCTCCATGTGCTCTCCGGCCAGCTTCCCTCTTTCGTGCATGGTGTTCACGGGCTTCTCGCCTACGGCGTGTTCATCAGTTACCTGATGACCATCTATCAGCCAGGAGTCGACTTCTGGTCCTACTTGAGTGACACGCCTCCGCTCTGTGTGGTGCTCTTCGCTGTGCTTCTTGGTGGCATGACCACCGGCCATCGCGGCTTCGGTAAGCCGATCGGAGCCTTCTCCTGGCCGCAGCGCGCCCCGCAGGTGGTGATGATCATCCACCTGTTCGCCGCCTTGATCGTGGTGGCTGCCCTGGGGAGCGTGATGCCGGATTACCCGTTGGCGTTCTACCTGGCCGTCGCCCAGGTGGTCGTGGGCTTCTTGCTTTTTCACGCGGTGAATCTCAAGCCGAAGACCCCCGGCGTTCTCGTTGCCATCCACCAATCCGTGGTGCTCGCCATAACCGTGGCCATCGTGGCCGCGTAGCTTCGATTGCCACATCGCGTGTCACCCCGAGAGACCGATCAGGTCCCCGCTATTCACCGAAGGTCAAGCCCGCGATCTTTCGCTCATGCGGCGGTAGCCGGAGGCTTCGGCTGGCTCTACTTTGAGAATGCAGGCGAGCTCGCCCTGGGACCGCCGCGGCGTGCGGGTATGGGATCCATAGCGCGTTCGACTAGCGCGGTGATGGTCAGTGAGGGGTTGACGCCGAGATTGGTGGGCAATACCGAGCCGTCACAGATCATGAGGTTCTCGTAGCCATGCACTTTGAGGTCAGCGTCGACGACCCCTTGGTCGGCAGTGGCGCCGATCACGGCGCCACCGAGGAAGTGGGCTGTCACCGGCGTGCACGCCATGGCTTCGAACACCGAGGCCTGGGCCGTGCCACCCATCCTCTCAGCCAGGCGACGGGCGACATCGTAGGCGGCCGGAATCGGTTGCGGGCGCGGTGAGCCGGGGTCCGGTTCGGTCTGTAAAAGCACCGTGCCGTCGCGTAGCCGCCGCCACGGGCGCAGCCGGATCGACGAGTCGAGCGATTGCATGACGATGAAAAGCAGCGTCCGGCGCGACCAGTGGCGCGGATTGCTTGCCCGCAGCAGCGTGCGGGGATTGCGCAGCGCCGCGGTGGCGAAACGCAGGGGCTGTTTTCCCCGCGACCCCGGATCGACCAGGAGCGAGAACATTGAAGAGTTGAAGTCTCCGCCGGTCCCGTAAACCACCGGCTCCACATGCGTGTTCTCATCGAGCCAGATGCTCGATGAGATACAGACCGAGTCGGAGAGGTCGAAACGATCGTCCGGTGCGGTCACGGCCAGCACCGACTCGGAGTTGGTACGCACCTTCTCGCCCAGGCGCGGTGACAGAACATTGAGCGACCCGTTGAGCCTGCAACGCTGCAGCAACTTGTTGGTTCCCAAGGTCCCGGCCGCGACGACGACGGCGCGTGCATTCACCGTCCGGCGATTGCGCATCAACACGTTGCCCGGGGTGACGCTCGTGACCGCGAAGCCCTCGCTCCCGTCCCCGCTCAGGCCGAGCGGGCGGATGTCGGTCGCCAGGCGCTCGGGCAGGATTCGCACCCCGAGGCGCTCGGCGAAGTAGAGGTAGTTCTTGGTCAGGATGTTCTTCGCTCCCACCCGGCAGCCGACCATGCAGTTACCGCAACGTGTACAGCCGGTGCGCGGCGGCCCGTCGCCATCAAAATAGGGGTCTTCGACCGTCTCCCCGGGTGCGCCCAGGAAGGCACCGACTGTGGGCTTCGAGTAGGTGTCGCCGACGCCGAGGTCGTCGGCTACGTCCTTCAGCAGCCGGTCGCCGACCCCGTCCCGTTCGTATCGCATGACGCCCAGCATGCGCTCGGCCTCGTCGTAGTGGTCCGGCAGCTCGGCCCGCCAGTCGGCGAGTCCCGCCCACTGCGGGTCATCGAAGGTGCGGTCCGGCGGGCGCAGCAACACCATCGAGTACACGAGCGACCCGCCGCCGACACCCGAGCCCGACAGCACCGTTATGTCCTTGAACGGCGAAACGCGCAGCATGCCTCTGAGCTTCAGCATCGGCAGCCAGAAAGCCCGCGGGATCTGCCAGGTCGCCTCGGGCATGTCCGCGTCCTCGTATCGGCGGCCACACTCCAGCAAGGCCACGCTGTAGCCCTTCTCGGCCAGACGCAGGGCGGCGGTGCTGCCGCCAAATCCGGACCCGACGACGACGTAGTCGTAGTCGTAGCGGGTCATCAGGCTCACACCCGGGGGATCCGCCGCAAGGCCCGCAAGCCGAAAGTCATCACCGCCGCGTACGGCGCGGCCGGGGTTCCCGCATCCGGAGTCAGCGGCAGCAGGCTCTGCGCTGCGACGGTCTGGGCCTCGGTGTACTTGAGGATTCCCTGCGCGCCGTGACGGCGCCCCACCCCGGACTGCTTCATGCCACCCATCGGCGCGTCGATCGAGCCGAACGCGGCCGCGTACGGCTCGTTAATGTTGACCGTGCCTGCCTTGATCCGCGGTGCGAGCGCACGGGCGGAGGAGATGCTCCCGGAAAAGATGCTCGCGTTGAGACCGTAATCGGAATCGTTGATCAGCTTGATCGCCTCGTCGACATCTTCGTACGGGTAGACCTCGAGCAGCGGCCCGAAAGTCTCGCTGGCGTGGCAGTCCATGTCGGGTGTGACGCCGACGAGCACGGTCGGTTCGAAGAACAGTGGTCCCGCCTCCGGCTGCGGCTGGCCACCCGCGATGACCGAGGCACCCTTGGCGACGGCGTCCTCGAGGTGGGCGGTTGTCGCCTCGAGTTGCTTGCGGGAGATCATCGACCCGATGTCGCTATTCCAGTCGAGGTCGCCCCCGAGCTTCAGCTTGCCGACCTGCTCGGCCAATCGGCTGACGAACCCGTCGAAGAGGGAACGGTGCACATAGATGCGCTCCATTGAGATGCAAAGCTGACCGGCGTTGCCGAAGGAGCCACTGATAGCTCCCTTGACGGCGCGTTCCAGGCGGGCATCCGGCAGCACCAGCATCGCGTTCTTGCCGCCGAGTTCCATCGAACAACCGATCAGTCGCTCGCCGCAGCGGGCGGCGAGCTTGCGGCCGGTCGCGGTCGAGCCGGTGAACATCAGGAAGTCGGCGAGCTCGACGATCGCGCCGCCGACCACCGGGCCGTCTCCGGTAACCACCTGAGCCAGACCCGGCGGCAGTCCCGCCTGCTCGAGCAGCTCGAAGGCCCAAAGGGCCGCAAGCGGCGTCTGGGCATCCGGCTTTACGACCACGCCGTTCCCGGCAACCAGCGCCGCCAGCGCGTCGGTGACTCCCATCGTCAGGGGATAGTTCCAGGGCGTGATGAACCCACACACCCCGACGGGGACATGGTGCTCCCAGGCCCTCGTGAGCACCGGGGTCGCGCCGGCCCGGCGCCGGACCCGCAGATGCGCCGGCGCGTGCTTGCCGTAGTAGCGCGCGGTTGAAGCGGTGGCCATCACTTCTTCGAACGCATTCAGGCGCGACTTGCCGCTCTCCAGCTGGATCAGATCGAGCACCTCGCGCTGACGGGCGAGCAGCAGGCTGTGGAAGCGAAGCAGCACCCGCGCCCGGCGGCGTGCGGACCAGCGCGCCCACTCGGTCTGAGCCTGTTGCGAACGCTGCACCGCCGCCTCGACATCCGGCACCTCGCAGGCCGGCACCGATGCCACCAGCTCACCGGTCACCGGTGAACGGACCTCAAGCCTCTCCGCATCGCTGTCGGCCACACCGATGCGTCGTACGAGACGGGCGATCTGCTCGGCGCGTTCTCCGGTGAGTAACCGGCTGGTCAACTCATCAACAGAAGCGGGAATCGGACTCGCGTCCATGAGAGCAAGTCTACCCAACGAAACTGTGTCTCCATACCGGGGCCGATCTGTTCTCGACGGTGTCGAGGTCGAGTCGCAAGTTCGGATCAAGCCCCCTCAGGCTACGAAAGCCAGGGATATCGGAGATTTCTCGTTTGCTCTTGGCTTGAGCCCGGCGGAGATTCGCTCTGCCCTTGTTTTGGTGCCCGGAGGCTGGCGGGAAGTCTGCCCGGACCTACGACCGGGGCGGGGACCGAGGTCGGGCCGGGCTGCTGGTCAGAGTTTCTGGGCGAGGCCGATCAGGAGGTTTTCCGGTCCGCGGATGCGGCAGAGGGCGTTGCGGCGGTCCGGGGTGAGCATCATGGCGATCTCGACCCGCTGGTCGCCGAGCCCGGTGACCCGGCCAGCCCATTCACCTTCTTCCCGCGAACTCACGTTGTGGGCGAGGACGATCCCGCTCCAGGTTGCCCCGTTGTCAGCGATTCCCATGTCTACCGCGAGCTCCTCGCGCGCCCAGAGGACGAGGACAACCCCGTTCGCCTGGTAGAAGGCGGTCTCTTCGATCTCCCGGGCCGGCTTCCATCCGAGCACCGAGTAGAACGCCTTCGCTCGTTCGTAGTCGCCGACCCCTAGGGTCACCAACGCGATGCTCTGATTCATCGGTGCGCCGGGCGCATCCTGGCCGCAATCTACAAGCTCACCTTCAGGGTGATATCAGGCAACGCCGCCGCCAGGTCCGCCACCAGGACGGGCATCGTCGGTCGTACCGAGGTGCTGATCGGCACCGTCCGTACCGAGATCGGCCCGGCCATGCCCCAGATCAGCGGGCAGCCGATCGTCTTCGAGATGACAGTCAAGCCGAGCGGCGGCTCATCCGGCGTCGACGGGATGACCGACGAACGCGGCCAGGGCCGCGGCTCGTTTGAAGCAGGCGAAGTAGTCAAAGAAGGCAGCAGCACGCAAGCAGTCGGCTAGGGCGCGCAAGAATGCGAACAAGGCCAAGGAGGCGCTCCGCCGTTCGCGCGTCGCCGCCAAGGCCGCCTGCGCATGACCGGGACCTAGGTCGGGTCGAGCGGGGTGGGGCCGAGGCCAGCTTCCCTGGCCTTGGCGATTGCGGCGGCCCGGTCGGGGACCTGGAGTTTGTTGAAGATGCTGCTGACGTGATTGCGGACCGTCTTCAGGCTGAGGACCAGCCGGTCGGCGATCAGCATGTTGGTCTTGCCCTCGGCGATGAGTTCGAGGATCTCCCGTTCGCGGTCAGTCAGCTCGGGGAAAGCCGACCGGGGCGCGGTCGCGAAGAACTCGATCATCCGGGCAGCGATCCCCGGGCCGAAGATCGCGTCGCCGTTTCCGACCGCATGCACCGCCCGCAGGATGTCCTCGCCCTCGGCGCCTTTGAGGAGGTAGCCGCGGGCACCCGCCCGCATCGCCGCGAAGACTGAATCGTCGTCCTCGAACATGGTCAGCACGATCACCCTGGCCTCAGGCTGCCGGGCGAGCAGTTGGCGGGTGGCCTCGATGCCGTTGAGTTCCGGCATCCGCAGGTCCATCAGAACCACGTCGGGCCGATGCTCCGCCGCCAGCTCCAGGGCCTCGACCCCGTTCGCGGCTTCGCCGACCACGGCGATATCGCCACGATTTTCGAGCATCAACCTGAGTCCGTTCCGGAAGGTCGGGTGGTCATCCGCGATCACCGCGGTGAGCGGCATATCGGTCACACTTCCTCCAGGGGAAACCCGGCGCGCAGAGTCGTGCCGCCGGAGGCGCGGGGCCCGATCGCGAAGTCGCCGCCAAGCTCGTCCGTGCGTTCGCGCATCGAGCGCAGCCCCACCCCGTGGGCGGCGGTGGTTTCGATCCCGACGCCGTCGTCCTCGACGGTGACGCTCACTGGGCCATCGACCGAGATGTTCA
Organism: Solirubrobacterales bacterium; assembly: GCA_020438425.1. GTDB lineage: Bacteria > Actinomycetota > Thermoleophilia > Solirubrobacterales > 70-9 > 67-14. The sequence continues at coordinate 56,128 of JAGQUQ010000002.1, forward strand.
CCTCGCAGGAACTCGCCCCCGAGTGTCGGGCCGCGTTGGTCATCGCTTCCAGTGCGATGCGGTAGACGGCGACTTCGATCGCTGCCGGCAAGGCCGGCATCTCCTCCGGCGCCTGAACCGAGAAGGCGGTCGCCTCGCTTGACATGCGCCGGGCCTGTTCGGAGAGCCCGCTGACCAGGCCGTACTGGTCGAGCGCGGGTGGTCTCAACTCGTAGACGAGCCGGCGGATGTCCACGATCGCCTCCTGGGCCTGGGCTCCGAGCTGTTCGACCAGTGCTTCATCCTCTTCGCTCACCCGTCCCCTGAGGACTTCGAGTTGAAGCGACATCGCCGCCAGCGAAGGACCGACCCCGTCATGCAGGTCGCGGCGAAGACGCCGGCGCTCCTCCTCGCGGGCGGTCACGAGTTCCTTGCGGGAAGCCAGCAGGTCAATGGTCAAGCGCACCGACTGAACGGCCGCGCCGACGTGACCGGCCAGCTGGTCGAGCAGGCGCCGGTCGGATTCGGACAGCGGCCGGGCCTTCGGAATCTCGACCACCAGCGAGCCGACATGCTCGCCACGATGCCAGAGCTCGCGCCTTTCGAGGGTGCCGCTGCCGCGGGCGCCGTATGCGGCGATGGTCATGCCTTCACCGTCGCGATCGAACTCGACCGCGCTCCAGGGCAGGCGCAGCGACTCCGCCACGGAATCGACCACCGCCTGCACCGCCTCCTCCGGGGCCTGGGTTTCTTTCAGCCGGTCATCGAGCCGCTGCAGGGCCGCGTAGGGGTCGGAACGGTCACCGAAGACCCAGCGATCGACCCTTCGCTGGAGCCGGGCGTGAACCGGCTGGACCATCACCGCGACGGCCCCTGCGCCGAGCACCCCGGCCGCGGTCGAGCTGCCGAACAGCGCCGCGAACGCAGCAACGATCGCCGCGTAAACCGCTGCGATGATCAAGGAGAGGGTCCCGTAGACGAGGGTGCGGCTGATCACCACCTCGATGTCGAAGAGGCGGTAACGCAGGATGCCGATGCCGATCGCCAGCGGCATCATCGTTGCCATCAGGAGCAGAGCGATCTGAGTCAGGACGCCCTCGCCACCAGCCGCACCAAATACGAGGCCGTCGAAGAGACAGAGCATCAGGTTGGCGGGGATCCAAATCGCCGCCCAGGCGAGCCACAGCATCTGGAGGCGCCGGTCGCCCGTCGAGGCCCTCAGTCGCGCCCGGACCGCGAAGGCCGCTGCGATGAGGGAGGAGAGACCGACCAGCAAGAGCGGCCAGAGGATCATGTCGGGGGAGGTGAAAGGCGCCACCGCCAGGGGGTTGTCAACTGCCTCATACGGGGGTTCGAAGCCGCTTGGCGCGAAGATCTCGAGTGTCAGGAAGACCACGACCGCGGCTGCCCCGGTTAGTCCCCAACGTCGGTACTTCCGGTTGAAGAACCTCCCGTCGGGGAAGACATAGGCGATACCCGCGAAGCCGACGAACATGAGCGGCCAGAGGCTCTGAGACCAGAGCACGGCGAGCTGCTCGGTGAAGGATGCCGTGGGACCGTGAGCGATCGAGTCGTGGGCCGGCTGGTCGCTCAGGACCATCAGCGATAGGACCATGCCCTCGGTCAACAGAAGCCAGCCGACGGCATTGCGGGGCTGGGCTCTGGCCAAAAGCAGCCCAAAGATGACCGGCATCAGGACCACCGCGGTCGCGATCAGGAACTCAAGCGGCGAACTGGCCTCGAATTCGGTGGTCAGCCAGGATACGGCCAGGGTGACGACCACCGCCAGTCCAAGGAGCCAGGCGAACAGATCGACCTTGCTTGGCCGACCGGCCGGGCCTTCTGCGGATCCGACGTCCCCTTCGATGCGCTCGTCCATGCCCACCATTCTTACGCCGCCGGACCGCCCCGGAGCGTGGTTCCCGGGTATTTCCCGGTTCGGTCGGGAACGCGCCCCTTGTTTGCGGGAACGTCCCGGAGGAAGGTCAAGGCGTCCAATCCAACGTCTTCGGTCTCTGACCAACAAGGAGAGCAAGTGCACAACGACAGATTCCACCGGCTATTTCCAATCGCGGGCATCCTCTCTGCCCTGCTGCTCGGCGCCGCGATACTCGTCCCCGGGTCGGTGCCTCAGGTCGAGAAGTCCAACCACGCCGAAGTGGTGAGCTTCTACCACGACCACGCGACTTCGATCATGGTCGCCAACATCCCGTTGGCCCTGCTGTCGGCCTTCTTCCTGGCGGCGCTGCTGGTCGAATTGAGAGCCACACTCCGCTCAGGGGAGGCCGGTGAATCCACGTATTCGTCGATGGTCGCCTTTGGCGGCACGCTTCTCGTGATGGGAATCGCGGTAATGGGAATGGTCACCGCCGCGGCCGCCGGGGCGGCGGAAGCCGGTCTCAGTGACGATTCGCTGCTCACCGCCGCGATAGTCGCGGACTATGCGTGGATGCCCTGGCTGGTCGGTTCGGCACTGACGCTTCTGGCCACCGGCATCGGCGGGCTGCGCACCGCGACCCTGCCTAAGTGGATCGCCTGGGTTTCGGTCGTGATGGGTGGCCTTTGCCTGACCGGCGTTGGCGGAATCCTGGTCTTCATGCTGATGCCGCTCTGGATCCTTGCCATTTCGGTTGTCCTGCTCCGTCGGCAAATGGCCGAGACAACTGGTGCCGCCGACCCGCTGACGGCCTGAAACGGGTGGCGTCTTGAACTGGAAGCCGGTTGGCAATAGGTTGAAGAACAGGTTATGGCCAACTGATGGGGGGATGGGAATGAAGAAGTGGCTGGCGGGTGTCGTGGCTGTGCTCTCGGGACTGGCTCTGGTTCCATCGGCAGGGGCGACCGTGATTACCGTTGACACGACCGTTGACGGTTTCGGGGGAACGAACTGTTCGCTCAGGAATGCCTTCATCTCGGCGGATGACGACAACCCGGCGGGCACCTGTCCTCGCGGGGACGGGGACGATGTCGTACTGGTGCCCGGGGGCCACTACAAGCTGACTCTTGGCGGCGCCGGCGAGAAACGCGGCCTGACCGGGGACCTGGATGTGATCGGCGCCGGATCGCTGACGATCAGGCCGGCCGGACCAGGAGAGAAGGTGACGATCGACGGGATCGGTTCGGATCGGATCTTCGATCACGTCGACGAGAACGCCGGTCCGCTCATCCTCGAGAACATCAGTCTGGTTGGCGGTCACAGCGAAGGGTCCGACCAGAACGGCGGGGCGATCCGGCATAGCGTCGGAATACTCGAGCTCGACGGGGTGACGATCTCCGGCAGCGACACGACCGGCGACGGCGGGGCCATTCACACCTCCGGTTCCTCGACTCTGAAGATGCTGAACTCCACAGTCAGCGGCAACAATGCGAACGGCTCGGGCGGTGGCGTCTACGTCGGCGGTTCGGCCAGCGCGGACCTTCGCAGCATCACCGTGGCTGGCAACGGTGCCGACGAGAACACCGACGGCCTCGGTGGTGGCGGAGGTATCGCCACCGGAACCGGCAGCGTCGGTCTGGTCAATTCGATCCTGGCCGACAACACGGATAAGTCACCGGAACCTTTCACTTCGGAGCCCGATTGCCAGTCCGGGCCTTCGTTCATGCCGCGGTTCGTGATCAGCACCCAGGCACTGGGCGCTGGCAACTGCCTGATCGGGTTCGACCCGGGCAGCCTCACCTCGCCGGCCGACGCCCAGGTCGGGGCGCTCGCGGATAACGGCGGACGGACCCCGACCGTTTCGATCGGTCCGGGGAGCCCGGCGATCGACGCGGCCGGATCTGTTGCCCCCGACCTCTGCCCGCCGGTGGACCAGCGCGGAGTCACCCGTCCGGCCGGTAGTTGCGACCTCGGAGCCTTCGAGTTCGACCCGAACGGAGCGCCGCCACTGCCCCTGCCGGGAATCGCCCGACCCAGCACCACGACAGCGTCCTTCGACGGGACGAACCTCTACCTGATGATCGTCTGTCCCTCGAAGTTCAAGCCGAAATGCTCTATCGAGGCGACCCCGGTGACTGCCAGGTCGAACGGAAAGCCGATGGCCAACACGGTCAAGGCGACCGTCGCTTCCGGGAAGCAGAAGTTCGTCAAGTTCACGGTCAAGCCGGCCATCCGGGAGAAGGTCGAGGCAATGACTTTCCAGGCTTCGGCAAAGCTGATCCTCAAACTCAGGATCAAGTCGAAGAAGGTCGGCAAACGCAAGGCGAAAAAGCCGGCCACGGTCTTCCGGAGCCTGAAGGTGAGGAACCGGATCTAGATCCCGGGTCTTCGCCGGCCTGACAAAGTACCCGTCGATGGAACGGGTGGCGATTATCGGGGCGGGGCTTTCTGGCATCTGTGCTGCGGCGCGGCTGCGGGAGGCCGGGATCGAGGATTTCGTGATCCTGGACCGGGGCGAGGAGCATCGCCGGTACCGGGGCCTCGGCGGTCCAGTTCGTTCCCGAGATCGCCGGCGAGGTGGAACACCTGACCGTCTTCCAGCGCACCGCCCACTGGGTTCTGCCGAAGCCCGATCGCCGGATCTCCGGATTCGAGCAGAACCTCTACCGCCGTTTCCCGTTCACCCAGCGGCTCGCGCGGGGCCTGATCTTCAATCTGACCGAACTCTTCAACCGGGCGATGCACCACCCGCGGGTGATGAACCGGTTCCAGCGGCTCGGTGAGAAAAACATCGGGCGGGCGATCACTGACCCCGGGAAACGGGACGCGCTGACGCCGCGCTACACGCTCGGATGAAAACGGGTGCTGATGTCCAGCAACTGGTACCCGACCCTGGCCCGGGAGAACGTGACCGTGGTCCCCCGGGCGGTGACCTCGGCTGGGCCGGATGGCGTGACCGACAGCGACGGCAACTTCCACGAGGTCGACGTGCTGATTCTCGGGACCGGGTTTCAGATCCTCGACATGCCGGTCGCCGGGATCGTGCGCGGGGCCGACGGGCGCAGCCTGGCCGAGACCTGGGACGGCAGCCCCAGGGCCTATCTCGGGACCGCGGTCGCCGGTTTCCCCAACGCCTTCCTGATGCTCGGCCCCAACATCGGCATCAACACCTCGGCGACCGTGCTGATGGAAGCCCAGACCGAGTACATCGTGGCGGCGATCAAGGCGATCGGCGACGGGGTGGGGGAGGTTCGCGGCGAGGCGCAGGACGCTTTCAACGTCACGGTCGACGAGGCTCTGGCGGGAACCGTCTGGAACAACGATTGCGGCTCGTACTTCATCGACAGCAAGGGTCGAAGCGGCTTTTCGTATCCGTGGAGCGCCCGGGACCTGAAACGCCGGCTTGGCGCGTTCCGCGAAGACGAGTTCATCGTCCGGAGCGTCCCCGAGCCGGCCCGGCGTTAGCCGGCGTTTCTATTCCCAGCGGATCTCGACCGGGACCTGCTCGAGTTCGGCGAAGGTCTTCTGCTCGAGCCGGTAGGAGGCACCGCGGATGAAGCGGCCGGCCGGTCCCCAGAGGGCCACCCAGGCGATCACCACGAAGGTCTGGGAGAACAGAGTCTCAACGCTGTCACCGTCGGTACCGCTGCTGATCAGGACCGAGATCACCATCGCGACGAAGAAGACCAGGAAACCGATCCGGCTCTCTCTAGCGGTGAAACTGCGACGAATCCAGCGATAGCGGCTGTCGAGACGGGTCTCTTTCATGTCGAAGCGGAAGGCAGCCAGGATCGAATCCCCTAGCCCCTCCTTGCGTTCGCTTTCCGGCAGGACCAGGCAAAGCCGTTCGGGAGACTGCCGGCCTTTCTTGCCCTCCGACCAGGCGTCGAGGATCCGTTCCCGCGCGTCGTCGTCGAGCGGCCTCCGCTCGAGCGGCTCGGCACTCCACTGATCGAACAGGCTCCCGATCGACGGCACCCTGAGTGCGACTTCCTCCACAGGGCAACCCTAATGCCACCGGGAGTCAGCGCCGGTAGACGAGGTGGGTGACCCAGGGGGTGCTGCGGCTGCTGTGAGGCTTCAGATCGAGGTCCCTGACGCCGTCGAAGATCCGCTCGCCGCCCCCGGCCAGAAACGGACTCACGTGAAGGCGTAGCTCATCGACCAGTCCCGCGTCGAGGTACTGGTTGAGCACGCTCGGTCCGCCGGCGATCGAGACCGTCCTTTCACCGGCCGCTTCGCGGGCCCGCTCCAGGGCGGCTTCGATTCCGTCGGTGACGAAGTGGAAGGTGGTGCCGCCTTCCATCTCGATGCTGGCTCTGGGACGGTGGCAGAGCACGAAGGTCGGGGCGTGGTAGGGAGGGTCCTCGCCCCACCAGCCGGTCCACTCGAGATCCCATTCGCCTTCCTCGGCCGAGAACATCTTGCGGCCCATGATGTAGGCACCGGCCTCGGTGATCGCCTCGGCTTCCACCCGGTTTTCGTCGCGGTGATCGAACATCCAGCCGTGAAGGCGGTCCGTGTCCATGTCACCGAACGGCTTCTCCCGGCTCTGGCCACGACCGCTCGCGTAGCCGTCGAGGGTGATTGTCATGTCGGCGGTCACTTCTGGCATGTGGCTCCTTCGGGATTTGAATGGAAGGCCGGGGTGCCCGGGCCGGCCCTGGTTGGCGATTATGTCGGTTGTGCCGAAGCTGGCCCTCAACTTCCTCCCGCCGATCGCCCTGATGGGGGTGATCTTCGTGCTTTCTGCCCAGCCCGATCTTTCGACCGGACTGGGTTTCTGGGATCTGCTTTTGCGAAAGCTCGCTCACCTGAGCGTCTACGCCCTGCTGACCCTGCTCTGGTGGCGGGCGCTGGCGCCGGTCACCCGGAACCCGCTGGCCTGGGCCGCGCTGATCGCCTTTCTCTACGCGATCAGCGACGAGTTCCACCAGACCTCGGTGGCCGGCCGGCACGGCAGTCCGGTCGACGTCGCGATCGATTCAGCCGGCATCGCTGCCGCGATCCTGCTGGCCCGCTCGGCTTGGTTCCGGCGGCGGGTTGCCCGTCCGTTCGCGACGACTCCCGCGGGACGCTAGGCGTCGTTCGGGACCTCGTCGCGCTTGCTCTCGATCGCGGCGAGCGCGGCTTCGATGGTCGGGTAGAAGTTCTGGCGATCGACCGAATCCATCAGTCCGTACTGACGGGTCAGGTCCTGCAGGCGTTTGCGCATCTCGACGAAGGCAAGGTGAATGCCGGCCGAGTTCAGCTCGAGGTCGAGCTGCTCGATCATTTCGGCCGCGGTCACGTCCACGTCGGTCACCGCCTCACACTGGATCACGACCCAGCCCGGCTGGCGCTCCTTGACCAGTCGCCTCACCTCGTCACGGAACCGGCTCGCGTTGGCGAAGAAGAGCGGGGCCTCCCAGCGGTAGATGACTACACCGGGCGTCTCCTTCGCGTCCAGGAAGTCGGTGACATCCTGCCAGCCCTCGCCGTCACTTCTATGACCGAGCACGGCGCCATGCGGCCACCAGTTGCGACGGAAGAAGAGGATGATCGCCAGGGCGACCGCGATCACGATGCCCTGCAGGACGCCGAGGAAGATCACGCCCGCGGTGGCGACCAGCGACACACCGAGCGCGCTGCGGCGAACGTCGAAGTAGCGGCGAAGCAGCCCGAGGTCCATCAGCGAGAGCGCGGCGGCGATCACGACTGCGGCCAGGGCGGTCTGGGGCAGGTCGGCCAGCAGTCCGTTCAGGAAGAGCAGCAGCAGGGCCACGAGACCCGCCCCGACCAGGCCGGTCAACTGGGTCCTCGCCCCGGACTGCTCGGCCACGGCGGTCCGCGAACCGCTGGTCGAGACCGCGAAACCCTGAAAGAGGCCGGCCGCGATGTTTGCGGTGCCGATGCCGATCATTTCCTGGTTTGCCTTGATCTCCTCACCGCGCCGATTGGCGAAGGCGGTGGCGGTGGCGATCGTGTCGGTTAGCGAAACCAGGGCGATGCCGAAGGCGGCGATCAGGAGCGGCACAACGTCGGAGGCCTCGGTGAACGGAATCGAAGGGGCCGGGATTCCCTGGGGGAGAGTGCCGACGGTGTCGACTCCATGAGCCGAGAGGCCGAAGGCCGCCGAGACCACGGTCGCGGCGATCACCGCGACCAGGACCGCCGGGTACTTCTTCGTGATCTTCGGCAAGACCAGCAGGATCGCCAACACCCCCAGGCCGAGCACCAAAGTGGTGAGGTCGGTCTGGTCGAGGCCCTGGAAAAAGGTCTTCACCTCACCCAGGAATGAGTCGCCGTCGGTGGAGAAGCCGAAAAGCTTCGGCAGCTGGCCCATGATGATCGTGATGCCCAGTCCGTTCATGTAGCCGATCTGAACTTCTTTCGAAAGCAGGTCGGCGACGAATCCGAGCTTGCCGATGCCGAGGCCGATCTCGACCAGGCCGACCAGGATCGCCAGCATGCCGGCCAGGACGATCGCCTTGCCTGGATGACCCCCCGCCAGAAGCGGCGCGGTGGAGGCGAGAATCAGTGGCGAGATCGACGAGTCCGGCCCCAGCACAAGCACCCGGGAGGGCCCCACGAGGGCGTAGCCGACCAGACAGGCCACGGTTGTATAGAGACCGGTGACCGGGGGCAGGCCGGCCAGCTGGGCATAGGCCATCCCCTGCGGTACGAGGATCGCGGCGAGTACGACGCCGGCGATCAGATCCGGACGCCGCGAACCCTCGTATTCCCGGATGTTGACCAGCCCGGGGAAAAGGCGCCGCACGATCATGGCGCCAGCCTAGCCCCTAAGTCCGCCAAACCGTTGACCCGGTCAGATCCCCGGGGCTTGGCCACGCACGCGAAAGCGGCTACTCCCTCCGGAAAGTATTTCCGAGAGGGAGGACCAGGGGGGGCTGGTGTTCGTTGCGATGCTCTGCCCCTCCGGCATCGCCGCAATCGCCTTCGACAGGGCAACCGCCGCCGGCGTGACCGGACCGGCCACCGTCTAAAGGCGGAGGATCAGGCAGCAAGGGCGCGTCTTCAAGAAACTTGCTACTTGCGGGGGCAGCGGCTACATTCATGTTTGGCCACAGGCACAGGAGACTCAGCGCCAACAGATCCGGGCAACCTGCCAGGGATCGAGGGGGGGTTACAGATGTACACAGGCACGAGCTTCAGGAAACCGGTCCGGAGGCTGCTTGTTTTCGCCTTGGGGATCTTCGCCGCGGCAATGCTGCTGCCAGCGGCCGCTTCGGCAGCACCCACGCACTTCACCAAGGTCTACAAGGTCGAGAAGCACATCGATCTGAATGGTGGTCAGTACATGCATGAGCATGTGTACTGCGAGCCGGGTGACTACGCGATCGACGGCATGTGGCGAGTCGACAACGTCGATCAGGCCAACCCGCAGATCGGCGTCTTCGGAGACATGCGGGACGTCACCGTGACCAGGTCCTACAACGACCTTCAGCAGGGCGGCGATGGGGCCAAGTGGCATTTCGAACTGACCAACAACGCAGACGGGCGCGCCCAGGTCAAGCTGTTTGCGAACTGTCTGGGGCAGAAGACCGTTGAGAACAGCCACCAGCACAAGATCAAGGTCCGGCCGCTGAAGGAGACCGCCTGGTTCCCGGGCAGCGATTTCTCGAGTGCTTCGCTGAGCTGCATTCCGGGCAAGGAGGTTGCGGTCGCCCCGGGCTTCAAGCTGTTGACCGGGGGCAATGTCTGGGAGAAGAGCTTTTATCCGGGCAATCCGCTCAGCTCCTCCTGGAACTGGAACTTCGTGGTTTCGAGTCCTTCCTCGATCGAAGTCAGTGTGCTCTGCCTCAGACTCAGAACCGGGTGGACCTGGGGCCATGCCCACAGGCTGCGTGTCTATCTGAAGCCCGGTTACTGGCCGCTGGGTGCGCGAACCCTGAAGAAGGACAAGGTTCAGGAGAAGCGGGTGGCCTGTTACGACGGCTCGCGGGCGATCGTCGGCGTGCTGGGCATCGCGCCCTCCTACCACGGGTACATCCACTTCCTCGGGATGGATCCGCGACCGAAGTCGAGGGCCTACAAGTTCTGGAACACGGACCCGTTCAACGACCTGCCGATATATCTGGGCACCCTCTGCCTGGACATACGGACAGGTCCGCCGTTCCCCTGACCTCCCGAAACTGAAAACGGACCGGCGATTTTGCGCCGGCCCGTTTTGCTGTGCCCGCCACCTCTGGTCTGTGCCCACCACCTCTGGTCGCTGACCCACTAGGTTTCATCCCATCATGCGCAAGCGAACGAGACGAATTGCGCTTGCCTCGCTGGCTTCACTGGCGGCAGTGGTTGGCTATGACGTCGCCCAGAGGCGCAAGGCGATCCTCCGCAACTTCCCCGTGGTGGGTCACTTCCGATACCTGCTCGAGGGGTTCGGGCCCGAGCTCCGGCAGTACATCGTCACCTCGAACAACGAGGAGCGGCCCTTCTCGCGTGACCAGCGGCGCTGGATCAAGAACTCGTCGGAGGGCCAGCCGAATGTCTTCGGTTTCGGCACCGATGACGAGGTCGAGGCGGTCGACAACCTGGTGATCATCAAGCACTCGCCCTTTCCGGCTCCTGTCCCGGCCGAAGGCGAGCCTGGCAGCGGACCCGACTTCGAGGTCCCGGCGGCGAAGACGATGGGTGCCGCCCACGACCGGAAACACGCCTTCAGGCCAGCCTCGATGGTGAACATTTCGGGGATGAGTTTCGGCGCGCTTTCCCCGCCTGCGGTCGAGGCCCTGAACCGGGGCGCCGCGATCGCCGGCTGCCTGCAGAACACCGGCGAGGGCGGGATTTCCCCGTATCACCGCCACGGTGGTGAGCTCATCTTCCAGATCGGCACCGGGTATTTCGCCTGCCGCGACGAGGAAGGCCGCTTCAGCCTCGAAAGGCTCCGCGAGACCGTCGAGGGGGCTCCGGTCCGGGCGATCGAGATCAAGCTCTCGCAGGGTGCCAAGCCGGGTCTAGGCGGCCTGCTTCCGGCCGCCAAGGTGACGCCCGAGATAGCGGAATGCCGTGGCGTCCCGGTCGGGGTCGATTGCGTCAGCCCGCCTTCGCATTCGGCCTTCGGTGACGTCGACGGCCTGATCGAATTCGTCGAGCAGGTGGCCGGGGTGACCGGCCTCCCGGTCGGGATCAAGTCGGCGGTCGGGGAGCTCGGGTTCTGGGAGGAACTCGTCGAGCGCATGGCCGCGACCGGTGGCGGTCCGGACTTCATCACGATCGACGGCGGCGAGGGCGGCACGGGCGCGGCTCCGCTGGCCTTCGCCGATCACGTCTCCCTGCCCTTCAAGCTCGCCTTCGCGGCCGCCTACTCGACCTTTGCCCGGGCCGGTCTGGCCGAGGACGTCGTCTTCATCGGGGCCGGCCGCCTCGGATTCCCCGACGCGGCCCTGTTCGCCTCCGCGCTTGGCTGCGACATGGTCAACGTCGGCCGGGAGGCGATGATGTCGATCGGCTGCATCCAGGCGCAGCGCTGCCACACCGGAGGCTGCCCGGCCGGGGTGGCCACCCAGTCGCGCTGGCTGATGCGCGGCCTAGACGCGCAACTGAAATCAAGCCAGGCCGCGAACTACATAGTCAACCTGCGGGCCGAACTTCTGGCCCTCGCCCGCAGCTGCGGTGTTTCCCACCCCGCGCTGGTCACTCCGGACCACATCGAGGTCGTCTCAGAGCGCTACGGGCACGCGCCGCTGCGCGAGGTCTTTGGATACGAAGACGGCTGGCCGCTTCCGGGCGTGGCCGGCCCGGACCGAGAAGGCTGAAGGGAGCGCTATATGGCCACTTTCGCCTTCTCGATCCCGGCGAGCCTCTTGTTCAGTCGAGGTCGAAGCGGTCCGCGTTCATCACCTTGGTCCAGGCGGCGATGAAGTCGGTCACGAACTTGTCACCGGCATCATCGGAGGCATAGACCTCGGCCAGGGCGCGGAGTTCCGAGTTCGAGCCGAAGACCAGGTCGGCCCGGCTGCCGGTCCACCCGTTCGATGACTCGAAGGTGCTCGAGTTCTCGTCGGCCGGCTTCCAGACCGTGTCGAAGGAGAGCAGGTTCACGAAGAAGTCGCTCGTGAGAGTCTCCGGGTTTTCGGTCAGGACACCCAGGTTCGATCCACCCGCGTTCGCGCCGAGCACCCGCAGGCCGCCGACCAGAACGGTCAGCTCCGGCGCGGTCAGGCCGAGCAGGTTGGCCCGGTCCAGCAGCAGGTATTCGGCCGGCAGGGCGTTCTCGCCGTTGTCGAAGTTCCGGAACCCGTCTACTTTCGGTTCGAGATACCCGAAGGATTCGATGTCCGTCTGCTCCTGGGTTGCGTCACCACGGCCCGGGGTGAACGGGACTGCCACCTCGTGACCGGCCTTGCGAGCTGCTTCTTCGACCGCGGCACTGCCGGCCAGCACGACCAGGTCGGCGAAGGAAACCCGCTTGCCTTCATTGGCCTCGTTGAACCGTGCCTGGATGTCTTCCAGAGCTTCGACAACCCTGGCGAGATCGTCCGGGTCATTGGCCGCCCAGCTCTTCTGTGGTTCGAGCCGGATGCGGCCGCCGTTGGCACCGCCACGCATGTCGCTCGCGCGGAAGGTACCGGCCGAAGCCCAGGCGGCCGAGACCAGCTGGGAGATCGAAAGGCCGGATCCGAGGATCTGCTCCTTCAGGGCGGCGATGTCGACTTCGTCGACCAATTCGTGATCAACCGCCGGCACCGGGTCCTGCCAGATCAGCTCTTCCGCCGGAACCTCGGGGCCGAGATAGCGGGTGGCCGGGCCCATGTCACGATGGGTCAGCTTGAACCAGGCGCGGGCGAACGCATCTGCGAAGGCATCCGGGTCCTCAAGGAACCGGCGTGAGACTTTCTCGTACTCCGGGTCGAAGCGGAGTGAGAGATCGGTGGTCAGCATTCGCGGTTCCCGCCGTTCATCCGGGTCCGCTGCGCCGGGGACCATGTCGGCTCCGGCGCCGTTGGTCGGCCGCCACTGCTGGGCTCCGGCCGGACTCTCGGCCAGCTCCCACTCGTAGGCGAAGAGGATGTGGAAGAACTCGTTGTCCCAGCGGGTCGGGTGGTAGGTCCAGGTGACTTCGAGTCCGCTACCGATCTGATCGGTACCGGTCCCGCTGCCGTAGGTGTTCTTCCAGCCCAGCCCCATTTGTTCCAGCGGAGCGGCTTCCGGCTCCGGGCCGACATATGGCTCCGGATCAGCGGCGCCGTGGGTCTTGCCGAAGGTGTGTCCACCGGCGATCAAGGCAACGGTTTCCTCGTCGTTCATCGCCATGCGGGCGAAGGTCTCACGGATATCCTTCGCTGCCGCTACCGGATCGGGATTGGCGTTCGGGCCTTCCGGGTTCACATAGATCAGGCCCATCTGAACGGCCGCCAGGTTGTTGTCAAGGTCACGCTCGCCGCTGTAGCGCCGGTCACCGAGCCATTCCTTTTCCGGGCCCCAGTAGACATCCTCGTCCGGCTCCCATTCCTCGACCCGACCCCCGGCAAAGCCGAAGGTCTTGAAACCCATCGATTCGAGGGCGACGTTGCCGGCCAGGATCATCAGATCACCCCAGGAAATCTTGCGGCCGTACTTCTGCTTGACCGGCCAGAGCAGGCGGCGGGCCTTGTCGAGATTGACGTTGTCGGGCCAGCTGTTCAGGGGGGCGAAACGCTGTTGGCCGTGGCCGCCGCCGCCGCGGCCGTCCATCACCCGGTAGGTGCCGGCGCTGTGCCAGGCCATGCGGACCATCAGCGGGCCGTAATGCCCGAAGTCGGCCGGCCACCAGTCCTGCGAGGTAGTGAGAACCTCGTTTATGTCCTTCTTGACCGCGCCGAGATCGAGCGATTCGAACTCGGCCGCGTAATCGAAGTCATCTCCGTAGGGGTTCGTTTCGGCAGGGTTCTTGGCGAGGATCTTCAGGTTGAGGCGGTTCGGCCACCAGTCGGTGTTGCCGCCACTCTCTGTCGGGAAGGGGAAGCGGTTGTCGTGGCCTACGGGGCAGCCGCCAGCACCCTGGCCGGCTGCTTCGCTGTTGGCGGGTTCGGGCTGGTCAGACAAGGGATTCCTTTCGGGGGGTTTGGGTGGATTCGGCCGCACAGGCGGGGCAGAGGCCCCGGTATACGACCTCGGCTTCGTCGATCACGAAGCCGTGATCATCGGAAGCCGCAAGGCAGGGTGCGTGGCCGACCGCACAATCAACATCGGCGATCGCGCCGCAAGAGCGGCAGACGATGTGGTGATGGTTGTCGCCGACGCGGGACTCATAGCGCGCCACCGAGCCCGGGGGCTGGATGTGACGGACGAGACCGGTATCGGTGAAGGCCCGCAGCACGTCGTAGACCGTTTGGTGGGAAACCTCGGGCAGCTCGCCACGGACGGCGTCGATGATCGAGTTGGTGTCGGCATGCGGATTTTCGTAGACCGCATTGAGGACCGCGAGGCGCGGCCGGGTCACGCGAAGCTCCGCGTTTCGCAGCAGGTCTTCGTATTCGGTCGCCGAGGGCACGGCCTCAGTTATACATCTTTTCTTGAATTGATCAAGTTAAGCCCGCGCAAGGGGCCAGCGGTGCGGGTTGTCATAACTCCCCGAATTTGGCTTGTCGATTGGAAAAGGCCTGCAGGGTTGAACAGTGTTTGGTAAGATCGCGGGCGATGGGGGTAGAGAAGATGCGCGAAGGTGGAATGTTGGCTGCTGAACCTGCGAGAGGTCTCCGCTGGACCGGTCTCGCCCTGGCTGCCGCGATGCTCCTGTGTCTCGGACTTTCGCTCGCCCCTGCGAAGGCGAACGCGGCCGACGCCGTCTACATCGATTACCCGGCCCACGGAAGCATCTTCCAGGCCGCTCCTTACGATTACGAAGGCCGGGCTTTCCCGGACATCTTCCCGTTGCCCCCGGTCATGTCGCCCTGGGTCAGAGGCGCGGTTCAGGTCGAGACGTCGCCCGGTGTCTGGGGTGGGCCGACCTGTTCGAGCTCATTGGTCGGTATTCCGAACCTCTGTGGCGTCTACCGCTGGCGCACCCTCCTTGGTTCTTTCCAGGAAAGCTGGAAGGCCTCCGAAAGTGAAGCCGACGGCCTCGCCGGCTCGAACTCCCTGACCGACGGCAAGTACCGGGTCAAGGTCGGGCAGCCCGGTGGTTTCGGCGTTCCCGACAACTACGCCGAGAACTACTTCTTCGTCGACGGGACCGATCCCGAGACTTCGATCGACCTCGGGCCAAACCAGTACAACAACGATGCCTCGGCCAACATCCACTTCGAGTTCAGTGGCAACGACCCGGTGGTCAACGACTACGCCAGCGGCATCGATTACTTCAACTGCAAACTGGACAGCGGTCCCTGGGATCACTGCACCGCGCCCGGCGGCTCAGCTCCCTACACCTATGACCTGACCGCGCCCGAAGGCGGACACACGCTCTACGTGAAGGCCGTCGACAAGGCCAACAACGAAGACGACACGGCGGCCGAGCACTCGTGGATCATCGACGAGACTCCGCCGAACATCTCAATCACCTCGCCGGTGGCCAAGAAGCGGTACCTGCTCCACGAGAACATTCCAGCCACCTTCAACTGCTCCGATCCTCTCGCCGGCACGCCCCCGGCCGCCAGCGGCATCGCCAGCTGCACCGCCACCCCGGTCAACAACGAGGACCTCGGGCCCCACCTGTTCACGGTCACCGCGATCGACAACGCCGGCAACACCAGCACCAAGTCGGTTGCCTATACGATCGACCCCCCGGATTACGGCGATTTCGTGATGGAAAGCCACCCGCTTGCCTACTACCGCTTCAACGAAGCGCTCGGCTCGGCGGACATGCTCGACAGTTCGGGCAACCACAACGACGGCATCTACCAGAACGGCATTGCGCTCCGGCGTGATGGAGCGACCGCCTGCGAGCGGCGTCCGCATCCGCCCAGGGTCTGCGAGTTGGCCAACCCGGCCGAGAACAAGGCCGCGTTTTTCCCGGCCCGTGACGGTCACGGCTACGTGAACGACATGCCGGCCCCGCAGACCGCCTACACGATGGAGGCCTGGGTCAAGCCGCGTGACGGCGCCAACATGATGGTGATGAGCCACGGCGGTGGCGGCCAGCTCTTCATCAGCGGTGGCAATCTCGCCTTCCGTCAGGTCCAGGACACGATCTACTCCGGGGGGGCCGTCCCGCCCGGGGTCTGGAGCCATGTCGCCGCGACCTGGAACGGCAGCCTCACCCGCCTCTATGTGAACGGTGTCCAGGTCGCCAGCTCGACCACCGCGAACAAGCCTCCGTCGGGTACCTCGACCTTCTATGTCGGTTATGGCGAGATGGCTCCGTGGTTCCACGGCGAGATGGACGAGGCGGCCTATTACGGCAGCGCCCTGAGTCAGCACCGGATCGCCGACCGCTTCAAGATCGGCAAGGCGAAGGACAATCCCTCGATCGAGGCCGGCAACTCGCCCTTCAACACGGAAGGTCCCTTCACCGATCCGCAGTCGCCGAAGAACGGCGGCCTCTACGCTCCGACCAAGACCCCGAACGCCGAGTTCACCTGCTCCGACGTCGATGACCTCCCGGGTAACTCCGACATCGCAAGCTGCGCGGCCACAGTTGACGGCAACCCGGTCCTGAGCGGTGACCCGCTGCCGGACACGCTCGGCCCGCACACCCTCACGGTTACCGCGATCGACGAGGGTGGCAACACCTACGTCCATCACCACAGCTACACGGTCAAGAACTTCCAGGACCTCTTCAATACAGACAGTCCGGTTGTTTACTGTCGCCTCGGTGACGCGTCCGGGGGTCCGATGCTCGATTCGTCGGGCAATGGCAACAACGGCATCTACAAGAACGACCAGGATTCCGGTCCGGTCGGCATCTCCGGAGACGGCGATCGCGCCCGGGACTTCTTCGGCAAGGGTGGCTACGGCTACATCAACGGGGTCGCCGCGCCTCGCTACCAGTCCACGCTTGAGGCCTGGGTGTACCCGAGGGATGCCCGAGATCAGTCGATCGTCGGCCACGGCGACGCCGGTGAGATTTTCATCCAGGGCGGACAGTTCAAGTACCGCCGCATGGGTGAAACCGTGACCTCTTCCGTGCCGGTCCAGGTCGGTGCCTGGCAGCAGGTTGCCGGTACCTGGGACGGAGCCGACATCCGGATCTATGTGAACGGGGTCGAGACCGGCAAGGTCGAGTCAACCAGGCGGCCGAGTTCGGTTTCGACTTTCTACGTCGGGTTCGGTGAGCTCGCTCCCTGGTTCTACGGGGCAATTGACGAAGTCGCGTACTACCCGGTGGCCCTCAACGCGAACCGGATGTACCAGCACTGGCTGGCCGACCCGCCGCCGGAAGACCTGACAGAGAATCCCGGTGAGGGCACCGAACCCGGCAGCCCGGGCACGGGGGATCCGGACCGGCCGACCGATCCGGGAACGGGTGGTTCGGATGATCCCGCCACAGGAAACCCCGACACCCCGGTGACCGAGGATCCGGGCACCGACGAGCCGGTGGGTGAGACACCTTCGGCCGAGCCGGGTGATGGTGAAGCTGAATCGGGTGAACCCACCGCAACCCAGCGCAAGTGGGAGAAGGCCAGAGCCAAGGCGAGGAAGCGCAAGGCCGCGGTGAAGAAGTGCAAAAAGATCAAGAACCCGGCGAAGCGCAAGGCCTGCCTCAAACGCGCCCGGGCAAACTAACCACTTAGCCTCCCCCGATATTCCGGGGCCAATTTCCCCGAAATCTTGCATGACCGAACAGTGTTTGGTAAGCTCGCGCCATGTTGGGGGACAGAGTTAGAAAAAGGACACGCCTGAGTTGGGTCGCAGCTCTCTTCGTCTGCTTCTGTGCGCTGATGGTGCCAGCCACCGCCAACGCCTGGATGGACATCGACTCCCCGGGCGATTTCACCAATGACAACACCCCGCTGGTCAAGGGCGACGCCGAGATCAACTTCTACATCGGCACCTACTCGAAGCTTGGTTGCGTTACCTACATCGAGGGCGTCTGCATCCTCCCCTACTTCTACATCGTGCCGAGCGCCGGCTACACCGATGTCAAACTCGAGGTTTACAAGACGAGCGGGAATCCCCTGCTCTACTGGTGCGAAGACATCTGTGCCTCGCATGTACCCGAGACGTACGTGACGACTCCCACGCCGCCGATCGACGATCTGACCGCGTACAGCCAGCCCTACTCCCTGAACATGCCCAAGCTGGCTGATGGCCAGTGGCGACTGATTGTCACCCACTATGGAGAAGACGCTCCGAGCCCCGAGTTGCGAAAGGTCTTCTTCGTCGACACAAGGGCACCGTCTGGCACCACAATCACGGTCAAGCCGCCGCAGTTCTCCAACGACACGACTCCGACTTTCGACTGGACCGCGGACGATCCTTCACCGTCCTCAGGTCTCGCATTCGAATGCAATCTGGATGGTGCCGGATGGGTTGACTGCCCGAATGACAAGACCTTCAACACCCCCGAGGGCAACCACACCCTTCAGGTGAAAGCCGCCGACCTGGCCGGCAACGAAGACCCGACGGTTGCTTCCTACTCCTGGATGGTTGACACGACCCCGCCGGTCCTGACCATCAACCAGCCGCTTTCGAAGGGTCGTTACCTGCTGCATCAGGTACCGGCTGCCGATACCAGCTGCTCCGACCCGCTTTCCGGCGGCCCGCCGCCGGTTGCCTCCGGCATCGACACCTGCGGCTCGAGTACCCCGATCAACGGCGAGGACCTCGGCCCCCACAAGTTCACCCTGAGCGCCACCGACCGGGCCGGCAACAGCTCGACCCAATCGATCGCCTACGTGGTCGATCCGCCCGACTACGGTGACTTCGTCGGCGAGGATGATCCGCTGGCCTACTACCGCTTCAACGAGACGCTGGGCTCGGACCAGATGGTGGACAGCTCCGGCAACAACCATCACGGCATCTACCAGAACGGGATTGCCCTGAGGCGTGACGGCGCGACCGCCTGCGAGCGCCGCCCGCATCCGCCCCGGGCCTGCGAGCTCGCCAATCCGGCCGAGAACAAGGCGGCATTCTTCCCGGCCCGCGACGGTCACGGTTACGTCAACAATTTGCCGGCTCCGCAGACCGCCTACGCGATGGAAGCCTGGGTCAAGCCGCGTGACGGTGCCGACATGATGGTGATGAGCCACGGTGGCGGCGGCCAGCTCTTCATCAAGGACGGCAAGCTCGCCTTCCGTCAGGTTCAGGACACCATTTACTCGACCGGTGCCGTGCTGCCCGGCGTGTGGAGCCACGTCGCCGCGACCTGGGATGGCCACAACACCCGTCTGTATGTGAACGGCGTTCAGGTCGCCCACTCGACCACCGCCAACAAGCCACCCTCGGGCACCGCGACCCTCTATGTCGGCTACGGCGAGATGGCCCCCTGGTTCCACGGCGAGATGGACGAGGCCGCCTACTACGACCACGCCCTGAGCCAGCACCGGATCGCCGACCGCTTCAAGATCGGCAAGGCCAAAGACAACCCCTCGGTCGAGGCGGGCAACACACCGCTCAACACCGAAGGTCCGTTCACCGACCCGGCTGCGCCCAAGAACGGCGGCCTCTACGCGCCGACCAAGACTCCGAACGCCGACTTCACCTGCACGGATCCGGATGACGTCCCGGGCAACTCGGATGTCGCGAGCTGCACCGCGACCGTCGATGGCAACCCGATCCTGAACGGTGACCCGCTGCCGGATTCACTCGGCCCCCACAACTTTGTGGTGACCGCAGTCGACGAAGGCGGCAACACCTACATCCACACCCACAGTTACACGGTCAAGAAGTTCGCCGACCTGTTCAACACCGACAGCCCGGTGCTGTACTGCCGCCTCGGTGAGCCCTCCGGCAGCGCCCTGATCGATTCCTCGGGCAACGGCAGGAACGGCGAGTACAAGAACGACCAGGATTCAGGTCCGGTCGGTATATCCGGTGACGGTGACCGGGCTCGGAACTTCTTCGGCAAGGGTGGCTACGGCTATGTGAACAACGTCGCCGCGCCGCGTTTCCAGTCAACGCTCGAGGCCTGGGTTTACACGCTGGACGGCCGCGACCAGTCGGTGGTCGGTCACGGCGACGCCGGCGAGATCTACATCAAGGACAGCTTCTTCCGCTACCGCCGGATGGGTGAGACCGTCACCTCTTCGGTCCCGGCGATCCCCGGCCATTGGCAGCAGGTGGTTGGAACCTGGGACGGTGCTGACATCCGCATCTACGTGAACGGTGTCGAGACCGGCAAGACAGAGTCGACCAGGCGGCCGAGCTCCGTTTCGACCTTCTACGTCGGCTTCGGTGAGCTGGCACCGTGGTTCTATGGAGCGATCGACGAGGTCGCGTACTACCCGGTGGCGCTCAATGCGAACCGCGTGTACCAGCACTGGCTGGCCGACCCGCCGCCTGATGACCTGAACGCGACAGTCGAGGAAGAGGGCACCGAATCCTCGGACCCGGACGAACCGACGGGTACTGACCCGGGAACCGGCGAGCCTGGCGACCCGGGTACAAGCGAGCCCGGTGATCCGGGCACAGGTGATCCCGGCAGTGGTGATCCGGAAAAGCCGGTGTCGGATGATCCGGACTCCCCGGTGACCGATGAGCCTGGTTCCGATGACCCGGCGGTTGACACGCCGTCGACCGATCCGGGTGATGGTGCGGCCGAGTCCGGCGGGCCGACCGCGACCCAGCGCAAGTGGGAGAAGGCCCGGGCCAAGGCGAAGAAGCGCATGGCCGCCGCTAAGAAGTGCAAGAAGTTCAAGAACCCGAAGAAGCGCAAGGCCTGCCTCAAACGGGCCTGGTCGAGCTGACCCGGACCGCTTCGGGCTAAGGGTTGGTTCGCGCGCGCGGAAGCATCCGAAAGCGCCCGGGAACCAGTGGCCAACTGGTCCTGACCGCCGCCTGAATCGCCCGCAGCCCACGGCGATCCCGGTCCGAAAGCTCGAAACCGAACAGCCGTCTCGCCTCCTCCGGCAAGGTGGCGCGGGTCAGCCAGGGGCCGGCCGTTCCCAGCGCCGGGGAAACCGGCTTCCAGAGCAGCTTTGGCCAGCCGGGTGGCGCCGGCAGGTTCCTGACCCGCCGGACCGAACCCCGGGCAACCCGGGTGGCTTCGAGGGTTCCCTCGAACATGGCTTGCCAGTACTCCTCGAAAGCGGTGAAATCGCGGGGTACCGGTCGCATGCTGACCCCGTAGCGGGCGTACCAGGTAATCGACTCGGCGTAGAGCTGCTCCTTCTCGCCCCGGGTGAGCGGCCTGGCGAAGAGTTCCCGGGTCTTGATCTGCCCTTCGAAGAAGGTCGCATGAGCCCAGTAGTAGGTCTCGGGATCGAGGGCGTGGTAGCTGCGGCCCTGCGCGTCGTCTCCGCGGATACCCGGGTGCTGGTCCCTCACCCAGGATCCGGTCGCAGCCGGGTCGCGGTCATAGATCACGCCGACGATCGGGCCGGATGAGCGGGCCAGCCGGCCGATCGGGTTGTCGAAGAAGTCGGAATGGTCGAGCAGGCCCGCGGCAATTGCCGGATGCATCGCCTGCAGCACACCGGCCCGCTGGGCAAGCAGGACCCCGCGGCGGTCACCGAAGAACTTCCAGGTCAGCGAACCGGGGCCGAGCGGAGCGGCGTCGAGCTCCGATTCCTCGATCCTTTCCAGGGTGGCCGCGCTTTCCACGGACGGAATCGTAACGCGGGTCGTGGCGGGGCATTCACACTTGACCCCGGGCGGCGGTTTCAGCCTGATGGCGGCCGACACTTGCATCGTGCGGGTGGCCGGGCTATGGTCGTTTCATGAGGCGTCTGACCGGACTGGTCGTCGTCCTCGCTCTATTGGTAATTGGCCCGGCGGGGGCGAAGACACCACATTTCAAGTACCACGTGCCGTCGATCATTCCCGGCAAGGCGATCGGCGGGCTGGAAGTCGGCATGACGAAGTTCGAGGCGAAGACCACCTGGGGCGTGCCGGATGACTGCTTCGCCTACAAGGGGCTGACCACCTGCTCGTACAGCTTCACCGGTGAGATCGGTCCCGACTGGGTCGCGGGCTACTACGTCAAGAAGGGGCGGGTCGTGGCGGTGACCGTCGAGACCAGCTTCAAGGCGACCGCCAACCAGAAGGTCAAGCGGCTGAAGACCGCCAAGAAGATCCACGTCGGCTCCCCGATCGCCGAGGCCCGCCGGAAATACGACATCCCCCTGACCGGCGGCGGTGAGGCCGGTCTCTCCAGGGCCAATCTCAAACAGGGCCGGCGATGCACAAGTTTCTACGCGCCGGCCGCTCCGTACAAGGTGATCAGCTCGATCACCGTGGGCGTTTGCAAGTCGGTGATCGAGCTCTACTTCTGAATCGCCTCGAGGGCGCCGGCTTCAGCTTCGAGTTCGGCTTCGGGCACCTCGCCCTCAGGGTCGCGGGCAGGTTCGAGCACGACCAGGGCGACAAGCAGAGCCAGAACGACCAGTCCGGCTGCCACCCAGAAGGCGATTTCGTAGCCACCAACCAGGGCTTCGGCATGGGGCTCGCCCGCCGCGGTCAGGGTGTCGGTCTTGTTGGCGGCGATCGTCGCCAGGACGGCGAGGCCGATCGCGGCCCCGACCTGGGCGGTCGTGTTGACCAGGCCTGAGGCGAGGCCGGCGTCGGCCCTGGTTGCCCCGGACATCGCCAGGGTCATAAGCGACGGGAAGCAAACACCGACCCCGGATCCGAGCAGGAGGGTCGAGGGAAGCACGTCGGTCCAGTAGTTGCCGTCGACCGGTACCCGCGCGAAGAGCGCCAGGCCGGCGGCGATCAGGACAAGTCCGACGATCAGGCAGTTGCGGGCACCGAATCGCATGATCAGGGGCTCGGAGAACTTGACCGAAAGGGTTCCCATGACCAGGGTGGTGGGGAGGAAGGCGAATCCGGTCTCGAGTGCGTCGTAACCGAGCACTTCCTGCAGGTAGAGCACCCCGAGGAAGAAGAGCCCGAACATTCCGGCTACGGTCAGGGCCTGGACCGCGTTTGCCCCGGAGACGTTGCGGGACTTGAAGATGCGGAGCGGCACCAGAGGGTTGGCGACGGTGGATTCCCTGAGCAGGAAGGCAACCAGCAGGAGGAAGGAACCAATCGAGCAGAGCAGCGTGGTCGGGTCGCCCCAGCCATCCTTCGCGGCCGGCTCGACGATGGTGAAAACGCCGAGCATCAGCGATGAGGTGATCAGCATCGCACCGAGGATGTCGGCCCCGTGGGAGAAGCCGAGACCCTTGTCCCGGTCCAGCAACTTGAGCGAGTAGTAGCCGGTGGCGATGCCGATCGGAATGTTGATGAAAAAGATCCAGTGCCACGAAAGGAGCTGGGTCAGCACACCGCCGGCCAGCAGCCCGACCGAACCACCGGCCGAGGCGACGAAGGCGTAAACGCCGATCGCCTTCGCCTGTTCGCCTGGCTCGGGGAACATGGTCACGATCATGCCCAGCACCACCGCGGCGGTCAGGGCGCCACCGACCCCGGCCAGGAAGCGGAAGGCGACGAGCATGACGTCGCTCTGGGCGAATCCGCAAAGCAGCGAGGCAAGGGTGAAGACAGTGAGCCCGACCAGGAAAACGTCGCGGCGTGAGATCAGGTCGCCGAGCCGGCCCGAGAGCAGCAGCAGGCCGCCGAAGGCGATCAGGTAGGCGTTCACGACCCAGGCCAGGCCCGACTGCGAGAAGCCGAGGTCATCCTGGATCGCCGGCAGGGCGACGTTGACGACGGTGGCGTCGAGGACGATCATCAACACGCCGGCACAAAGGACGTAAAGCCCGATCCACCTGGACCGGTCGCCGGTCGCTTCGGAGGGGGGAGTGGAAGAAGTGACTGTTGTTTCGGACGAAGAGGTCAAGCGAGGCAGCTTAGCGACCTGCCGGACCCGGCAAATCGGATCAGGCCCCGGTGAAGGTCTGGAAAAGCAGGAAGAGGTTGAGGGCAATGATCACGGTCGCGAATAACGAGGCGAAGACTGTGGTCAGGCGATGGTTTTCGAAGCCCGCTCCCATCACCTCCCGTCGCGAAGTGAGCATGATCAGGGGAACCAGGGCAAACGGAATTCCGAAGGAAAGCACCACCTGACTGATGACCAGGGCCCGGGTCGGGTCAACCCCGATCGCGAGGATGACCAGAGCCGGAGCCATGGTGACCGCGCGGCGCAGGAACAGGGGGATGCTGCGGTCGATGAACCCCTGCATGACCACCTGGCCGGCGAAGGTGCCGACGCTGGAGGCGGCGATGCCGGAAGCAAGAAGGGCGACTCCGAAGGCGATGCCGGCGGCCGGACTGACCAGTTCCTTGAGGCCTTCGAAGGCTCCTTCGATCGAGTCGATCCCCGTACCTCCGAGGACAGCCGCCGCGATCGCCAGCATCGACATGTTGATGAAGCCGGCGATCCCCATCGCGAGGCCGACATCCACCTTCTGGAAATTGATCAGTTCGTGACGTTCCCGGTCATCCTGCGGAGGGATTCGGTTCTGGGTCAGGGCCGAGTGCAGATAGATCACATGAGGCATCACCGTCGCGCCGATAATTCCCACCGCGAGCAGGAGGCTGTCGGAGCCTTCGAGCTTCGGAATGAAGCCCGCCGCAACCCCGGAGGCATCCGGGCCGATCTTGAAAGCTTCGTAGAGAAATCCGATCAGGATCACCCCGAGCAGACCGACGATCGCCGTCTCGAAACGGCGGTATCCCTTGTTGTGGAGGGCGAGCAGGGCGAAGGCCATGGCGCTGCCGATCAATCCCCCGGTGAAGAGCGGGATGCCGAAGAGCAGGTTGAGGGCGATCGCCGCGCCGACGATCTCGGCCAGGTCAGTCGCCATGGCGATGATCTCGGCCTGCACCCAGAGGCCCCAGGTCGTCTTCTTCGGAAAGTTCTCGCGGCAGAGCTCGGGGAGGTTCCTGCCGGTGGCGATTCCCAGCTTGGCTGAAAGGAACTGGATCAGCATCGCCATGAGGTTCGCGGCCAGCACGGTCCACAGCAGCATGTAGCCGAACTCGGCACCGCCCGCCACGTTGGTGGCGAAGTTGCCCGGGTCCACATAGGCGACCGCGGCGACGAAGGCGGCACCGAAGAGGGCGAAGAAGTAGCGGAGCCTGCCCTTCGCCTTGAGTCGCTGGAGCTCGCTCGCACTTGGCATGCCGACCGACCCGTCGGCTGCCACATCCCGCTTGTCAACAGGTTTGCTCAACGCGGAAACCCTAGTTGAGCCATGCCTGAACCCACCTTGACGGTTGGATACCTGTGCGGTTATGGTCGGAATTGATCCCGACGCCGGTCTGGGGCCGGCAGTGAGGCAGAGGAAATGGACCGGACCTGCAGTTCCCGTCGGTTGTCCATGACGGCCACGATTCTGGTGGCAGTGACCGGGTTGCTCATGGTCATCGCGCCTGATCAGTCCCGTGCCGTCCTATCCGGGGAGAACGGCCGCATCGTTCTCGTCAGTGGCCGACCGCCCGAAACCGATGCGACCGCGCGGCTCTACTTGCTGCCGGTGCCGAGCAATTCGGTGGGGATCGGAACGATCAGCGCGCCGATCGTCCCGGCTGGCGGCCAGTACCGCCACCCGACCTGGTCCCCCGACCGCACCAAGATCGCCTTCGCCAACGGCACGGCAGGCATCTACGACATCTTCGTGATCGATATCGAGGCCGGAACCGGCCCGGTCCAGATCACGCCGACCGAGGGAGCTGGCGCCAACAACCTGAGCGCCGACCGTCCTGCCTGGTCGCCGGACGGCAACACGATTGCCTACGAACACCAGCCCTCGCCGGGCAGCGCCGACCGGCAGATCCGGACCCAGCCCGCCAACGACTTCCAGTTCCCGATCCCGACCACCGACCTGACCGCGGCCGGCGGGGCCTTCGAAGGCAAGCCGGCCTGGACCCCCGATTCC
This sequence comes from Solirubrobacterales bacterium, assembly GCA_020438425.1. Classification (GTDB taxonomy): domain Bacteria; phylum Actinomycetota; class Thermoleophilia; order Solirubrobacterales; family 70-9; genus 67-14. The sequence goes on from JAGQUQ010000002.1 coordinate 81,829, forward strand.
CAGACCGTGTACTTCCACCGGGGAGATCCCAATACGGCAGGCAATTCCGACATCTACCGCAAGCCGGCTGCTGGAGGCGCGGAATCCATCGCGATCCCGGACTCCGGCATCAGCGAGGCGCAGCCTTCGATCTCGCCCGACGGAACGAAGATCTGTTACACGCTGACCAATGCCGGGTTCAACAGTACGGCCGATGTCGTGGTGGCGCCGCTGGCCAATCCCGCCAGCGCCGCGATCGTCTCGCAGTCGATCGTGGCCGGGGACTACAACTGCACCTGGTCGCCCGATGGCCAGATGATCGCCTACGTGAACGGGGTCTTCGGGACCGGTCGTCTGGTCATGGTCAAGGCCGATGACACCAGTCCGCTCGAGATCGAACTGGCCGAGGCGGCGGGATTCGACGGCAACCCGGACTGGGCTCCGGACGGCAGGCCGGACTGCCCCGACAAGGCAGTCGAGACCGATGTCGACCAGCCGGTCACCTTCTCGGTCGAGTGCCTGGACACCGGGCCGGAGTACGAGAAGTCCGAGGTCCGCGAGTACGCGGATTCGCAGCCCACCCAGGGAACCCTGACCCAGGAACTGGCCGGGGACCCGTTCACCTACACGCCGAACGCGGGGTTCACGGGCACGGATACCTTCGAGGTGACCAGTTTTGACGAGGCCGGGTTCGGGATCGACAACGGCACGGTGACGATCACGGTGAACGAGGAGATCGTCGAACCGGAGCCGGAAGTGAAGTGCGCCGGCAAACTCGCGACGGTCAAGGGAACCCCGGGCCGGGACATCCTGACCGGCACCTTCAAGCGGGACGTGGTGGCGGGTCTGGGTGGTAACGACCTGGTTCTCGGTCTGCGCGGGAATGATCTGGCTTGCGGTGGCAATGGCCGCGACCGGCTGGTCGGCGCGGGTGGCAGGGACCGGCTGCTCGGTGGCAAGGGCAACGATGTGCTGGTCGGCGGAGGCAACCGTGATGTGCTGATCGGCGGCGCAGGCCGTGACCGACTGCTGGGCGGCCCCGGACGCGACCGGATGCTGGCCGGCCCGGGCCGTGACCTCTGCAAGGGCGGCCCGGGCAGGGACCGCGGCCGTAGTTGCGAGCGAAGGGCGGGGATTCCCTGAAGCGAGTCGTCCTGACCCTGGCGGGCTGGTCGCCAGGGATCTTGATTATTTGTTGGTCGTTTGTTTATTATTTCGGCAAGCTACCAAGACCTTCAGGAGAGAGATGAGCGAAAACGGCAGTTCGGCCAACGGGAACGGCAACGGGGAAGTCGAGTTCAAGACAGAGGACGAGGCGCTTCAGGTCCTGCTCGACGGTGACATCGACAAGGTGATGTCCGGGCTCGACCGGATCATCGAGGCAGCCCCTTCCTACGAGAAGCTGTTCATGCGCTGGCAGCGTCAGCACTGGTCGACCGAGGACTTCGACTTCACGGTCGATGCCGAGCAGTGGAACGACCCCTCGGTGATGACCGAGGAGGAAAAGAAGTTCATGCTCTTCGGCTTCTCACAGTTCTTCCTTGGCGAGGAGAAGGTCACGGTCGAACTGCTCCCCTTCGCGATTGCCGCCCCGACCCACGAGGAAAAGGCCTTCCTCACCACCCAGATCTCGGACGAGGCCAAGCACATGGTCTTCTTCGACCGCTTCTACCGCGAGGTTCTGGGAATGAAGGCTGCCGACATCGGCGCGATGCTGGCGACCCAGCGACCGAACGTGAACAAGGACTGGGAGACCCTCTTCGACGGGATCCTCCACGACTGCGCCGAGCGGCTCCGGCTCGACCCGACCGACTTCCCGGCCCTGGTTCGCGGGGTCACCGTCTACATGATCGTGATCGAGGGCACCCTCGCCCTGACCGGGGCCCGGTTCATCATCAAGGCGCTCAAGGAGCGGGACTGGCTGCCCGGATTCGTGTCCGGCTTCACCGCGGTCAACCGGGATGAATCGCGCCACGTCGGCTTCGGAGTCAAGTTCCTTGCCGACGCGATCAAGGCCGATCAGGCCAACGCCCTGATCATCCAGGACACCCTGAAGGAGTGCCTGCCGATTGCGCCGCTGGTCTTCGCTCCCTCCTGGGTCGAGGATCCCTACAGCTTCGAGACGCCCTTCTACCACTCGACCGAGGTCTTCGCCTACGCGATGAAGGCGCTCTCGAAGAAACTGGCGGCGATGGGCCTCGACCCGGCGATGCTGGCCGGCGATCCAGCCTGAGCGGCAGTTGGAAGCGACAGCCAAGAAGCAGTCTCGCGGCCCCGGCCGACCTTCGACCGGGGCGCGGGAACGGGTCCTCGACGCCGCGGTGGAGACCCTCCTCGAGGAGGGATACGCCGGGCTGAGCTACGCCAAGGTCGCGGTCCGGGCGGGTGAGAACAAGTCCCTGATCACCTACTACTTCGGTTCCAAACAGGGCCTCGTGGCTGCCGTCGCCGACGTTATCGGCGAGCGGATCACCGAGCATGTGGTCGCGCATCTCGGTGACGTCGAAACGGTCGAAGCGATCGCGCGAGGTCTGATCACCGGGGTCTGGGAAGTGATGGACGAGGATCCGAGGATGGCCCGGCTCTACTTCGACCTGAGTGCGGTCATCGTGGTCGATGACGACATCCGCCAGGCTCTCCACGAGGTCAAGGACCGCTGGCGCGAGGTGATCACGGCCAACCTGCTCGAGGCCGGGGCGCCCAACGACCAGGTTGCGCCGATGGGCACCTTCCTCATGGCCGGGGTCCAGGGTCTGGCGATCGAGCGGCTGGAGGGTTACGAACCCGAACGGCTGGAAGCGGCCCGGGAGCTCTTCATTCGCGCTGCCGGTTCAATCGGCTGAGCCAGAGCCCGCCTTGACATAACCCCTCCGAGCGAAGAGAGTCGGAGGAAGGTGGGTATGGATTGCATCCATATAGGTGCAATCCATACCCACCACGTCTGCGTGGGTGAATTTATGTGCTAAATTACAACCGTATGGTTGTAGGTTTGACAGCGCGAGGTGATTCGGCCGGGACCGGGTCGGGGTCCGGGGTTCTTGACGAAGGCCAGGTCGACCTGCTCTTCCACGCGCTTTCCGACCGCACCCGGCGGGACATCATGAGCAAGGTCAGCGAATCCGAACAGTCGATCTCCGACCTCGCCCGGCAGTACGAGGTCAGCTTCGCGGCGATCCAGAAGCACGTGAGCGTTCTGGAACGGGCGGAGCTGGTCACCAAGACCGAACAGGGACGAAGGAAGCTCGTCCACAACAACCCCGACACGCTCCGCCGCGCCGCGGAACTGCTCGCCCGTTACGAGCAGGTCTGGACCCAGCGGATCAACGCGATCGAACAGATCCTCGACCAGAAAAGCGAAGGAAGGTAAGTCCATGCCCGTAGTCAGTTCAAATCCGGACCGTGAAAATCTTCAGATGACCGTGATCGCCGAGTTCGACGCTCCGGTCGAGAGGGTGTGGGAAGTCTGGGCCGACCCCCGCAAGCTCGAGAAGTGGTGGGGTCCGCCGACCTGGCCGGCCACCTTCCACCAGTTCGATTTCGCCGAGGGCGGCGAAGCGAAGTACTACATGACAGGCCCGGAGGGCGAGAAAGCTCCCGGCTACTGGCGCTTCCAGGTGATCGAGCAGGGAAAGCGGATCCGGTTCGATGACGGCTTCGCAGATCAGGAAGGCAACCCGGACCCGAACATGCCGGCCATGGTCATGGAGATGACCCTCGACGCGGAGGAAGGCCGGACCAGGATGACCACGGTGACGAAGTTCAACTCGATCGACGACCTCGAGCAGGTGCTCGAGATGGGCATGGAAGAGGGCATGACCTCGGCGATGGGCCAGATCGACGCCTTGCTGTAAACGCCAAAGCAGTCGAGATGCGAAAAGTGGCACGTATGGTGCGACTTTTCGCGTTTCGGCGGCCTTGGACCGAACTTGCGGCGGGCGGCGGTAGGCTCCGCGCATGAGCATTCTCGACAGCTTCTCCCTGGACGGCAAGGTCGCGATCATCACCGGAGCCTCCTCCGGTCTCGGGGTGGCCTTCGCCAAGGGCTTCGCCGAAGCCGGGGCCGACGTGGCGATCTGCGCCCGGCGGGTCGAGAAGCTGGAGGACACCCGCAAGGCGATCGAGGAGATGGGCCACCGGGTGATCGCGGTGACCGCCGACGTCTCCAACCCGGAGGACTGCGAACGGGTGGTCGAGGAGACCGTCGCCAACCTCGGCAAGGTCGACATCCTCGTCAACAACGCCGGCATCGCCACCGCCGTGCCCGCCACCCGAGAGGCGCCGGAAGAGTTCAGCCGGGTGATCGACATCAACCTGAACGGTTCCTATTACATGGCCCAGGCAGCCGGACGGGCGATGGGGCAGACCGGCGGCGGCAGCATCGTCAACATCGGCAGCGTGCTCGGCTCGACCACGGCCCACCTGCCCCAGGCGGCCTACAGCTCGTCCAAGGCGGCGGTGATCGGCCTCACCCGCGACCTCGCCCAGCAGTGGATGAGCCGCAAGAACATCCGGGTCAACGCCCTCGCGCCGGGCTTCTTCGAGTCGGAGATGACCGACCAGTACCCGGAGGGTTACCTCGACCAGATGATGTTCCGGGTTCCGGCCGGCCGCAAGGGCGAGGCAGAGGAACTGGTCAGGGCCGGGATCTTCCTGGCCAGCGACGCTTCTTCCTATGTCACCGGGGCTCTGCTTCCGGTCGACGGCGGCCTGCTGACCCGCTGATCTCTTCGCCCTCGAGGGGGTGGAGATCCGGCTGGCCGAGGTTCCAGACTTCGTCTTCGGCCGGGGCTCCGTAGAGCGGGGTGATGCTCCGGTCGTCGGCGCCGGCCCGGCGCATGTGCCGGTACCAGCGGTGATAGAGCGGGGCAAGGAGGACGGTCAGGCCGGTCAGAAGGAAGAGGCCGGCGATCAGCCAGAGGTGCTCCTCGAGGATCGCCGTACCCCCGGCATTCCATGAGGCAAGCCCGACCAGGCCGATCGAGACCAGGATGCCCATGTAGTAATCGAGCGGGAAACGCCAGACCCACGGCACCTCGAACCACCAGACGTTGCCGCGTTTGAAGCGCTTCACCGTGTAGGCGGGATTGAGCACGAACCAGCAGTAGTCCCAGATCACCGCCAGCAGGAAGTACTTGGCGATCGTCGCCAGCTCGGCCGAAACCGACCAGTCGACTCCCATCCCGAACGGCATGTGCAGGATCACCAGCGGGATCGTGAAGGCGTAGACGTGGTAGCCGGTCAGTGGCCGGTGGCCCATGAACCAGCCGTAGACCTTGCCGGTCCTGCCCCGCTTCAGGTACCAGGTCGGCAACCGCTCGGCCCAGCCGCGGCCGCCTTCGATCTCGATCTCGATCGCGCCCAGGCCGAAGCACCAGAGGAAGAGCAGAACGGTGAGAGTGATGTTGAACTCGTCGAACACGGGATTCAGGCGGCGTAGCGCGACCCGGTTCCGGCCGCTTCGACCAGGTGGGGAACGGTCACGAAGTCGTAGCCCTGCGGCCGGTAGTGCTCGAGCAGGTTCTTGGTGGTCTCGACCGAGCGGTGACGATCGAAAGCCGGGTGCTGGTCGAAGCCGTCGTGCAGCAGGATGATGTCGCCCTCGCCGGCCTTGAGGCAGCGGCGGGTGATCGCATCGGCGGTGGTGTGGGGTCGCCAGTCGTAGCCGGTGATCGACCAGGTGATCCCGAGGTAGCCCTTCTCCTTCAGCACCCGCAGGGTGCCGGGCCGGCGGCGGCCGTAGGGCGGTCGCATCAGCATCCGGCCGGCGATGGTCGAGAAGGTAACCCCGGCCGACTCGACCGCCTCCCGGCAGGCGTCGAGTTCCTCGCGAATCCGCTGGTCTGACTTGGCGGGCATGGTCGGGTGGGTGAAGGTGTGGTTGCCGATCGCGTGGCCACGGGCGACCACCTCGCGGATCAGTTCGGGTTCACGCTCGGACCACTTGCCGATCAGGAAGAAGGTCGCCTTCGCGTCATGCTGATCGAGCAGGTCGAGCAGCTGGGGGGTCCAGGCCGGGTTCGGGCCGTCGTCATAGGTCAGGCAGAGCTTCCTGCCAGCTCCGGGCTCCCGGCAGACGGTACGACCGTAGATCTGGGCGGTCGGGACCTGGGCGCCGTAGAAGGCGATCCCGGCGGCGGCCGCGACCCCTGCCCCAACCGCAATTCCTGCTTTCTTGCCGCTCATAGTCCCGGCACTCTCCTCGCCTTCAGTCGGTCTTTCTTCCGGTCCCGCCGGGTTTTCCCGGCTGCCGCTTCCACCGTTTCCCGGATCACCTTCAGGGCGATCGAGTTGCCGTCCTGGGAGTAATCAGCAAGCTTCTCGTGGAAGCCGTCCAGCCCGTTGAGGAACCGCCCGAGTTCATCCGGGCCGATTGCCATGGCGCAGGTTCCATAGCCTTCCCGCTCCAGGTAGCGGGCGTTCATCAGCTGTTCGAACTGGCCTTTCAGGGGCATCGCCAGGGTCGGCTTGCCGAGGTAGACCGCCTCGGAAAGCAGCGAGAAGCCGCCGCCGGTGATCACTCCGCGCGAGCTGACCAGGTCCTCGAGGAAACCGTCGATAGATCGCGGCCTGTATTCGATGGCTCCGTCGGTCGTGCCGACCTGGTCTCCGTCCCGCATTCCGTAGAGGTGGACCGGGAGCGGAGCATCCCGAAGGGCGTCGATCAGGTCGTCGCCACCGCCGGAATAGACGACCAGGTGATCGCCCCGGGTCGGCTCGGCTTCGATGATCACCTTTCGCAGGATCGACGGAACCAGGGAGGTCCGGCCCTTGGACACCTCGGGGTAAAAGAAGGTCGGGATCACATAGTCGCCGGCGTGGGGGACCATCGCTCTGGTCACCGCCTTGGCCAGCTGGACATCCTCGATCGCCCCGGCGGTGATCTCACGGTCGTGCCGGCACCGGTCGATCATGTGGATGTTGTCGACGCAGACCAGCGGAGTGCTCGAGAGGCGGGCGTAGTTGCCGGTCAGCGGCTCAAAGTCACTGACCGCGACATCGGGTTTCCACTTGTCGATGGTGGAAATCCAGTCCCTGACGTTGGCCGGCAACTGTTTGCGGGCCGAGGCGAGGGTGCCGGTGAATGAAGCCCAGCGCTGGATCCTGCCCTGGTCCATGGCGAAGGAGGGTCCGAAGACCTGGCTGACTTCCAGATCTTCGAAGACTCCGCTCAGGTACCGGTGGGCCGCCCCCGAGGCGACGACCCGCACCTCATGGTCCCGGAGCAGATCCGAGATGACCAGCTCGGAACGGGTCGCGTGGCCCATGCCCTCGCCGTTGACTCCGTAGAGGATGCGCATCCCGTCAGCCTATATCCGGCCGCCGGGGTCGTCCGATCGTCTGCCGGTGAATCGACCTCGCTAGTGTGAATTGCCGTCCCGTCCCCGCCCAGTCCCCTCAGGAGCACTCTTGTCCTCAACCGATCTGACCACCCCCCGCGCCAAGAACCTGGCGCTTCTGCTGCTCGCACTGACCCAGTTCGTGGTGGTGATCGACGCCTCGATCGTCAACGTGGCCCTGCCCTCGATCGGAACCGCCCTCGACATCGACCAAGACAACCTCTCCTGGGTGGTCAACAGCTACACCCTCGTCTTCGGCGGCTTCCTGCTGCTCGGCGGCCGCCTCGCCGACTTCTTCGGCCGACGCCGCATGTTCATGACCGGTATGGCCCTGTTCGGCGTGGCCTCACTGGCCGGCGGCTTCGCCCAGAGCGAGGAGTGGCTGATCGTTGCCCGTGCGGTTCAGGGACTCGGCGCGGCGATCGCCTCGCCGGCAGCTCTCTCTATCGTCACCACGACCTTCGCCGAAGGGTCGGAGCGCAACCGGGCGCTCAGCATCTGGGGTGCCGTGGCCGGTGCCGGTGGTGCCGCCGGAGTCCTGCTCGGCGGGATCCTGACCGAGTGGGCCGGCTGGGAGTGGGTCCTCTTCGTCAACGTGCCGATCGCCGCCTTCGTGGTCTGGCAGGCGCCGCAGCGCCTGCTCGAGTCACGGGAAGAGGACGAACGCGAACGGACTCTCGACATTCCCGGCGCCTCCGCCATCACCGCCGGCTTGGCCCTGCTCGTCTACGGGCTGGTCGATGCGGTTGAGTCCGGCTGGACTTCCGGCACCACGATCCTCCGGGTGGTCGTCGCCCTCGCCCTGATCGGTGCCTTCGTCGTGATCGAGCTGCGCACCCGCCGGCCCCTGGTTCCGTTCTCGATCTTCCGCAACCGGACCCTGCGCGGAGCCAACGTGGTCGGGCTGCTGACCGGCATGTCGCTGTTCTCGATGTTCTTCATGATCACCCTCTACCTGCAGCAGGTGCTGGGGCTCGACGCCCTCGACGCCGGGCTCGCCTACCTGCCGCTGGCGATCGCGATCATCCTCGCCGCCGGCATGGCCGGGCAGCTGGTGACCAGGCTCGGGTTCAAGCCGGTGGTGATGGCCGGCCTGGTCACGGTCGGCATCGGACTCGCCTGGTTCACGCAGATCAGTCCCGACGGCTCCTACTGGGCCGACGTGCTCGGCCCCTCGGTACTCGCGGGTGCCGGGCTGGGTCTGACCTTCGTCCCGGTGACCATCGCCGCGATGTCCGGGAGCAAGCGCGAGGAAGCCGGCCTGGCTTCCGGCCTGATCAACACCTCACAGCAGATTGGCGGGGCGCTCGGTCTGGCCATCCTCGCCTCGATCGCCAACTCGACCACCAGCAACTCGATTGATGACGGGGCGGGCCAGCTGGTCGCCCTCACCGACGGCTTCTCGATGGCCTTCCTGGTTGGGGCCGGCTTCGCTTTCGCCGGCGCGATCCTGGCCGGAATCCTGATCTCGAGCAAGGACAGCAGGGAGCACGCCGAAGCCGCCCAGCGCGGCGAGGCGGACGTGCCCGCCGCCTAGATGCCCACGACCGAAGTGTCGGCCCCATCGCGCGAGGGCGGTGGGGTCAGCGAGTCAGCTTCACCGTTCGGGTCCCGCTGCGAGTGCCCTGGACCGCCTTGATCGTGACCCGCACTCCGGCCAGCAGGCGCCACTTCGCCTTCGCCTTCGCCGATGTCTTCAACTTGATCGAGACGGTGCCGGCCTTGCCGGCCCGGCGCTGACCGCCTGCGACTTTGATCGCACGGGTTGGTCGTTTGGCCAGTTTCAGTCGCCTGGCGACCCCTTTGGGCACGGTCGCGGTGACCCTGACAAGTCCGGCCGCCGGAACCCTCACCCGGACCGTCGCTCCGTTCCGGAAGCCGACCCGGCTGGTGCCGTTCACCCCGGCGATCTGGAGCTTGCCGCCGGGGCCGGGAGCGCTGGCCAGCTCGAACGGTGCCCACTCGACTTCCTTGCCACCGGGGATCGTCAGCTTCGGTGAAAGGCTGCAGGTTCCGCCGTTGTTGGTCGGAGCGGGAGAGACGAAGATCCCGGCCGGTCCGCTCCAGGCGATTTTCGAGCCGTCGGGCGAGTACCGCGGTCGGGCCAGCTGCTCACTCTGTGCGACCAGCCCGTCGTAAGTGCAGATTCCGGCCAGGTTTGGGGATCCGGGAGCTTCGTATTCGAGCAGCAGGATGTCGCGTCGTTCACCACCGTCCGGGAATCCGGCCGGTGACTGCTCCATGATCATCAGGTTTTCATCGGGGTGATAGTCGAAGCTGTCGATCTCCCAGGCAGGGTCGTTGAGCAGGATCCAGGGAGTCATGGTCGGCTCGGAGGGGCTCTGCCAGACCTGGATCAGATTGCCGGAGATTCCACTGAGCAGTGGCTGCTGCCGGGGAAGGAACCTCGGCTCCAGGAGGTTGGAGTGCTCGCCGTAGATACTGCCGTCGAGCGTCGGGCCGTCGGAATCGACAATGCGTGTCCTGATCGTGAAATCGGGGCTGCCGCACGAAGTAGTTCCCCGGATGTAGCTGGCAGCGATCCAGGTGCCATCGGGAGAAAAGTCGCTGCGGAAAGGTGAGGCGCCGCCGCAGAGGCCCATGTCACCGAAGAGGTACGGTCCGGCGAGTCGCTTCCCTTCCTTGTCGATCAGGTAGTGGAAGGGATCGCCATCTTCCACCTTCGCGAAGTAGGCGATCCGGCCGGAACCATCGACTGAGACCGCTCTCAGGTTGGCATCGTTTGACACCAGCTTGCGGGTGCCGGAACCGTCCGGGCGAGCCGCTGACAGGTCACCGTCACCGTCGAGATAGACCAGCGAATCGGCACTCGCGCTTCCGCCGCCCGCGAATAGCCCGAATGCCACCGAAAACACAACCGTCAGACGCTTCATCGACCCCCGCTCCTTGGGCTTCACCTGAACAGGTCACGAAGATAATCAGCTAGCCGGACGCTGGTCAAGCCGGGGATCACCCTATTCGTGCGAGCTTCCGACAGCCCGAAGGGCGAGAATGTTCGAATGAACGTTCGTCTGCTGGGAGTGTTGGCCGCTGCACAGTTCCTCATGGTGCTCGACCAGGCGGTGATGAACGTCTCGATCTCGCAACTGGTCGAGGACTTCGACACGACGGTCACGACGATCCAGTCGGTGATCGCCTTCTACGCGCTGGTCATGGCCGGCCTGATGCTGATCGGAGCCAAGCTCGGGGACATCTTCGGCCGCAAGCGGATCTTTAAGATCGGCCTGGTCGTCTACGCCTCCGGTTCGGCCCTGACCGCCGCCTCCTGGAGCGTGCCCTCGCTTGCTTTCGGCTGGTCGGTGCTCGAAGGAATCGGAGCGGCCATGGTGCTGCCTTCGATGGTGGCGCTGGTGGCCGGTAACTTCGACGGCAAGAGCCGGGCGGTCGCCTACGGGGTGCTCGGCGGGATGGCCGGGGTCGGGATCGCGGTCGGCCCGATCCTCGGAGGCTGGATGACCACCGACTTTTCCTGGCGGTACGTGTTCATCGGAGAGGTGATCGTCTCGGCGGGGATCTTCTTCGGAACCCGCTGGATGGCCGAGCCGGCAGCCGAGGAGCCGCGTCCGAAACTCGATGTGGTCGGCGGCATTCTCTCGGCCACCGGTCTGGCGCTGATCGTTTTCGGGGTGCTGATGGCAAGCAACTGGGGCTGGCTCAAACCGCTGGACTCGCCGGTCGAGATCTTCGGCTTCTCCCTGACCCCCTTCGTGATCGCGGCCGGAATGGTGCTGGTCGGAATGTTCGCGAGCTGGCAGCGCCGACGCGAAGAGGAGGGCAAGGACCCGCTGGTCCACCTGGCCCTTTTCCGGATCACCGCGCTGCGCAGCGGGCTCTCGATGATGCTGGCCCAGAACCTGATCCTGATGGGGATCTTCTTCACGATTCCGCTCTACCTGCAGGTGGTGCTCGGTTTCGACGCGCTCGACACCGGGGTTCGGATGCTGCCCACCTCGGCCGGGCTGTTCTTCACCGCCCTGCTCGGTTCGGGGCTTGCCTCGCGCTTCGCGCCGAAGCTGCTGGTCCGGATCGGCCTGGTGATCGTCTTCGTTTCCGCCTTCCTCCTCATCGGCACGATCGAGCCGGAGCTCGACAACACCGACTTCCTGGTCGCGATGGGCGTGCTCGGCGTGGGGATGGGGCTGATCGTCTCCCAGCTCGGCAACGTCGCCCAGTCCGCGGTTGGTGATGAAGACCGCTCCGAGGCCGGCGGTCTCCAGTACACCGCCCAGCAGCTCGGCTCGTCGCTCGGCACGGCGATCCTCGGCGCGATCCTGATCACCGGGCTGCTCACCGCCTTCCAGTCGAACGTGACCGACCAGGCCGAAATCTCGCAATCCACCAAGGGCGCGGTGGAGAAACGACTGAGCTCCGGTGGCAGCTTCGTTTCCGCGGACACGGTCGAAGCGAGCGCGACCGCGGCCGGAATCCCGGAAGAGGAGATCGACGCCCTGGTCGAGGGCTACCAGGATGCCCAGCTTCAGTCGCTGAAGCTGGCCCTGCTGATCGCCGGGCTGCTCACCATCCCATCGTTCTGGTCGACCCGGAATCTGCCTGACCGGGTACTCGGTCAGTCCACGTAATCCGGCCAGCCGGGCGGGAAGTGGTCCCGGAAGGGCCGGGCTTTGTCCACGACCCTGCTGACCGACGGTCGATTCATCAGCCGGTCGAAGTATCCGGTGAGATTCGAGAGGCGGCCTTCGTCCCAGCGGTGAACCGCTCTCGCGTAGTGAAGAGAAGGCGCTGCCGAGCAATCGGCGATCGAGAATTCCGGCCCGGCAGCCCAGCCCTCGTCGAGCAGTTCATTCAGGTAGTCGTAGGCCCGCTCGAGATCCTGGCGGGCTTCCTCGACTCCGAAGCCATCACGTTCCTCTTCGGGCCGGAGGTGGTCAAGCACGATCTTCTGCATCGGGTTCATCACGTATGAGTCGAAGATCCGGTCGCGGAGCCGTGCGAGAAGGGCCTGGTCCGGGTCGGCCGGGATCATCGGCGGCGCCTCGCCGAACCGGTCCAGGTACTCGATCACGATGCTCGACTCATAGATGGTGCGGCCCGCTTCTTCATCAATCAGCACCGGCATCTTCTTCATCGGGTAGAGCCCGGCCAGCTGATTCCAGTCTTCTTCGGTCTCGACTAGAACCGGCCTGAAGGCCACCTCGCGCTCGTCAAGGGCGATCAGCGCCTTCCAGCAATAGGAAGCAAAGGGGTGATGGTGGAGAGTGAGAGCCATCCGACCGCTACCTTGACACAGTCGGCGGGTTATAAAACTTGACACGGATCAGGTTTTGGTTATGCTCCGGCCCTGAGAGGCCACACCGGGAGTGGAGAGGATGAAGATGGACCGTCGTATTTTCGAAGGCATGACTGGCAGACTGGTTGCCGGAGGCCTGCTCGCGCTGGCTTTCTTCGGGCTGGTCATGATGGTCAGCGGTCTTCACGACAAGGCCTGGTCCGCTCCTCGCAAGCAACTCTCGAACTTCGGCAACAAGCCGAACATCGTCCTGATCCAGGGTGACGACATCGTCCGTTCGGACATCAAGTACATGCCCCACGTGCGGGCTCTGCTCGGCCAGGGCGGCACGACCTTCACCAATCACAACGCGCCCTACCCGCTCTGCGGCCCGGCCCGCGCTTCGCTCTTGACCGGTCAGCTCGCACACAACAACGGGGTGCTCGCCAACTTCAAGGCCAACGACGGTGGCCACTACCAGCTGGAAAGCCTGCCCGGCAGGCGCAACGCCAACAACACTCTCGCTCCCTGGCTGAAGAAGGCGGGCTACAAGACCGGCTTCGTCGGCAAGTACCTGAACGACTACGGTGCCCTCGACCGGACCGAGATCCCCGAGGGCTGGGATAACTGGCAGGCCCTGATCGACCAGTCGACCTACGACTACTACAACTACGCGATGAACCTCAACGGCAGGGTGAAGTTCTTCGGGGACAAGGAGTACGCCCTTTCGCATCTGGAACTGGGCACCCTCTCGGCGACCGAGGCGCCCGACACCTTCGCCGGACTGCTCGCCTACTTCCACCAGGCCTACGACCCCTTCGACTACTTCGGCTGGCAGCGCCCGCAGGACTACTCGATGGATATCAACGGAAGCATGGCCCGTGACTTCGTGAAGAAGTCGGCCCCCTCCCGCAAGCCCTTCTTCCTCTACTACGCGCCTCCCGGCCCGCATGCCGAGGACACGAACAACCTCCAGGGCCTGCGTCCCGGCGCCCCGCAGCCGGACCCCCGGCCACCGAAGCGCTACGAGAACACCTTCGACGACGTGCCGCTGCCGAAGCCGCCCGCCTTCAACGAGGAAGACGTCTCGGACAAGGCCAGCAACGTGAGCGGACTCGCCAAGATGTCGGACGCGGTAATCGAGCGCGTCACGGAGAGCTATCGCGGCCGTCTCGGCGCGGTCAAGTCGATCGACGACCAGGTCGGCAAGATCGGCAAGGCACTCCGGCAACGGGGCGAGCTGAAGAACACGGTGATCATCTTCACTTCCGACAACGGCTACCTGCAGGGTGAGCATCGCCTCGCGGCATCGAAGTTCATGCCCTTCGAGAACGCCTTGCGCATCCCGCTGCTGATGCGGGGCCCCGGCATCAAGGCGAACCGGAAGATCAGCCGGCCCAGCCTCGACGTCGACCTGACCAGCACCGTGCTCGCCGCCGCCAAGGGCAAGTCGGGACGACTGATGGACGGCATCTCGCTCCTCGCCGCCGCCAGGGGCAAGAGCAAGCTGCCTCAGCGGGACATTCCGATGGAGGCCGAGCGGCCGCTGTTCAGGTTCACCACCCCGCTGACCGCTTTCGACGTTCCCTTCTACGGCGTCAAGACCGACCGATACAAGTACATCCACTGGTCATTCGACGAAACCGAGCTCTACGACATGAAGAACGATCCGAACGAACTGGAGAATCTCGCCAATGACCCGGCGATGGCCGGAACGATCGCTCAACTGGAGAAGAAGGCGGTCCAGCTCAGCAAGTGCAAGGGCAAGAGCTGCCGATGATCGATCCCACGCCGGAGCAGTTCAGGCTGCTGGTCGAATCCGACGATGAGTCGGAGATCGTGATGGTCAATCTGGTCCGGTTCAGG
>JAGQUQ010000030.1 GCA_020438425.1 Solirubrobacterales bacterium
GAAGAAGCAAAGGCCGTGGCCAAGGCCCTGGATGCCGACGAAGACGAGGTGCTCTACGCAATCACCCAGCCGGGCGGGTTTTCCTACGTGGACCGCAAGGTCGATTTGAAGAAGGCTGACGCCGTGGAGAAGCTGAACCTCGAGGGAATCGGTCAGGTTCCCGACACCCTGCGGGTACGTCCGCAGGGCGACATCGCCTCACAGGTGATCGGGGCGGTCAGCGACGAGGGCGAAGGACTGACCGGGATCGAAGCGGGCAAGGACAGCATCCTCGAAGGGGTGAACGGCGAGAGGCGGCTGGTCAAGGATGCGCTCGGTGACCCGATCAGCCTCAGCAACGTTCGCGACGCCGAAGACGGCCAGCCGGTACAGCTGACCCTGGATGCGACGATCCAGGCCAAGGCCGAGGACGTGCTCGCCGAGATCGGCGAGATTCACGATCCGGTCAACGCTTCGGCGATCGTCATGGACGCCCGGACCTCCGACATCCTCGCCATGGCGAACTGGCCGCCGGTCGATCTCGATGACCTTTCCTCCGCCGAACCGGAGGACCTGCTCAACGTCGGCACCTCATACACCTACGAGCCGGGCTCGACCTTCAAGGCCTTCACGGTGGCTTCTGCCCTCCAGGGCGGGGCGGTGACTCCGGCCAGCACCTTCACCCTGGCCCCGTCGATCCAGATCTACGACCGGACGATCGAGGAAAGCCATCCCCGCGGCACCGTGACCCTCGATGTCGGTGACATCCTCGCCCAGTCTTCGAACGTTGGCGCGGTGACGATCGGACTCGAAATCGGTGGCCGCAAGTTCAGCAATTGGATCGATCGCTGGGGATTCGGCAAACCGACCGGCATCGACTACCCCGGTGAGGAACAGGGGATCGTACTTCCCTACAGCGACTGGTCGGGATCGACGATCGGCAACGTTCCGATCGGTCAGGGTCTCGCGGTCACGCCGATCCAGATGGTCCAGGCCTACGGCGCCCTCGCCAACGGCGGGATCCTGCGCGCCCCCAGGCTGATCGAGAAGATCGGTGGAGTCGAGACTCCCGAAGCGAAGGGACGCCGGGTGATCTCGCCCCGGGTTGCCTCCGAAGTGAGGGAGATGCTCAAGGGCGTGCTCGCTCCGGGCGGAACCGCCTCCGAGGTCGAAGTGCCCGGTTACACGCTTGCCGGCAAGACCGGTACGGCCCAGATCGCGACCGAAGACGGTTACTCGGACACCCGCTACGTGGCCTCCTTCATGGGGGTTGCGCCGGCCGATGACCCGGCGATCGTGGTTTCGGTGATGGTCAACGAACCGAAGAACGGCCACACCGGTGCCGAGGCGGCGGCACCGGGTTTCGGCGAGCTGGCAGCCTTCACGCTGCCGTACCTCGGCGTCCCGACCGACCAGTGATTCTCCAGACGGAGCTCCTTCGTTCTTTTCGTGAATGTGAAAGGAAGGGGCGGGTTTCACTGGAGGGCGGGTCCGACCCCGCCCGACTCTAGAATCATGGCTATGCGGTTGGACCAACTTGCCCGGGATCTGGCCTCGTCCGAACTGATCGGCGACCCGGGAACCGATATAGCCTCGCTTGCCTTCGACAACCGGAAAGTCACTCCGGGAGCGCTTTTCTTCTGCGTGAAGGGCCTGGCGAGCGACGGACATGACTTCGCTCCGGCAGCTGTCGAGGCCGGAGCCGCGGCCCTGGTCTCGGAGCGGAAGCTCGATCTCGATGTGCCACAGCTGGTGGTGCCTGACTCGCGGGCGGCGATGGCGCCGGTCGCGGCGACCTTCAACGGCAACCCGACCGCGGAGATGAAACTGGCCGGGATCACCGGAACCAACGGCAAGACGACCACTGCCTTCCTGCTCCGCGACATCCTCGAGTCCGCCGGTCTGCCGAGCGGCTTGATGGGAACCGTGAAGCAGGTGGTCGGGGGAGTCGAAGAGGAGGTCGTCAGGACGACCCCCGAAGCGATCGACCTTCAGCTCTCCTTCCGCCGAATGCTCGAGGCCGGTGACGAAGCCTGCGTGATGGAGGTCTCTTCCCACGCCATGGTCATGCACAGGGCCGACGCGATCGATTTCGACCTGGCCGTCTTCACCAACCTGACCCAGGATCACCTCGACTTCCACAGCGACATGGAGGATTACTTCCAGGCCAAACGGCTGCTCTTCGCGGCCGGGCCCGGCGCCTCGGTCGTGAATATCGACGACGAGTACGGCCAGCGGCTGGCAGCCGATTTCGACTGCCTCACCTACTCGGCAACCGGTCAGGCGGCCGACTACTCGGCTGTGGACGTGAGTTTCGACGCCGGGGGCGCCACCTTCCTCGTCCAGTCCGAACACGGCGACCTGCCGGTCCGGACCGGCCTGCCCGGAAGCTTCAACGTGGCAAATGCCCTGGCTGCCCTGGCCGGGGCGATTGCGCTTGGAGTCGATCCCGACGAGGCGGTTGCGGGGCTGACCGGGGCAGGAAGGGTTCCCGGCCGGTTCGAACCGATTGACGAAGGCCAGGAATTCGCGGTGCTGGTCGATTACGCGCACACGCCCGACTCGGTCGAGAACGTTCTGAGGGCCGCCCGCGACCTGACTTCCGGCAGGCTGATCGCCATCGTCGGGGCTGGCGGTGACCGCGACCGGGCCAAGCGGCCCCTGATGGGCAGGGCTGGAGCCGAACTTTCCGACCTGGCCGTGATCACCTCCGACAATCCCCGCTCCGAGGATCCGGCCGCGATCATCGAGGATGTGCTGGCCGGGATCGAGGACCGCGAAGCCGTGCTGGTCGAACCGGACCGCGATCTCGCGATCGGCATGGCAATTCGGGAGGCAGGCCCCGGCGACACCGTGGTGATCGCCGGCAAGGGGCACGAACAGGGGCAGGAATTCGAGAACGGGAGAAAGATCCCCTTCGACGACCGAGACGTGGCCCGCCGCCACCTGCGAGAAATTCCGGGGTCTGCCGGGTGATCGAATTCACCACCGAAGAGATGGCTGCGGCGATGGGAGCCGAAATCGTCGACCGGGGCTCGGGCGGGGTCCCGAAAAGGGCCGAGATCGATTCCCGGAAAGTGACCGGTGGGGAACTTTTTTTCGGTTTGACCGGCGGCCAGTCTGACGGCGGCCTTCACGCCGCGGGGGCGATCTCGTCCGGGGCCTGGGGAGTGGTCGTCTCGCCGGAGCGGGCCGGTGATCTGGCCGGATCCGGGGTCTTCGTCTTTGCCTCGGAAGACCCGCTTTTCTCGCTTCAGACGCTGGCTCGGGCCTGGCGCCGGAAACTCGAGGCGACGGTGATCGGCATCACCGGCTCGGTCGGCAAGACCTCCGTCAAGGACATCACCCGCGCGCTGCTGCCCGGCGAAGTACACGCTTCGGCCGAGAACTTCAACACCGAGATCGGCCTGCCTCTGACCATCCTCGAATCACCGGCGGGCACCGAAACCCTGGTTCTCGAGATGGCGATGCGGGGGGCGGGGCAGATCGCCGAGCTGGCGGCGATCGCCGAACCCGACATCGGCGTGATCACCAACGTCGGGCCGGTTCACGTCGAACTGCTTGGATCGATCGAGGCGGTCGCCGCCGCCAAGGCCGAACTGATCGAGGGGATGAAGTCCGACGGCGTGATGATCGTTCCTTTCGAGGCGGGCCACCTCGAACCGCACCTGGAAGGGTTGCCGGGACTGATCCGCTTCGGTGGTGACGGCGAGGTGCGCGTGCTCGAACTGGAAGTCCTGGCCGGTGCCACCAAAGCTCGCATCGAAACGCTTCAGGGAGAACAGGTTTTCGAGTTTCCGTTCGCCGAGCCCCACAACCTGCTGAACGCCCAGGCGGCGATCGGGGCCGGTGTGGCGGCCGGATTCACCCCGGCCGAGATGGCCTCGAGGGCAGACGGAATCGCGTTTTCAAGGTTCAGGAACGAACACCTCGACCTCGGTGACCGCGGTCTCATCATCAACGACTGCTACAACGCAAATCCTGTGTCCATGCGCGCTGCACTCGAGTATCTGGCCCAGATCGACCGGCCGCGCAAGCTTGCGGTGCTCGGCTTGATGGCTGAACTCGGCCCCGACGAGGTCCGGTTCCACGAGGAAATCGGGTCCCTGGCCCGCGAACTCGAGATCGAAGTGATCGGAGTGGGGGACCTCGCCCGCTCCTACGATCCCGACCTCAAGGCCGGCAATCCCGAGGAAGCGGCGCGGCTGCTCGGGGAACGTCTCGGGCCGGAGACCGTTGCCCTGGTCAAGGGATCGCGTGCTGCCGGTCTCGAGCGGGTGACCGAACTGGTCGCGGCCGGTGAAGGGAGCGCCGCCTGATGGGCGAAATCGTGATCGGGGCAATGGCCTCGATGCTGATCTGTCTCTTCCTCTCGCCGAGGTTCATCGACTTCCTGCGTGGCCGGGAGTTCGGCCAGCACATTCGCGAGGAAGGTCCGGCTGGCCATCAGACCAAGGCCGGCACGCCGACCATGGGCGGACTGATCATCTTCACCGCGATCATCGTGCCCTTCCTGGTCCTTTCCGAACGGGACGCCGCGGCGATGACCGTGTTCGGAGTGGCACTCGGTTGTGCCGCGCTCGGGTTTGCCGACGACTACATCAAGATCATCAAGCGGCGCTCGCTCGGTCTGCCGGGCCGTTACAAGCTGCTCGGGCAGGTGGTCCTGGCGCTGATCCTCTGGTGGGTGGCCCGCCACGAGGTCGGCCTGGAGCCGGTGATCCACTTCCGGATCGCCGACATCACCTGGGACATCGGGCCGGTCGCCTACTTCATCCTCGTCTTCCTGGTGCTGGCCGGGGCCACCAACGGGGTCAACCTCACCGACGGTCTCGACGGACTCGCCGCCGGATCAAGCGCGATCGTCCTGCTCGCCTACACGGCGATCTCCTACATCACGGTCGGCCAGCATGATCTCGCCCTCTTCTCGGTCTGCCTGGTCGGCGGCTGCATCGGCTTCCTCTGGTTCAACTCCTTTCCGGCGACGATCTTCATGGGGGACACAGGCTCGCTCGGGCTGGGTGGTGCCATAGGTGCGCTCGCGGTCCTGACCCAGACCGAGGTGCTGCTGATCGTGATCGGCGGGATCTTCGTGATCGAGGCTCTTTCCGTCCTCATCCAGGTCTTCTCCTTCAAGACCTTCGGTCGCCGCGTCCTGATGATGGCGCCACTTCACCATCACTTCGAGATGATGGCCTGGTCGGAAACCAAGATCATGCTCCGCTTCTGGATCATCGCCGCCGTCTGTTCCGGAATCGGCTTCGCGATCTACCAGCATTCAATCGGTCGCTAGCCCGGGCGGCGCCAGGAACCTCCAGCCGTCCGCTGACCTTCGTCAACGGCCGGAAACGACAGCTCAAGTACGTGAGTACGATCGCGGTCATTTCCGGCCTTTTTCCTCGGCAGCGAACGCCTGGAGGCCCCTGGCATCCACCCGCTGAGAGTTTTGTGGTGTTGGCGTTTCGTCGAGAGGCACTTTTCTGCCGTATACCGGCAGAAAGTGGGTTCTCGCTGATTTCCCGGCCCCGCCCCGGGGCTGGTGCCTATGGATTGCATCTATATGGATGCAATCCATACCCACCGCCCGAAAGCCGGGCGTGAACCCGTTCCTGGAGGCGTCGCGGGACTTCGGGACACCCCGGATTCCCCCCTCGCCTGCCCGGTTCCACCGCAGTGGGTCGGATAACCGGTAGTCGGGCCGGAAATCCGACCCACGAGACACGCAAGCCGGGTTCGGGCCAATCGGTGGGTCGGATTTCCGTCGTAACGGCCGGAAATCCGACCCACTTGGTGTATCCACGGCAGCCGGTGGGGGGAATAGGGTTCGGGCGTGTTTGATCTGATCGCTGCGGCGGCTGATTTCAGCTTTGGCCCGGGGAATTCGTTTCCGACGGTGGATCAGGACTATCTGCTTGAGGCGAGGCAGATGCAGGCGATGTCGTTCGTCATGCACATCCCTCTGGTCTGTTTCGGGATCGCCTTTCCCAGCCTGGTGATCTTCATGGAGTGGCTGGGACTGAAGACCGGCAAGGCCCACTTCACCGCGATCGCCCGCCGCTGGTCGAAAGTGATGATCACCCTGTTCGCGGCCGGTGTGGTCACCGGCACTCTGCTCAGCTTCGAGCTCGGGGTGCTCTGGCCCGGATTCATGGCGGCCTTTGGCGACGTCTTCGGCCTCGCCTTCGGCCTGGAAGGCTTCTCCTTCTTCATCGAAGCGATCTTCATCTCGATTTACGTCTATAGCTGGGAGAAGATCTCGCCGAAGAAACACATCCTGACCGGCATCCCGGTGATCGCGACCGGCATCACCGGCTCGATGATGGTGATCGCGGTCAACGCCTGGATGAACAACCCTTCGGGCTTCTCGATCAACCAGGCCGGGGAAGTGGTCGATGTAAAGCCCTTCGAGGCTCTGTTCGCCAACGGTCACCTCTGGCCCCAGCTCACCCACATGTACCTGGCCGCCTACATCGTGGTCGGGTTCATCATCGCCGGCATCTACGCCTTCGCCTGGATGAAAGGGCGTCGCGGGGATTACTTCCGCACGGCGATGGTCGTGCCGCTGGCGGTTGCCTGCATCGCCGCCCCCGCCCAGCTGCTGATCGGCGACTGGGCGGCCCGCACCGTCGCCCATGACCAGCCGATCAAGCTCGCTTCATTCGAAGGCCTCTACAAGACCACAAAAGGCGCTCCCGAGACGATCCTCGGCTGGTACGAGCCCGACGGCACGATCGAGTACGGGATCGAGATCCCCAAGCTGCTCTCCCTGCTCGCCTATCACGACCCGAACGCGACGGTCCAGGGTCTCGACACCGTCCCCGAGGATGACCGGCCGCCGATCAACGTGGTCCGGATCGCCTTTCAGACGATGGTCGGGATCGGCACCGGTCTGGCGGCGCTGGCCGCCTGGTTCCTCTTCACCTGGTTCCGGCGAAGACGGCTGCCGGAAACGAAATGGTTCTACCGGGCCCTCATGCTGGCCGGGCCGGGAGCGGTGGTCGCGCTGATCGCCGGCTGGGTGACCACCGAGGTCGGTCGCCAGCCCTGGGTCGTCTACGGGGTGATGAGAACCGAGCAGGCCGTGACCGGGGCCGACGGCGTGCTGTTCGGATTCGGGGCGCTGATGGCGGTCTATGCGGTCCTGGTGGTGACCGTGTTCTGGGTGCTCAGACGGATCGCCCGGCAGCCGTTCCCGCCGGAGATCGCGGCCCTCGAACAAGCCGAAGCGGGCGGGGGAGGGGCGGAAGATGGAACTCGCTGACGTCCCCGCGATCCTGATCCTGTTCGGCGTGATGGCCTACGCGATCC
Source organism: Solirubrobacterales bacterium (assembly GCA_020438425.1). GTDB lineage: Bacteria > Actinomycetota > Thermoleophilia > Solirubrobacterales > 70-9 > 67-14. The sequence goes on from JAGQUQ010000030.1 coordinate 7,288, forward strand.
TCGCCGGAGCCGATTTCGGTGCCCCGATCTGGGCGGTTACCGCGCGGGGCGAGGACTCGGAGCGGCTGAAGGAATCCGGCCACCGCTCGATGGCGCCGGTCTGGGAAGCCAACCACGTCTGGCTGATCTTCGTTCTGGTGATCTGCTGGACCGCCTACCCGGAGGTGTTCGGGTCGGTCTTTTCGACCCTCTGGATTCCACTGATCCTCGCCTGCCTGGGGATCATCATGCGGGCGGTCGGCTACGTCGCCGGCGGGGTGAGTATGAGCCGGACCTTCACCTGGCTTGCGGCTGGTGCCTCGCTGCTGGTTCCCTTCGCGCTCGGAACCGTGATTGGCGCGATCGTCGACGGCCGGGTGCCGCCCGGCAACGCGCAGGGAGACATCATCTCTTCCTGGCTTGCTCCCCTGCCAGTCACCATCGGCCTGCTGCTGGTCGTCACCTCGGCGTACCTGGCGGCGGTTTACCTGGCCGCCGACGCCGACCGGCGAAGCGAGCGGGAACTGGCTGAAGCGTTCCGAATCAGGGGACTGGTCAGCGGAGTGCTGACCGGGGCCATGGCCGTAGTCGGGTTGGTAGTCCTGCACGCGGAAGCCAGGTCCTTCTTCGACGCGATGCTCGCCCCCGGCACCGGCGAGAGCGAGCTTGGCCGGTTCTGCGTCTACGCATCCGCCATCGCGGGCACGGCAACCCTCTGGCTGCTGACCGTCAGGCGGTATGCCCCCTCGAGGTACGCCGCCGCGGCCGCGGTCGCCTGCGTGGTGGCGGGGTGGGGGATCGCCCAGCAGCCGGAACTACTGCCCGGACTGACGATCGATGAGGCCGCCGCCTCGAACGAGGTGATCATCGGTTTGCTGATCGCGGTCGGGATCGGGATGGTCCTGCTGATCCCGTCGCTCTATCTGCTCTACAGCCTGGTACTCGGGGGCAGGTTCGACCCGCTCGATGTGCCCCAGGTCGAATCGGCGGCGCCCGGGCAGCCGCTGGAGCAGGCCGGCCGGCCGGTGCTCGGGGCGGTGCTGGCCACGGCCGGAATCGGTGGCCTGATGCTCTTCCTCAGTGATTCCGGCGTGACGCTCTACCTGGGACTGGCCTTGTTCCTTGCCGGAGTGGTCGGCGGGGTCGTGTTGCTGGCCCGCAGCCTGGTCAGGGACTGACCGGCGTTCCCGAACCGCCGGGCTTCTCCGAAACGACGTCGTCCGGGGCGTTCTTGCTCTTGTCGCCGGCGCTCTCCGGAGCCTTCTTGTCCGGAGTGATCTCGGTGGTCGTGCCGCCGTCACTTCCGGAATCGTCAGAACCGCAAGCGGTCAGGCCGAAGACGAGGCTTCCGGCGGTGAGCAGCAGCACCAGCGAGCGGGTGAAGCGATTCCGTTCCATGACGCGGATTATTACCCGGTCAGGGCGCGACCCAGACCTTGATCCCGAACCCGGGCGGTGCCAGCCAGCCCCACATCCGGCTCGAACCGACGATTCGTCCGCGTGGCCCGACCGACCACGGATCGGTACGGACCCGGCCCAGCGAGCAGTTCGAGTTCTCAAGGCGCTGCCGGGCCCGGGCTGGCCTGAGGCCGAAGAGGTAAGGCACCTTGCACCACTCCCGTGCTGGTGACGCGACGCCGCCGCTGCCGACCACGTCGACGCCGGCCAGCTGGAGCGCGGTCCGGGCGACCCAGCCACGGATCGGATCACCGGAGACCCTGGTATCGACGGAAGGCACGGTGCCGCTGCAGACCCCGTCGCCGTAACTGGTCAGGCCGACCAGCCGGTAGCCGGCGCTGGTCTCCACGACCAGGGGGCCGCCGCTGTCACCGATGCAGGTCGAGGCATTGCCCCGCGGTCCGCCCATGCACACCATGCGGGAAGGCTGGAACGCGACCCCGTCGTCACGGCGGCAGAGACCGTTACCCATGATCACCTGGCGGGCCATCTGGAGCCGGGCCGGTACCCGGTTTGAGTAACCGCTGGTGTTTCCCCAGCCGGTGATCCAGCCGGTCTGGCCCGCGGTCCAGGCTGCGCTCTCGTCCGGTCCGGCGAGCCTGATCGGCTCGGCCAAAAGCGGCCGGTCGAGTTTGAGCAGGGCGACATCCCAGTCGGCGGCGCCGAAGATCGTGCGGTAGCGGCGCTTGCCGGACGAGTTCACCGGCATCCGCAGGTCGACGACCCTGGCAACCTGACCGGCACTCGAGTTGAGGCTGGTCCGGCCGGAAACGATCTCGACCGACCTGACCTGGCGTCGGGTCAGATCGGCGACGCAGTGGCCGGCCGTGATCACCAGGCGCGGAGCCAGAACCGAACCGCCGCAAAAGAACCTTCCGGCGGTGGAAACCCGGGGGGCGACGCTCCTGCCGACGGTCAGGGCGACCTGCCAGGGCCACTCCGAGATCGAAGTGTTGCGGCCATTGACGACCGAGGCACCGGCATCCGATCCGCGTGCCTGATCCCCGGACGCAGAAGAAAGCATCAGAAGCGAGGTGATCGCGAGGAGGGCCAATCCCGGGAGGGCGGCCCGTCGAGCCATTTGGGCTGCCCTGGACATTGCAGGAATCGTACCGGGTGAGCCCGGGAGGCAAGCCCTCGTATGAGTGATTGCTAACGTGCCGCTAACTTGAATTCAAGATTCCCGGCGAGAATTCCCCGGCCGCGTGGGCGATCCCCCTCAGGGGAAGGATTACCCCGACCCGGGGAGAATAGGGCGAACCAGATGGCATTCGGAAAGAAGAAAAAAGAGTCAGCGCAGGCGGAACTCGAAGCGGCCCGCGAGCGCAAGCAGGCCGAGCGGCCCCGCAAGGGCGGCGCCCCGATCATCGAGATGCGGGACGTCAGCAAGGTCTATTCCGGCGGCCACCTCGCCGTCGACCGGGTTTCCCTGGCGATCAACCGGGGTGAGTTCGTCTTCCTTGTCGGCCCCACCGGCTGCGGCAAGTCGACCCTGATCAAGATGCTGATCCGCGAGCTCGAGCCGACCGACGGATCGATCTCGATCGCCGGACGAGACATCAACCAGCTTCCGGAAAAGAAGATCCCCCAGCTTCGCCGCAACATCGGCACCGTCTTTCAGGACTTCAAGCTGCTGCCGAGCCGCACCGTCTATGACAACGTTGCCTACGCACTTCAGGTGATCGGGGCTTCGCGGGCCGAGATCCGGCAGAAGGTGCCCGAGACCCTCCGCCTGGTCGGTCTCTCGACCAAGCTTCACAACTACCCGGACGAGCTGTCCGGTGGTGAACAGCAGCGCGTGTCAGTTGCCCGCGCCTTCGTCAACCACCCGCCGCTGCTGCTGGCCGACGAACCGAGCGGAAACCTCGACCCGGTCACCTCGGTCGGCATCATGCAGCTGCTCTACCGGATCAACAAGACCGGCACCACGGTCGTGGTCGTGACTCACGACCGCGAGATGGTCGACCGCATGCGTCGCCGTGTGATCGAGCTTTACGAGGGCCGCGTCATCCGTGACGAGGTCGCCGGTGGCTACACCGAAGAGTCAACGACCGAGTTCGGAGTCCGCATGCGGGCCGAGATGGGGGTTGGCGTCGAAGGCCACACAAACGGTAATTCCAAGGGAGCGCACTGATGGGCAAGCTTTTCTTCTTCACCGGCGAAGCGATCCGCGCGATCAGGCGGAACGTCGCTCCGACCACGGCCGCCGTGGTCACCACGGTGCTGACCGCGCTCCTGCTCGGCGTTCTGATTCCCGTCTTTCAGACGGCCCAGAGCAAGGGCGAGGACGTCCGCGGACAGCTGGAGCTTCGCACCTTCATTTACGACGATGCGACTCCCGCCGAGACCCAGGCCCTTCAGCAGAAGCTCGAGAACCTGCCTCATGTCGAATCGGTCACCTTCCTGACCAAGGCCGATGCCAAGAAGGAATTCCTGGCCAGTGACTTCGGCAAGGAAAACCCGGACGCCCTGAGCCAGCTTGGTGGCAAGAACCCGCTGCCCGCGAACTTCATCGTCAAGCCGGATGACGCTGCCAACCTCGAGGGAATTCGCAACGCGATCCAGCCGGTTGGTGCCAACGGCAAGCCGCAGCCGATCTCCCCGATCATCGATCAGGTCGACGACCGCCAGCAGGACGCCCGCGACATCGAGCAGGTGACCGGAGCTCTGAAGCTGATCCTGACGGTGATCACCGTGTTGCTGATCTGTGCTTCCTTGCTCCTGATCGGCAACACGATCCGACTCTCCATCTACACTCGTCGCCGCGAGATCGAGGTCATGCGCCTGGTCGGTGCGACCCGCTGGTTCATCCGCTGGCCCTTCATGATTGAAGGGGTGGTGGTCGGCATCCTCGGTGGCGCGATTGCGATACTGGTGCTGTGGATCGGCAAGGTCACAGTTGTGGACCCGCTCTCGGACAAATGGGAGCTGATGGCGGCGCAGGGCTCAATGTCCTTCATCGCCCTGGTGGCCTGTCTGTTCCTGGCTGCGATCCTGGTCTCGGCGATCGGATCCGGTCTGACCATGCGTCGTTTCCTCAAGGTCTGAGCGGCCCCGGCCCGCTCGCCGGAGCGGGCCGGAAAGCAAGTTGAAAACCGCGACCCTCGCAGTTTGGGCGGTCATCGCCGGGATGGCGCTTGGCCTCTGGGCCGGTGGCCATCCCGACAACCTGCCTGACCCGCTGCGCGAGATCTTCGTCGCGGAGGAGATTCAGCAGCAGTCGGTTTCCGACCAGGCGGCCGACCTGATCCGGGACAAGTACTACCGGGTCACCGACCCGGAAAAGGTCCAGGACTCGTCGGTTAACGGCATGGTTCGGCAGCTGCGGCGCCAGTTCAGGGAAGACCGCTTCACCCACTACTTCACACCCGAGCAAAACCAGCAGCTCAGCGAGTCGCTTTCCGGAAGCTTCAGCGGCGTGGGCATGACCGTCGGCCGCAATGACCGGGACGGTCTCGAGGTCGGTTACGTGTTCCGCAAGTCACCGGCCGCCGACGCCGGCCTGAAGGCCGGTGACGTGATCGTCGAGGTCGAGGGCGAGTCAATCAAGGGCGAGGACGTCAACCTGATCGTGGCCAAGATCAAGGGCCCGGAAGGAACCGACGTGACCCTGGGCATTCGCAAGGGAGGCAAGGGCGAGATCGAGCAGGTGAAACTGACCCGGGAAGAGATCCGGGTCCCGATCACCGCCAACCGGATTCGCGAGGTCGATGGCCGCAAGCTCGGCTACGTCCAGCTCACCACCTTCAGTCAGGGGGCCGGGCTGGCCCTGAGACGGGCGGTCGAGCGGGTGATCGAGAAGGGTGCCGAAGGAATCGTCCTCGACCTGCGTGACAACGGCGGCGGACTGCTCGAGGAGGCGATCTACACCTCGAGCGTTTTCCTGGACGAGGGAGATGTGGTCGTTGAAACGAATTCCAGAAGCGAAGGCGACACCACCTACGAGGCGATCGGAGGCAACCTCGAGACCCCGCCGGTCGTGGTGCTGGTCAACCGGAACACCGCTTCGGCAGCGGAAATTCTGGCCGCGGCACTTCAGACCGACATGGGAACTCCGGTGGTCGGCACCCGGACCTTCGGCAAGGGGCTCTTCCAGCAGGTGATCGATCTGAGTAACGGAGGGTCGCTCGAACTGAGTGTCGGCGAGTTCCTGACCGCGGACGGGGTTTCCCTGGCCGGCAAGGGTCTGAAACCGGATGTCTTCGCGCCACTGCCGGACGGCGCCACCCGCGATGTCCAGCTGAACCGGGCCTTCGGAACGCTCTCGGACGAAGTCGCAGCCGACGCCACCAGCGAACAGGGAGAGTGATGGCGTCCCGAGGAGGCGGGGCTCCCAGGGGTGTCAGAAAGGTCGCGTTGCTTGAGCGCAAGGGCCGGTTCACTTCCGCCCGGCCGTTGTTCGAGCGCGGCCAGGGGTTGGCGCTCGACCGGAAGACCCGAACCCGTGAAGGTCAGATCGCCTGGGTCGAGTTCGGGTCCGGGCGAGCTCGCCTGATCCGCGATCTCGGCAGGATCGACAATGCGCGTGACGTTTCCGAGGCCCTCGCACTGGAACGGCTCGGTCGCCGGGGGTTTTCCCGCTTCATCGAAGAAGCGGCCGAAGTTGCCGCGGCAAGTCCGGCCGATCTCCCTCGCCAGGACTTGACCGGGCTGCCGACCTTCACGGTCGACCCGGCCACTGCTCGGGACTTCGATGACGCGGTGTCGGCCAGCCGGGAAGGGGACGGCGTCCGGCTCTGGATTCACATCGCCGACGTCTCGGCTTTTGTCCGGCCCGGTTCGCCCCTCGAAGAAGAGGCCTTTCGCCGGGCCAACAGCACCTATGTGCCGACCTCGGTCGAACCGATGCTTCCGCATGTTCTGAGCAGCGGGGTCTGCTCCCTCTCGCCCGGTGACGAGCGGCTTGCGGTGACCAGCGAGATCGTCCTTTCGGGTTCCGGAGAAGTGAGTTCGGCGGCCTTTTACCGGAGCCGGATCAGGTCGGACGCGAGGCTCGACTACGACCAGCTCGACCGGATCTTTGCCGGCCGGGAAAAGGCCCCGGAGCCGGTTGCCACCCAGCTTGACCTGGCGAGGCAGGCGGCATCGGTTCTGGCCGACCGGCGGGCCGGCACGGCGCTTGAGGTGAACTCGGCCGAACCGTCGTTCGAGTTCGACGGCGAAGGAAACGTGACCAGGGCGGTGGCCGAGCGCCAGACCGAGGCCCACCGGTTGATCGAGCAACTGATGGTCCTGACCAACGAACAGGTGGCGGAACTGACCAGCGGCCGGAAAGTCCCGTCCGTGTACCGGGTCCACGAGATGCCCGATCCCGACCGGGTCGAGAGAATGCTGGGTCAGCTTGCCTCGCTTGGTCTTCCGGCCCCGCCCTTGCCGGCTGGAATGGGACCGACGACTGCCGGCGAACTGGCCGTGGAGGCATCCCGGTCGGTCGCCAGGGAGGCCCGCCAGCGCGGGCACGGCGCCGACGCCTACAGCTCCCTGATCCTGCGCTCGCTGAAGCCCGCCAGGTACCTGGAGAGGAATCTCGGTCACGCCGGGCTCGGCAGCGAGGCCTACTGCCACTTCACTTCGCCGATCCGGCGGTTCCCCGACCTGCTGGTCCACCGGGCGCTGCTTTCGGCGACCGGGGGAGGAGAGGAGGGGCCGGGCACCGCGGAGGTGGCTGAAGCGGCCCTTCACGCTTCCGAGCGCGAACGGGAAGCGATGATCCTCGAGCGGGACTGCGACGACATCTGCGGGGCTTTCCTGCTCGAGCGGGAACTTTTCGAGGAGGGCTACGACAAGCGCTTCGAGGGCGAGGTCTCCGGCGTGATCAGGTCGGGTTGCTTCGTCCGCTTCGGCGGCCGGCTCGGCGATGTTTACGAAGGGTTTGTTCCGGCCCGCCGGATTCGCGGCGAGAGGTTCGAACTGAATGAAGAAGAGACTTCCCTGGTCGGCAGCAAGACCGGTCGAAAGGTGAGTCTGGGCGATGCGCTCGCGGTTCAGGTGGAAAAGGTCGATTCGCCTCAGGGACGCGTCGATCTCTTTCCCTCTGAAGGATAATTTCAAGGCCGATGTCAAAGAAAGCGAAGAAGAAGAGGGCGCCCGCTTCCGGGGATGTCGCGACCAACCGGCGAGCGAGGCAGAAGTTCGAGATCGTCGAGAAGCTCGAGGCCGGCATCGCCCTGCTCGGAACCGAGGTCAAGGCGCTCCGTGAGGGCAACGCCCAGATGAGCGACGCCTATGCGGTCGTGGAAGACGGAGAGGTCTGGCTTCGTCATCTCCACATTCCGCACTACGCCCCCGCCACGACCAACAATCACGAACCGGAGCGCCCGCGGAAACTTCTCTTGCATCGGGCGGAGATCGAAAGACTGATCGGCACCACCCAGCAGAAGGGCCTCACGCTAATCCCGACACGCGTCTATTTCAAGGGCCCAAAGGCAAAAGTCGAACTTGGCCTCGCCCGGGGCAAGGAAGGAAAGGACCGGCGGCGTGAAATTGCCGATCGCGACGTGCGCCGGGATATAGAGAGGGAATTCAAGGGTCGGTATCGTTCCTGATCCAATGATGAAGTCAAGGATCGCTCTTCTTCTAGTCGTACTTCTTTCGGCCGCGATGTTCGGACCGGCAACCGCCATGGCGGTGGACGAGCCGACCACGACCACCACGGTCCCGACGACCACTGATCCGGGCACTACCGACCCGACCACCACCGCCCCGATCACGCTCGATCAGGAAGCCATTGACGCCCTCAACGAGCAGCAGGGAGTCACCGACAACGAGGACAAGAGCGTCTTCGAGAAGGCTTCCGACTTCGTCACCGACAACGCCCCCTGGTTCATCATCGGGATCATCGTCCTTGCCGCGATCGTGGCAGGCATCCTGATCATGCGAGGCCGCCCCCGCAAGTCGAAGGTGGCGGGCACTCCCAAGGCTTCGAAGTCGAACAAGTCGATGCGAAACGCCGGCGGACTTCCGGTCGACGATCCCCGCGAAAAGCCCGCCCAGGTGCCGAGCGCCTCCGAGCTTCGCCGCCGCAAGCGGGCCGCGGTCCAGCGCTCCCGCGAGGAAGAGCGTCTGCGCCGCAAGGCCGGAATCGAGAGCCGCAGGACTGCCCGTACGGGCGGGGTACCGCCGGCGCCGGTTACCGCCGCTGCTGCCGGAGCCGCGGCAGTCACCGCTGCCGGCACCACGGCAGGACTAGACCCGGTGGAAGCCGAGAAGCAGGGCGCCAGGGATCAGGAGATTGCTGCCGGGGCGATGGCCAGGCTTGACGCGGTCGAAGCTCCGGCGGGAGCGGCGCCCGCCCCCGCTGTCCCCGTCCAGGCGGTCCCGGCTCCGGTGTCACCGAGCCAGACCGCTCCTGCCGCCGGTGTCATTACCCCGGGAGCCGAGGCACCGGCCGAGACCTACCAGCCGCTGCCGCCGGTCGAGCCTTACACGCCGGAAGAACTCGGCTTCGGTGAACCTGCCGGCTATCAGGAACCGGTTGCCCCGCAGGACGCGATCCAGGAACCGGCGCCCCCGGCACCCGCGCCTGAGGCCGACACCAGCATCCTGCACGAGCCTTCGATCGAGAATCCCGGAGCTGACGCCGCCGTTGGCAACGCCGCTCAGGAGTTCCTGGCTGGTGGCGCCGCCGGTGCCGCTGCCGGAACGGTTGGTGGCCTGGCCGCCGCCAGGGCCAGCCAGTCCGAGGAACCGGTCGCCGAGGAGCCCGAACTGGACCCGGTGATCGCTCCCGAACCCGGCATGGCGCCGGAGCATGCGCTGGCCGATCTCGATCCGGTCCCGCCGCAAGCGGAAGCTCCGGATGCCGCCGCCGCGGCCGCCGAGGAACGGCTCAGGGCAAAGGTGGCCGAGATCAAGGCAACCCAGGAACCTGCGATCACCGCTCCCGTCGAGCCTGCCGTGGAGAGCCTTCCGGAACCGGAACCGCTCGGCCCGGACGCGGAACTCTCACCCGGTCTCGCCGCAGTCGAACGGAAGCTCAGCGAGAACAGCGAAGAGCGCGACCGGGCTCTGCGTGATGCCGAGGACCGTCTTCGCAGGGTCGAACAGAGGGCCGAGGACGCGGAGCGACGCGCCGCCTTTGCCGAACGCCTCGCCCAGCTCAAGGTCGAAGAGTCTGAACGCGAGAAGCGGCTGAACGATGTGGTCAGCGGTATCGATCGCGCCGAGCAGCGCGCCCGCGAGGCCGAGGCCCGGGCCGAGGCGGCCGAGCGCGCCGCCGCTGCCGCGCTTGAGCAGAGCGATCTGAAGTCGCCACCGGCCGCCCCGAGGCAGCCGCTTGCTCCCAAGCCCGCGCCGGGACCGGCAGATCTTCCACCGCCGCCTCCGCCCCCGCCAGCTCCGGAGCAGGTTGCCGAGTCGCCCGAACCGGAACCTTCGGTTCCCGAACGCAAGGGTCTCTTCGGCGGATCGGACGCGGCACCAGCTGAAGCCGCCTCCGATGCGGTGAACCTCAACAGCGCCACCTTCGAGGAGTTGCGCGAAGCGGGACTTTCGGTTACCCAGGCAACGAGGATTCTCGCCTACCGCGAACGCTTTGGCGGCTACAGCTCGGTCGAAGACCTCGAGAAGGTTCCCGGCTTCCCCGCCGACCTAATCGCCAGCCTCAAGGGCCGCATAACCATTTAGAGCTCGAACCAGGTGCCCTTGGGTCCGAGGTTGGCTATCTCGGTTTCACCCACCTGAGAGGTCTTGCCCCAGGACTCGTGGATGTGGCCGCAGACGGCGAGGACCGGCTGCTTCTCCTCGATCGCCTTGAGGATCGCGACCGATCCGAGGCTGAGGCCGTCGCCGGCCTCGTCGCAATGACCCTTCGGGGGAGAGTGGACCACCAGAACCGCTCCTTCGGGCAGGCCGGCCAGCAGGCCTTCGGCCTCGCTTTCCTCGACGTCATAGCTCCAGTCCCACGGAGTCACGGGAATTCCGCCACCAAGGCCGAAGAAGCTCCGGCCGGCGATCTCGATGCCTTCGCCGTGAAGCACGGTTGCCGCAGGCCAGGAGGCGATCGCTTCCCGGAGCGCTTCAAGCGTCTCGTTGTTGCCGGCAACCAGGACCGTCGGTGTCTCGATTGCGCTCAGGGCGTCGATCGTCTCTCCCAGACCGTTGTGAACGGAAGCGAAGTCGCCCGCTCCGATCACGACATCGGCATCTTTCGACATCTCGACCAGCCGGGCCGCCTGGTCGAGGTCACGGTGAAGGTCACTGAAGGCAAGTACGCGCATGCCCGCCACTCTACTGCCGGTCCTCCCAGGCTTCGGAGAGCCTCAGCCAGATTTCGCTGCGGGTCGGGAAGGCGGCGACCGCATGGCGCAGATCATCGATCTTCATGCCTCCGGAAACGGCGATCGTGGCGGCATGGAGCCACTCGCTCACTTCGAAGCCGGTGAAGGTGGCACCCAGGATTCTGCCGTCCGACCGGTCCACGACGAGTCGGCACTTGCCGTCAACACCCTTGCCGACGAACGAGGCCCCGGCGGTCGAGTTGGTGTTGACGTCAACGGCCACCGCATCGAGCCCCTGATCCTGTGCCTGGGTGAGGGTTGGCCCGACCGCGGCGACCTGGGGGTTGGTGAAGGTGACCCGGGCCGGACCGATCCTCTCGGCAAGGTTCTCGACCTCGTGCCCGAGCAGGGTTCTCACGCCAATCCAGGCCTGGTACTTGCCCGCATGCGTGAGCTGGGACCGTCCGTTCACGTCACCAACCGCAAAGAGCCAGTCGTGACCCTTGACCCGGTAGGTGTCGTCGGTCTCGAGCGGCTCACCGCCATCGATCCCGATCGATTCGAGGCCGATCCGGTCGGTTCTCGGTCGCCTGCCGGTTGCGACCATCAGCCTGGCCGCGGTGTACTGCTTGCCGTCGGCGGTGACGGTGATGCCTCCTTCGGAGGAGGCGACCGAATCGACCCCGGTTCCGGTGACCATGGTCACGCCGTGCCGGTCCCAGAGCGCCTGTTCGACCAGATCTCCGGCGAATGGCTCCTCGTGGATCAGCACCCGGTCTTCCGGCTCGAACAGGGTCACTTTCGTGCCAAGCGAGGACCATGCCTGGGCCAATTCGCAACCGACCGGTCCGCCGCCAATGACGATCAGCGACTCCGGCACTTCCTCGGCGGTGGTGCCCTGGCGGTTGTTCCAGATCGGGGCTTCGGCCAGCCCGGGGATCGGCGGCAGCGAAGCCGAGGATCCGGTCGCGATCGCCACCGCCCGGTTGGCGACCAGGACTTCACCGTCAACCCTGACCTCCCGTTCCCCGGCGATCACTCCGCATCCACGAAACAGCTCGATGCCTTTCTCCTTGATCCAGGGGAGTTGCGAGGAGTCGTCGAGGTGGTGAATCACCTCGTCGCGACGCGCCAGAACCGCCTCGCTGTCGAGAGAACCCCGGACGATCTGCCGGACTCCCTCCATGCGGGAGCTCTCGTCCAGCACCTCGCCGGGCCGCAGAAGTGCCTTCGAGGGCATGCATGCGTAGTAGGAACACTCGCCGGCGACCAGGTGCTGCTCGACCAGCGCGGTCCTCAGGCCGGCGTCGGCGGAGGAGCCGGCGAAAACCTCCCCGGCGGGCCCCGCACCCAGCACGACAACGTCAAATTCGTGGATGCTCACCCTGACTACCGTACAATGGAGGGGCACCATCCAAGGGGACGACAGGCTTCGACGTGGTCGGTCCGTGCGGAGGGTTGCAGGTCGAGGATGTCGATGGCCTCGTAAAAAATCGGCAAAAAACCATATACGGCGACGAACACTCGTACGCCCTCGCCGCCTAGCTGATACCTAGGTAACGAGAGTCGGCCCGCCCTCGGCCCGTGGGGTGGAAATCCGGCTTCAGAAACGGGCTCACCCCGAAGGCTCGCCTCGACCGGAGGGGGACATCTCAGAGGCTTTGCCATCCGCAGTGCCCGCTGGCGCGGACCCCGGATGGCGAGAACAAAGCGCCAGCTAAGCCTGTAGACGCCTTTCGACACGCGACTGCGGACGCGGGTTCAATTCCCGCCGTCTCCATCAGCGAAAGAAAGAGAGAAGGCCCGCCTGGTTAGCGGGCCTTTTTGCTGCTCGGGATCAGGCCAGCTGCCAGGTGACCAGGGGGACGGTAACGAGCAGCGTGATCGTCAGTGGAAGACCGGCCTTGATCAGGTCCCCGAAGCGGTAGCCACCGGGTCCGTAGACCATCATGTTGGTCTGGTACCCGACTGCGGTCAGGAACGACGAGGACGCCATCACGGCAATCATCAGGACCAGGATTCTCGCGTCGAGTCCGGTCTCGGCGGCTATCGCGAGTGTGATTGGGAACAGTACGACCACCGCGGCATTGTTGGAAGCCAGTTCGGTGAGGATGGTCATCGCCAGGGCCAGCGCGAAAATGATCCCCAGATCGCCCCAGCCTCCGAAGAGATCGACGAGTCCGGTCGAGATCGTCTCGGCCAGGCCGGAAACCTCGATCGCGGCACCCACTCCGAAAGACGCCGCGATCAGCAGTATCACGCCGAAGTCGATCGCTTCACCGGTCTCGGAGACGCTCACCGTCTTCGTCGCGATCAGTATTCCGACCGCGATCAGCGAAAGTTCGAAGATCGAGAGAACCTCGAAGGCCGCGAGGCCGATGACGGCGGCAGCGAGGAGTCCGACGAATGGTGCCCGCTTCGTTGCCGACGGAGGCGGACCCCCGATCCGGAGGACGACCAGGAAGTCCTTCGCCCGCCGGGAACGGGCCCGGAAGTCGGAGCCGGCGAGCAGGAGCAGCGTGTCGCCCGCCTCGAGTGACACCTTGCCCAGTTGCCGGTCGATTCGCTTGCCGGCCCGGCGGATCGCCACGACCGCGGCCTGGTAGCGGGTGCGGAACTCCGCTTCGGCAAGGCTCTTCCCGACCAGACGGGAATCGAGTCCGACCACCGCCTCGTAAAAGGTGTGTTCCGGGCTGTCGACCTCGAGCATGTGTTTCGACTCTGCCGACTCGAGGCCCTTGGTCACCCGCTGGAACTCGAGGACCTGGCTCGAGTCGCCGACGAACGTGAGGCGATCGTCGCCCCGCAGAACGCGGCTGGGTGAAACGGCAGGGAAGAGTTGTCCGTTTCGCTCGATTTCGACCAGGTAGATCCCCTTCAGATTCCGGAGGCCGGCGTCGGCAACCGTGGTGCCGTCAAGCGGACCTCCGGTCACGACTGTCATCTGTGCCGCGAACGCGTCCAGGTCGTCGGTGAATTCCTCGATTGCGCCCTTTCGGTCCGGGAGCATCCGGATAACCACGAAGAGCAGGACGACGAGGCCGGCGATCGCCGGGATGAGGCTGACCTTGGTGATTTCGAAGAGTCCGATCGGATCCTGGCCGCTTTCTTCCAGCAGACCGGATGCGGTCAGGTTGGTCGAGGTTCCGATCACGGTCAGGATGCCGCCGAGGATCGCTGCGTACGAGATCGGAAGCAGAAGTTTGGAGGGAGAGACGCCCCTGCGGTTGCACCAGGAGGTCACCTGGCCAATCAGGATCGCGACCAGCGGTGTGTTGTTGATGAAGGCAGAGATGCCCGCGGTCGGGAGCAGCATCCGGGCCGATGACCCGGTGGTTATCCGGTCGCCCTTGCCAAGGAGCCGGTTGACGATCGGGCCCATCATGCCGGTCTTGTCGCCGGCAAAGGCAAGTACGTAGAGCGCCGCGACAGTCCAGGGTGCGGCATTTGCGAATCCTGAAAGGGCGGCAGCTTCGTCGATCACACCGGCGACCAGCAGGAAGGTGGTCGCGGCCATCACCGCGGCAGCCGGAGGCACCCGCTCCGATGCGAGAGCGGCGAACATGGCCACGACCGTGGCGGCAGTTATCCAGGCGTCGAGACCTATGGCAATCAGTGGGCTAGGTGGTCGGCGAGAGAACCCCGACAGGCAGCAGGATATTGATACTTGATGAAGTCCGTCGGGAAACAAAAAAAGGCCCGGCACTTCGGCCGGGCCTTTGATCGGAATTGCTGGCGGAACTACTCGTTGACCGGCGGCATCTGCTGGATGTAACCGAAGCCGCGGGAGGCGACCGTGCCAACCAGGTCCTTCTGGGCGTCTCGACGGGTCTTGGCCGCGTTGACCTGGGTGCGGAAGGTCTGACGCCAGGCGTTCTTGGCCTGCTGGATCTGCTCCTGGGCGCTGGCCCGGGCGTTGGCGATCCGCGAGTTGTAGAGGTTGGTCACGCTGGTGGCGCGGGCCGCGTACCGGCTGTTGACGTTGTTGACCTCGGTGGTCCGGTCGCTGACCAGGCCGTTGATCTGGGTCTGCAGTTTGTTGATCTGACGGATCAGCTGCGCCCGCCTGGTCGGGTTCGTGGCCCGCTTGAGCTGCCGCTTCAGGGCGTCACGGCGGTTCGCCTTGAAGTTGATCTGGGAGGCGTACTTGTCGAAGACCCGCTGGACGGCCGCATTCTGGTCGGCCTGGAGGTCGGCGAGACGCTCGGCCAGATCCTGCTTGATGGCGGAAACCTGACGCTTCTGGTTGATCCGGATCTGCCTGACCTGACGACGCTGCTGATTGTCGTCCTGCTTCTTGATCCGGTTAATCTTCTGGCTGAAGAGAGAGTTCACCTTGAGGTTCGCGTTCTTGCGACGCATGGTGAGGTTCGTCTTGTAGGTCGTCTTGCGGGCGGAAGACGCGGCGGTGTTGCGCTTGCTGAAGAGGAACTCCGTGTAGTTCTTCAGCTGCTTGAAGGCGACGGTCTGCTTGATCCCCGGAATCGGACGCTGGGCCGATGCGGGTGAGGCAGTGATGGCAAAGCCGGTTGCGACCAGGGCGATGAGTGTGACGAGGCGAAGTTTCATGGTGTCGAAAGTAACACCCGCCGATGTCACCAGTTGCGTCCCGCTTGTGACCGAAGGAAAATTTCCGGATGCCTGTTCAGGGCTTGGCGCGCGGTGTGGTCGTCTTGTCCTTCTGCGCCGTGGTTTCCTGTTCGGCCCGGATCACATGCATGACCGCGTTGATCAGGGCCAGGTGGGTGAACGCCTGGGGGAAGTTCCCGAGGTGGCGGCCCGATCGGGGATCAATCTCTTCCGCGTAGAGCTGCAGCGAACTGGCGTAGCCGAGCAGGCGTTCGCAGAGCTCGCGGGCCCGCTCCAACTCACCGATCTCGACCAGCGCACTGACCAGCCAGAAAGAGCAGATCGTGAAACTGCCTTCCTCGCCGCTCAGGCCGTCGTCGGTCAGTTCGACCCGGTACCGCAGCACGAGGCCGTCCTCGGTCAGCTCGTCGGCGATCGCCAGGACCGTGTTGCGGATCCGGGGATCGGTCGGCGGCAGGAAGTGGAGCAGGGGAAGGAGCAGACAGGATGCGTCGAGAGCATCGGTCTCGTAATGCTGGGTGAACACTCCGCGCTCGTCGATCGCGTTCTCGCAGATATCGGCGTGGATCTCGTCGGCCGCGATCTGCCACTGCTCGGCGAGATCGTGCTCCTCGCGCAGCCGGGCCAGCCGGGCCCCCCGATCGACCGCGACCCAGCACATCACCTTCGACGAGGTGAAGTGCTGCGGCCGGCCCCGGACCTCCCAGATCCCGTGGTCCGTCTCGCGCCAGTGGTCGAGGGCGGCATTCACCTGGCGCTTGAGGATTGGCCAGATCTCCTCCGGCATTCCGTCCCGGGACTTGGTGTGGAGATAGAAGGAGTCGAGCACCGCGCCCCAGACATCGTGCTGGCGCTGATCGTAGGCGCCGTTTCCGATTCGGACCGGGCTGGCGCCTTCGTAGCCGTGAAGATGTTCGAGGACCTGCTCGCTGAGCTCCTTCTCACCGGCGACCCCGTACATGATCTGCAGATCGTCCTCACCGGCCGCGACGTCGGCGATGAAGTAGAAGAAGTCGTTGGCCTCCCAGTCGAACCCGAGTGTGTAGAGGCCCCAAAGAGTGAAGGTCGAATCCCGGATCCAGGAGAAGCGGTAGTCCCAGTTGCGCTCGCCACCCGGCGTCTCCGGGAGCGAGGTGGTCGCCGCGGCAACCAGGGCACCGGTCGGGGCGTAGGTCAGACCCTTCAGGGTCAGCGCCGAGCGTTCGAGGTAGCCGCGCCAGGGGTGGTCGGGGAAGGTTCCCCGGGCCAGCCAGTTTTGCCAGTGGTGAGCGGTCCAGACCAGGCGGTTATGGGCTTCGTCGTAATCCCGGGGCGCCGGGTGCTCGCTCCAGGAAAGGGCCACGAAGCGAACGTCGCCTTCCTTGAGCATCGTCCTGGCGGTGGTTCGCGGGCCCTCGAAGCCGAGGTTCATGTCGGTATTCAGCCGTAGCTGGAGGTCGATGCCCGGGGCCGTGGCAAGGCCCTCATGGTAGGCGTCGCCCGAGTACTCCCAGCGGGCCGGGGTACGGCCGTAGTCGAAGACCGGCTTGCAGTCGAGGGTGAGCTGGACTTCGCCATGGACGCAGCGGACCATCCGCAACAGCACGTGGTCGGCGTCGTAGTCGGTGGGCGCACGCCGGTGGGTTCCGGAGCGGTCCTTCTCATGGTGCCAGGGGCCGATCAGCAGAACGTCGCGGACGATGATCCATCCGTCGCCCGTGCCCCAGCTGGTTTCCAGGACATTGGTCCCGGGCAGATACCGGCGGTGGCTCGGGACGTTGATGTCCGCCGGGCCCAGTCGGAAGTTTCCGGCGCTCCGGTCGAGAATCGAACCGAAGATGCTGGGCGAATCAAAGCGGGGCAGGCAGAGCCACTCGATGTTGCCGCTGGGTGCGACCAGAGCAGAGACCTCGCCGTCGGAAAGGAAGCCGTAATCAGCGATCGGCGGGTACGGCGAAACCCCCGGCACGGATTCCTGGGTCGAGATCTGCGACTCGAACGAGTGGCCGAACTGGGGTCCGGAGTGGGGATGTGGATCGAACCCGCCATTACTCATTCGCGGAAAGATAGCCTGCGATCGGTCAATGGCAGTAGTCACGGCAACATCGGTAGGAATCCACCTCGGCGGCGATCCGCTCTTTTCCGACGTCTCTTTCAAGCTGACGCGGGGCGATCGCATGACCCTTTCCGGCCGCAACGGGGCCGGGAAGTCGACCCTGCTCCGGATCCTCGCCGGCGAGGCCGAGAACGATTCGGGGTCGCTCAGCTACCAGAAGGGTGCGCGGATCGCGCTGCATGATCAGCGTCCGCCAAGGGACCGGGGACTTTCACTTCAGGACTACGTCTTCTCCGGCCGGGCCGACGTCATCGCCACCGAGCAGGAGCTCGAGCGGCTGGAAGCGTCGATGTCGGGCGGCGACCACGGCGAGGAGACGATGCGGGCATACGCAGCCGCCCAGCAGCGGCTCGAGCTGGCCGGCGGCTATCGCTGGCGGGATGAGGTACTGGTGGTCCTGCGCGGCCTCGGCTTCGGGGAGGATGAGTTCGAAAGGGCGCTTTCCTCGTTCTCCGGCGGCGAGCTGACCCGGGCCTCGCTGGCCCGGGCCCTTGGTGCCCGGGCCGACCTGCTGCTCCTCGACGAGCCGACCAATCACCTGGACATCCCCACCCTCGAGTGGCTCGAGGAGTATCTGAAGGAGCTGGATGCCAGCGTGGTGCTTGTAGCCCATGACCGGTGGTTTCTCGAATCGGTGGGCACCTCGGTGCTCGAACTCGAAGCCGGCAAGGCTCGGTTCTTCTCCGGTCCCTGGCATGCCTGGCGCAAGGAACAGGCCGCCCGCCAGGTCGCCCTGGGCAAGCAAATCGAGAAGCAGCAGGCCGAGATCGCCCGCATGGAACGCTTTGTCGAACGCTTCCGCTACAAGGCAACCAAAGCCCGGCAGGCCCAGTCCCGCGTCAAGCAGATCGACCGGGTGAAGCAGAACGCGGCCAGTCTCGATCCCCAGGACCGGAGGGTCCTTTCGTTTGATTTCGCGCAGCCGGAACGGGCCAGCCGAGTGGTTCTGAAGATGGTCGGCGGCCGGATCGAAGTGCCGGGC
>JAGQUQ010000031.1 GCA_020438425.1 Solirubrobacterales bacterium
AAGATGATGCAGGGCGAGTTCTGCTTGGCCTGTTCGAAGAGGTCGCGGACCCGGCTGGCGCCGACGCCGACGAACATCTCGACGAAGTCCGAGCCGGAGATCGAGAAGAAGGGCACCCCGGCCTCGCCGGCCACGGCCCGGGCGAGCAGGGTCTTGCCGGTACCGGGCGGTCCGTAGAGCAGGACTCCCTTGGGTATTCGCGCCCCGAGTGACTGGAATTTCTTCGGCGTCTGCAGGAACTCCTTGATCTCGTGGAGTTCCTGAACCGCCTCGTCTGCCCCGGCGACGTCCTTGAAGGTGATCTTGGGCGCATCGACGGCCATCTTCTTGGCCTTCGACTTGCCGAAACTCATGACCCGCGAACCGCCGCCCTGCATCTGGTTCATCAGGAAGATCCAGAAGCCGAAGAAGAGCAGGAAGGGAAGGATGTAGGTGAGCATCGAGAGCAGGCTGCTGCCGCCGGTGCCCTTGACCGTGGTCTTGACCTCGCCCTCGCGAAGCTGGTTGATCAGGCTCTGCTCGGTGTTCGGCGGGTAGCCGGTCTCGAACTTCTCGCCTTCGGAGTCGGATCCGTCGGTCGCCTTTTCGGTGACGTCAAGCGAGTTGTTCTTGGTGTTGACCGTGACCGAGTCGATCTCGCCCTTGTCGACCATGGTCAGGAACTCGTTGTAGGTCGGCGGCTTCTCGCCGCTGTCAGGGCTGATCACCCGCTGGGCAACGAAGGCCAGGATGACCACCAGCAGGATGGGAAAAGCTGCGCTCTTGAAAAACCGTTTCAAATTCTGGTCTCTTTCCACGACCTCAGCGGCTATTTACCGCAACCCGGCCGAAAGGTCAGACTAGCAGGGAGAACCCTTCAGACGGCAAGGCAGAGCGGTGCCGGATCAGGAATTCTCAGCGCCCGGGAACCGAGTCCTCGGGTAGCAGGGCCACGTGATCGAGATTGCGGTACCGCTGCGCGAAGTCCAGCCCGTAGCCGACCACGAACTCGTTCGGTATCTCGAATCCCGTGTAACGGATCGGCACCTCCACCCGGCGGCGTTCCGGCTTGGTCAGGAGCGCACACACCTCCAATGAAGCCGGATCGCGGGCCTGAAGGTTCCTCATCAGGTAGTTCAGGGTCAGTCCGGAATCGACGATGTCTTCGACTATCAGCACGTCCCGGCCCTCGATCGAGTCGTCAAGGTCCTTGAGAATCCGCACCACGCCTGAGGAATCGCGCGATGACCCGTAGCTGGATACAGCCATGAAGTCGATCTCGCAGGAAACCGAGAGGTTCCGCAGCAGGTCGGCGATGAAGACGACCGCGCCACGCAGCACGCCGACCATGACCAGGTCCCTGCCCTGATAGTCCCGGCTGATCTGGTGGCCGAGTTCGGAGACTTTCGCCTGGAGGTCCTCGGCGGAAATCAGGATCTCGCCGACCGGGGCATGCTGGTTCGGAGGCGTTGCAGCCATTGCTCTGAGTCTAGATGGGAAACGGCGGCGTGGCTTGGAGCCTCAGTACCGGCTTCTCGGGACCTCCGATCAGCAGGTGCTTCGAGCGAACCAGCCCCGGCACCCAGATCACCGTTTCTCCGACCGCCAG
Source organism: Solirubrobacterales bacterium (assembly GCA_020438425.1). Classification (GTDB taxonomy): domain Bacteria; phylum Actinomycetota; class Thermoleophilia; order Solirubrobacterales; family 70-9; genus 67-14. Next base: position 1,589 of record JAGQUQ010000031.1, read on the forward strand.
GACCGGCCAGGTCCGGCGTCTCGGAGCCGGAACCAGCGCGTCGGTGAAGACATCCTGGAGTTTCTTGCTGCCCGACATGCCGAGCGGTTCGATCCGGTCTCCGGCCCGCCAGGAGCGCAGGGTGAGCAACAGGTCATCGGGGCCCGGCGAGGATTCGATCAGCCACTCCAGCAGGGCCTGGTCGTCAAGGAAGGCGTTCCACGGATTTCCAAACCCGGATCTCGCTGCCGGTTCGTCGGTGCGTCCGACCCGGATCTCCCACTCGCCAAACCAGACGCTGCCCGACTCGAGCGGAACCGCAACCGCTCCGGGGATGTCACCGCCACCGGAGCCGCCGCCCGAAACGACCTCCACCCTGCCCCGGCGAATCACGAACTGGTCCCCGCCGCCCAGGTCAAGGGCCCCGCCCTCCGGTTCGCCCAGCAGCCGGAGTACCTCTTCGGTCAACTCACGGGTCACCGCCACCGGCCGGTCGAGAATCCGCTCGGCGAGCCAGCGCAGGATGCGCCGGCGGACAGCCGCGGGTTTGTGTTCGAGAATCTCGCCGCCGATGCCTTCTTCCGGCTGCCAGGGGGATTCCGGCAGGGCCGCCATGACCAGAGCGGCGAATGCTTCCTCGTCCTCTTCGAGTTCGGCCCGGGTCCGGACCAGGTTGAGGTCAGCCTTGGAATTGAGCCCCCTCATCTCCGGCAGGATCCGGTGGCGAACCCGATTGCGGGCAAACCCCGGGTCTTCGTTTGAACTGTCCCTCGTATACGAAGACACCTGGCCGAGCAGGAAACGGATCTGCTTACCATCCAGTCCAAGCAGGGGCCTGATCACCCTGCCGGAGCGCGGCGGCATGGCCAGCAAAGAACGGACGCCAGGTGAGACGGCCAGCCGGTAGAGCATGGTTTCGGCCTGGTCGCTGCGATTGTGGCCGACGGCGATCCAGTCCATCATCCGGTCGGCCCTCAGCCTTTCGGCTTCCTCCAGCCTCATCGCACGAGCCCAAGCCTGGACGTTCCCGGCCGGTTTGCCGGCCTGGTGAACCACCAGCTCGACCCCGAGTTCCGCGCAGATTTCGCGGACCAGATCCTCGTCTGCTCCGGCCGCTTCCCGCAGGCCGTAGTTGACGTGCAGGGCGACCAGACTCTCCGGCCCGAGAATCCCGGTCAGCCCGCGCAGCAGGGCAACCGAATCGGCCCCGCCGGAGATCAGGACGACCCCGGTGTCACCTTCGGCGACCAGTCCGGATTCGCGGATCGCTCCGCAGATTTCGTGCCCGATCTTGCCCCTCAGGCCGGAGTAGTACTCCTGGCCGTCAGGCGCGGGCACGGACCAGGAACAGCGGGATCGGGACCGGGAAACCCTTCAGGTCGACCTCCCCGATCGGATCGGTGTCGAGGTCGGGATGATTTCCCAGCGCGGTCGCAACTTCGTCGGTGATCAGGACCTCGCCGCCGAGTGCCCGGTTGACGACCCGGTGAGCCAGATTGACCTGGCTGCCGAAATAGTCACCGTCCCGGAAGACCACGGCCCCGTGATGGATGCCGGCCCTCGGCTTCGGTCGGTCCGTGAACAGGGCAAGGAACCCGACCGCCCACTCGGTCAGGGTCGCCGGGTCGGGCGAGACCACCATCACTTCGTCGCCGATCGTCTTGACGATGCTGGCTTCCGGCGGCAGGGTCGCCTCGACGGTCTCGGTGAACTGCTCGATCACCGAGAAGGCGGTGGCGTCGCCTTCCTCCTCGGTGAACCGGGTGAAGCCGGTGAGGTCGATGAAACAGAGGGTGGTTCGGATCTGATCGAGGTTGGTGTCCCCGCCGAAGTCGGATTCCATGTGGCCGACCACGTCCTGCTCGAGGAAGTACCGGACGTACCGCTCGTGGAGGTACTCGAAGAGCGGCACCGAGGTCGGCGAAGTTCGCCGGGCCAGGTCTCCGAGCTCTTCCGCCATCTCGATCTCGCTGAGGCCGTCCCGGATCATCGGTTCGTGGACGAAAAGGTGAAAGAGCCGGACCTCGGCGTCGGCGATCCGGCGAACAGCCTGGGCATAGACCCGGGTGAGCTGGAGCAGCGCTTCCACCGGCAGACCCGCCTCGGCTACTTCCCCCATTCGGGCGAAGGCCTCGATGTCGCGGCCGGAAAGCGATGGTTCCCGGTCGGTCGGAGTGCCGAGCACGGTCATCACCCGCTCGATCACTTCAACGCTCAGACCGATCTGCTCCGACGCTTCCTCGAGGGTGAACTGCTCGCTGGTGTCGGCGAAGATGTCCTCCGCCATCCCGAACGAAAGCTTGCCTTCCTTGCCGGCTTCCTTCAGCTCCTCGAGCGAGTGGCCGCGCTCGCGCATCCGGGCCACGATCCTGGCCTGGGCCGCCGCCGCCGGAGTCCACTTGCCCTTGCGAACCGGGACGATCTTCTCCTCGGCCCAGCGGGTCAGAGTCGCAGGGGAAACCCCCGCCCTCCGGGACGCCTCATTAAGACTGATTCGCTCATCCTCAGACACTTCGCGCATCGTATTGCCACATCATGGAGTCCGTTCATCCATTCGTTATTTCTGTGAACGGACGGGTTGAAAATGGAGGCGGAGCGAAGCTCGCCGACTGCAGTTAAGCCCTACGCCGGTCTGCCGCCGAATTCGTTGGCCACCTCGGTTTCGAGGAGGCTGCGGACCTCTGCGTAGTCCTCACTGAGTCCGAGCGCCCACATCATCTTGACCAGCGCGACTTCGGGAATCACCGGCAGCAGCACGGCGCCGGCATCTTCGAGCTGGAACTTCGATTCGTAGTGGTTGCGCATCCCGACCGGCCTGGCGTTCATGGTCAGGGCCAGCACGATGCCCTCGCGGGCGCAGCGCGCTGCGAACTCCGGCACCGATGCCTCGGGCGGCGAGGTCGGCGCGGTCAGCGCCGGATACAGGGTCAGGCAGACTCCCCGATAGCCGCCCCGGACCATCATCTCGAAGATCAGCTCGAGGTTGATCCCGGGGTGAAGGTCGACCCGGAGAGCCTTGTCGGCGGCCGCGATCCGGAAGGGTGCGGAAGCGATCTCGGGGATCACTTCCTGGATCGACTCCGGCTCTCTCGTCTTCAGGACCCACTCGAAATGGCCCCAGTCAACCTCCGCGGCGTGAACCCGCCCGGCCGAAACGAAGGCCGGTCCGGAGCCCCGGGCCTTGCGCACGGAAACCCCGTCGTGGATGCGGCTTTTTGCGTTGGGCCGACCGGCGAAGGAGAGATAGACACCCGGGGTGAGGTGCTGAAGCGCGATCAGCGCGTCGGCGATGTTCTTGTCCGCGTCCGATTCCGGCTCGTTCGGGGGCCGGTTGGAGCCGGTCAGCACCACCGGGATCCGGATCCCGGCCAGCATGAACGAGAGCGCTGTCGAAGTGAACGACATCGTGTCCGTGCCGTGCAGGATCAGGATGCCGTCGACAGCCTCGGTCTCGATCAGGTCCTCGATCTCCCTTCCGATCACGACCCAGTGTTCCGGGGTCATGTCCTCCGAGAGCATGTTCAGTGGCTGCCTCAGGACGGTCGTGATCCCTACCTCCTCGAGGACGCTTTCGACGTTGGGACCCGAGAAGACGTCGAGCTGCTCGTCGGTGCCGCTGAGCGTGACGAGTCTTTCCAGCCCGCCGATCGATTCCGATCGGGAGCCGATGGTGCCTCCTGTCACCAGGACTCCGATTCTGCGCCGGTCGGCCACGGAATCAGAGTATCTGGCGAGCACTGCGGCCGGGAAACTGTTGATTGTCGCGTTCAAGGTTCCCGGCAACGGACAAGGGCGGCGGAGCCTTGGCCCCGCCGCCCGTTCCGTGTCAGCCCATCGCTAGTCGTCGAGATGGACCTGGGTTACTTCGTCTCCTCGCTCGCCTGTCCGGATCCTGATCGACTCGTCGACCGGGATAACGAAGATCTTGCCGTCTCCGATCTCACCGGATCGAGCGTGCCGCAGGATCGTTTCGACGACGAGGTCTTTTTCTGAATCGGCCACAACGATCTCGATCTTGAGCTTCGGTCGGACGTTGACCGTGACCGTCGATCCCCGGTAGGTCTCGACGATCCCCTTCTGCCGTCCGGAGCCCTTGGCCTCCAGGATCGACATCGAAGGGATGCCCTTCTCGAGCAGTTCGGTCCGAATCGGCTCGAACGCTTCGTGGCGAATGAATGCTTCGATCTTTTTCATCTGAGCATCTACTCCTGTCTATGCCTGGTTGGGCGTTGCGTCGGACGCGGTGGCGATCGGCGTACCGGCCATCGAAGGCGTGTACTCACCGACCGGCAGCTCGGGCTGCGGGATGAATGCCTCGGGGTAGCCGTACATGCCATGGCTCGAGATGTCGAGTCCGGCATCTTCCTCGGCTTCCGATACGCGGATTCCGATCGTCGCCTTGAGGATCGCGAATACGGCGTAGGAGGCCGCCAGCACGAACACGAATGTGCCGACCACAGCCAGGGTCTGAACCCCGAACTGACCGAGTGCCGAGCTGAAGCTGGCGTCACCGAAGATGCCGTACCAGAGGCCGGCTCCGGCGCCGTCGAGCACCAGTCGGGGTGAACCGAAGATGCCAACCGCCAGGGTGCCCCAGATACCGGCGGCGCCGTGAGCGGAGAGAGCTCCGATCGGATCGTCGAGGTACTTCTCGAAGAGAAGGACGCAACCCACGACCAGGAGTCCGGCAAGGAACCCGATGATCGGGGCGGCCCAGTACTCGACGAAACCGCAACCTGCGGTGATGCCGACCAGGCCGGCGATCGCGCCGTTGCCGGCCATGCCGACGTCCAGCGCCTTGGTCTTGATGTAGACGAGGAGGCTCGCGCCGAGCACGCCTGCCGCCGCAGCGAGCTGGGTGTTCAGCATGACCTCACCGAAGAAGGAACCCTCGGTGACGAAAGTCGAGCCACCGTTGAATCCGAACCAGCCGATCCAGAGGATCATGATTCCGAGGCCGACCAGCGGCATCGAGTGGCCGGGAATTGCCCGCGGCGAACCATCTGCCGCGTACTTGCCCTTGCGTGCTCCGAGAAGAAGCAGGCAGGCGAGGCCCGCGGTTGCGCCGGTGAGGTGGACGACCGAGGATCCGGCGAAGTCCATCACCGGCTTGCCGCCGACGTCGGAGAGCAGGCCGCCACCCCAGACGGAGTGAGCGACGATCGGGTAGATCAGGGCGCCGAAGATGAACGCGAAGACCACGTAGGCGCTGAACTTGATCCGCTCCAGTGTCGTTCCCCAGACGATCGCCAGCGAGACGGCGCAGAAGGCCAGCCCGAAGAGCATGAGCATCGCGGTGTCCGCGGTGGCCGCGGTACCCAGGATGTCCTGATCGAAGTGGAAGAAGAAGCCGTCGGTTCCGATGTACTTGGCAAGGCTGCCGTCACCGAAGCCGCCGATTCCGTAGCCGATGGCCCACCAGGCGATCGTCACGATCCCGAGGTTGACGAGAATCTTCGCCACGCCGGTTCCCGCGTTCTTCATCCGGGAGAAGCCGATCTCCAGGAACATGAATCCCGCCTGCATGAAGAAGACGAGCACGGTTGCCAGGGCGACCCAGACCATGTCCAGTTCGAGGGCTTTGGCGAGGAACACTTCTTCCTCGACCGGAGCGGCCCCCGCCAACCCTGGCACTACCAGGGCGGCAAACATCGCCAGAAGCGACGCTATACCGATTTTCTTGACACTCATATCGAGTAATTCCTCCTGTATCCGCCGGGCCCAGACCCACCGGTTGCGAATTAGCAATTAGCTGACCGGGCAAATCTAGAAACAGGAGAGGGGCGGGATTTTGGCCACTCGGAGAAAATGACCCCCGGCCCCTTGTTCGATTGTCAAAGGGGCTTCAGACCGTTTCCCTGGTCCGTTCTTGACTCACGGAAACCGCATCATCATGCGGTTCAGCGCCGTTCCGTCCATTCTCACCAGACGGATTTTCGGCCTTCAGGGCAGCCTGTTCGGCTTCGTATTGCTCCCGCTGGATACGCATCTTGCGCTTCGAGTACCAGCCAGCGGCCCAGTAACTGCCGATCACGAAGACCACCGAGAGGATCTGGGCGACAAGGGTCTCGACCGAGGGATAGATACCCAGCCAGGTTCCCATCCAGAGCGGGATGTCGATGTCGATCGGGTGGATCGGGAACCAGCCGACCCCTTGAAGGGTGCGAACCGTCTGGCCGACCATGGTGAAAAGGACCAAGGCGATGAGCACCCCGGTCACGATCAGCATCTTCTTGTAAGGCAGTCTGCTTTCCAGCTTGAAGGTCAGGAATCCGACCACTCCCATCGCGGCGAGTCCGATCGCCACGCCGATTGCGACCGCACCGGTGCCGGCCGCAAGCTGAAGGGCCTGCAGAAAGAGGACCGTCTCCATGCCCTCACGGAAGACCGCCTCGAAGCCGACCGCGTAGAGGCCAAAGACCGTCGCCGCCCCGGTCGCCGAACCGGCTGCGATAGCCGTGGTCACTTCTTTGGTCCGCTTCCGGTGGGAAGCGATCCATTCGGTCCAGTAGACCTTGTGGAAAAACCAGTTCAGCACCACGAGCAGGACCCCGATCGCCATCACGCCGACCACGGCCTCGACTTTCTCGCCGTACTTGGCGAAGGAACCGAGCAGGAGGACCATCAGCAGGTAAGAGATGACCGAAGCCGGAATCGCCAGCAGGGCGCCCCGGTAGACGGGCTTGCGGAGCACCTGGCGGGCACCGATCATCGAAGCGGTGATCGCGGCGATGATCAGGATCGCTTCCAGCCCTTCGCGGAAGACGATCAGGGCGGCATTTGTGATCGCGGTTCCGGGGCTGGCGTCTGAACCGGTGATCTCATGGGCCTCGTCGATCGCCGAGCGAAGCTCGACCAGGGTCGGCATCGTCTCGCGGCCGGAAGCCTGATCGGCGATCAGCGTCGCGAGGCCGGGCAGGTCGCGGGCGCCGTACCAGAACATGCCCTCGATCTCCAGGGAAAGACCGGGGTCGAAACCCTGAAGCTTGATCTCCGGCCCGAACTCGAAAAAGGCGTAGGCGGAAAGGCGATTCTGCTCGGCGATCTCGTATTCACCGGCGTTTATCGCGTTCAGCATCTGGTCGAGGCTGATGTTGACCAGGTCATAGTCGGCATCGTCGCTTGACGCTTTCCATTCGTCCGGGAACATGCCTTCGGCCCGTTCGGCGATGTCCCCGGCCATCTGCTCGATCTCGCCGGCTTCCTTGACTGCGCCGCCCTCTGCCGCTGTCTGAAGGTCAGCCTGGAGCAGACCCAGGTCGCGGATCAGGCTCCGGGTTCCGGCCGGATCCTGTTCGAGCAGGTCCGAGGAAAGGTCCTTGAGCGCCTGCGAAGCTCCCTCGGCGAAGGCCACCGCCTCCTGGATCTCGAAGGCCTTGGTCACCTTGCCGTCGGCAACCCCGCGACCGTACTCGACCGGGACCAGATCGATGAACCGGGAGAACTGGCTCGCCCTTCGGGCCTTTTCCTCTTCCGTTAGCGGGGCGGCGACGAAGCCTTCGAGTTCCCTTGTCGCCTGCCGGACGGCTCGCCGGACAGCGGCCGTGTCACCCGCCGCGGCATCGCCGGCCAGGTTCTCGAAGATCAGGTTGGCGCGGGTCGCAGCTTCGGGGCCGCGCTGGTCCTCGTATTCCCCGGTCAGGATCTGCCAGTACCCGGCGGTGATCGCGGCGCTCTCGGCAAGACGCTCCGGGAATCTCCGTTCTGCAGCCTTGTCGGCTTCTTCGAGGTTTGTCCCGAGCCGGGACTGATAGGTGTCGAGCAGGTCCTTTCGAACCTGGAGGACGGCATCATCCGGGCCGAGGTCACCGTCTTCCAGCGCGATCAGGGCATCGGTCGCCTCGGTCCCGACCCGCGTATAGCGGGTGCTCTGGCGGAAGTCGCGGATCTGCAGCCATTCGCGCGCCGCCTCGGGCCGGTCGGCTGCGGTCAGGTCGATCACCCGATCGAAGGCACCGCGGCGCAGTGCCGCGGTGATCGTGCCGCGGGCCGCGGCAAGGGCGACCGAATCGCCGGAAGCAACGGCCCGGTTGGCCCGGTCGAGTTGCTCTTCGACCACTTTCAGCGCTGCGGGAGAACTGGCCTCGAATCCCCGCCGGAGCGGGCCGGAAAGTGCCTTCTTCGCTTCCTCGACCGAACCCCCGGAGGGGTCATTGAGGATCAGGTCGGTCTGGGCGTTGAAAAGGCTGGTGGTGATCTGGTCGGCCGACTGCCAGGCCGGGTCGGCTGCCTGTGCCGGGGATGCTGCAGAGAAAAACGCGACCGCCGCGACGATTGTCGCGACGGCCGCAATGACGCGGCTTCTGGCAGAACCTGAAATGGTCGAAGCCGGCGTCAACTTGTGATCAGCCCTCCTGGATCTCGATGTCGAGGTCCTTTGCCGCCTGGGTCACCTGTCCGGCGATCCGCTCGGCCTGGGCCTGCATCTCGGCGCCCAGCTGGTCGGCCTGTTTGGCGGTGAATTTCTCGCCGGCAGCCTCACGGTCCCGAAGGTCCTCGGCGGTCGACAGCAGGTTCCCGAGCTCGGCCGCGGTCTGTTCGGCCTGGTTGGCGTTCTTCTCGGCGATCTGCGGTTCGATCTCGGCGTAGGTGAAGTCGATGCCGGTCAGAATGTCCGCGATGTCGCTGAGGCGGGAGGTCGCAACGAAACCTTCTTCCTGCTGGCTGCCTTCACCGGCCACGAACGAGGAAAGCTTCCACTGTTCGAAGTACTCGCTCATGGTCGGGGTCATGACGGTGATCGAGGTGAAGGCGTCAGACGGGGTGATCACGATCTCCTGGGCATCCTTGTCCAGGTCCTTGGCCTGCTTGTTGATCTCGTCGACCGATGCCTTGAAGGCATTGGCCTCGGGCAGGCCCTCGCCGAAGCTCACCTTGCCGTCGCCGTCCACGTCGGGTTTCACGCCTTCCGCGGTCAGGTCTTCGTTGGTGCCGTAGAGCGCGGTTTCGATCAGGAAGAAGAGGTTGCCGGGCTGCTTCATGACTTCCCCGTTGGGGAGGGTCAGGTTGAAGGAGACGGCGCTTTCCGGATCGGACGCGTCGGAACCTGCGTCGATGTCGGTGTCGTACTGGGCAGTCCTCGGAATGCCGGCGACGATACCTTCCATCTCCTCGTAGGCCGGGTTGGCCTTGATGAAGGCGTTCTTGGCATCAGTCAATGCCGCGTTGACGGCCTCGCCGTCATTCTTGAGCATCTTCTCGTAGTCGAAATCGTTTGCCTTGGCGAGGTCGTAGTAGGCGTTCCCGGCGGTCTTCAGCGTGTCGGTCTGGGCGACCAGGTCGGCTGTGTGCTCGGTCAGGTACGACTTGACGGCAGTGAGGCCGGCGTCGGGCTGGTCGGAGTCGGAGCTCGAGTCGTCGCTGCCGCAGCCGGCGATGAAAGCTGCTGCGATCGCCGGAACGGCGATCAGCAAAAGGATTGGCCTCGGGAACTTCCTGATCAACGGGATACCTCTTCTTTGGTGGGACTGGCGCGGCCATCTGGGGCTGCCGGAACAAGATACTTCGGGTACCCTAACTTATTCCCCACCGGAATGATCGGAGATTGGTCCCGGGTTAGAGAAAAGCCGGTCCGCGAGCGACCAGTCCCCGGTAGAGCGCTTCCTGAATCTGCTCCCGCACCTGTTCGGACAGGTCGAAGACCAGCGAGCGGTCTTCGCTTGAGCCCGCGCCGTAGCCGGAGAGATCGATCGGTTCGAGGAACTCGATGCGCCAGCGTGACGGCAGCGGCAGGAGGCCGAGCGGACCGAGCCAGGGAAAGGTCGGTGTGATCGGCACGTAGGGCGAGCCAATTGCCCGGGCCAGCGGCTTCGACTCCCCCAGTTTGGGATAGATCTCCTCGGCCCCGACCACCGCCACCGGCACGATCGGGGTTCCGGTCTCCAGGGCAACTTCCACAAAGCCCCCGCGGCCGAAGCGCTGCAGCCGGTACCGGTCGGCGAAAGACTTCCCGAAACCCTTCTGGCCTTCGGGGAAGACCATCACCGGCTGATCTTCCTCCAGCAGGCGGCCGAGGTTGGCCGGGTTGGCGGAGACGCCGCCGAGGCGCCTCAGGATGTAACTGATGAAGGGGAGATCGAAAGCCCAGTTGAGAACCATCGCCCGAATCCAGCGGGGAAGCGGGTGCTCCTTCTGGATCGCGGTCGCGATCATCGCCCCGTCGAAGGGAAAGATCGCCCCGGAGTGGTTTGCCACCAGCAGCGCCCGTCCGTGACCCGGGACATTGGCCGCCCCTTCGACCTGGACCCGCCACCAGGTCGAGTAGAGGAACTCGAAGATCGGGAAGACGGCCTCGGTGAACTCCTCGTCGAAGCCCCACTCATCCTCGTGGTACTCGCCGGCCAGCCGCCTGAGGATCTTGTCCGAGGTTCCCTGGACCGTCGACGCCCACTCCAGGACCGCTTCCGGATTCGGTGCGCCGGGCACGTTCACCGGGGCACGCTCCGGACCGGGGAGCCTGGATGCGGAGAGGGAAACAGCCCCTGGATGCCCCGGGATGTGCGGGCGAAGTCACGGGCGGTTCCCTCGGAGTCGAAAGCTAGTTCGTAACCGATCTCCTCACGAAGGCGGCGGTTGTCGCAGCCCCGGCCGTAACGGAGCAGGAGTTCGCCGTCCCGGTACAGGTCGGCGCTGCCGAGGTAGTTGCCGATTCGCCGGTTGATCGCCCCGACCACGACCGGAGGCACCCCGACCGCCGTCTTGCCGCAGAGCCGGAGCAGCCGGCTCAGCGAGATCGCCCCGTCCGGAGCCACGTTCACCGCACCGCGGACCGGGTTCAGGGTTGCCGCGGCGAGCGCCCCGGTCGCATCGTCGACGTGAAGCAGCTGCAGTCGCGGATCGAATCCCATGCGGGTAGGAACCACGGGCAGGTTCAGATACCGGTTGAACGGGGTGTCGAGGCCCGGGCCGACTTCGACTCCGAAGCGGAGCATGCAGCAGGTGAGTTCGGGGCGGCGACGGGAAAAGTTGTCGAAGTACCCTTCGAGTTCGCCGATGTCCCGCTGGAACCTCGTAACCAGGGGAAACTGGCGGGCCATGTCCTCGGTAAAGAAGGCCGGGGCGCCGGGGGCCGATCCGTAGATCGCCGCCGATCCGCGCACGATCAGGGCTTCCAGCCCCGGAGTTTTCTCGCAGGCCGCCAGCAACTGGAGCGTCCCGATCACGTTGATGTCGTGGAGCGCCCGGGAGGGCTTCCCCTTCTCCGGGTACCAGACGATGCCGCAGTGGACCAGGACGTCGGGCTCCAGCGAGGGAAGGATTCTCGAAATGACCGGATTCCTGATGTCCGCTTCGACGAACTCGGTGCTGCCGAGGTCGAGTTGCGGAGGCCGGGAGTCGATACCGATGATTTCGCCGACTCCGGGCTGTCTCCGGAGCGACCGGGCGAGCTCCGAACCCCACCGGGTGGAGATTCCTGCGATCACGATGCGCTTATCGGTCACGGAAGCTCACCAATCGCTGATTCGGCTTCACAAAAGGACAAAACGCCCCAACCTTAACCCTCAGGTTGAGGCTTCGAGTTACGCTCGAGTTCGTCCAGACGGCTGGAAATCTGCTCGATCCGTTCTTCCAGCTGCCGCAGCTCCTCGCGACTGACCAGCCGCATGCCCTCGAGCGTGCCGCGGGCGTCGGTTCCGCGCCGGGCCACCTCGTCGACCAGCCCCTGGGCCCGGCTGCGGGTCTTCTCCGAGAGGTCCTGGGCCTGAATCCGGGTCTTCTCGGAAAGGTCCTGGGCCTGGGCACGGGTCCGTTCGGTCGCGGCGAAAGCACCCTCGATCGCCTCCTTGAGACCATCGGGAACTCCACGACCGCCTGACTTTTCCGATCCGCTTTCAGCCATAGGGCTAGTTTACTTCGGTCAGAGCCACTCTTGGCCCACCCTCCATGCCCGTAAGAATGAACCCGATCGAGCCTGCTGCCGGCGATGCCGTTCTGGTCGGCGATCCGAGGCGGGCCTTCACCCTGGCCCAGGAACTGACCGGCCAGCCCAGGATGAGCCATCAGGCCCGCGGACTCTGGGGCTACACCGGCGACACCGTCTCGGGCCGGGCGCTGACCGTCCAGTCAACCGGGGTCGGCGGCCCGAGCGCGGTGCCGGTAATCGGGGACCTCGCCGATCAGGGCGTGAAAAGGGCGGTCAGGCTGGGCACCTGCCTGGCGATCGACCCGGAACTCGAGGCGGGCATGGTGCTGGTGATCGAGCGGGCCTTGATCAACGACGGCGCCGCGCGGGCCCTCAGCGGGCGGGAAACCTTCGCCCGGCCGGACCAGGATCTGTTTCAGTCCCTGACCGGGCTGGGTCGCAGCGCCACCATCTCGAGTCACGACCTGGTCCGCCGTCATGAACCGGAGGGGTCGAGGCCCGACCCCGGACCGGCGATCGCCCGGGACCTTCAGACCGCGGCCACCTTCGCGATGTGCCGGCAGGCCGGGATCCCGGCGGCGGCGCTGCTGATCGTCGCCGAGGATCGCTCCGGCTTCCGCCTCGACGAAGAGAACCTCTGGGAACTGTTTCGTTCGGCGGGCAAGGCCGTGGTCGCGCGCCTGGGTCGAGACTAAACCTCTACTTGAGGGTTAGGCTACTTCGATTTTCCGCCGGCATCGGTCTGTTTGATCCCCTTCAGCTCGCTGCGGAGCTCGCGAACCTGGTCAAGGGCGGCGTCAAGCCGGTCTTCGGTCTCCTCGAGGCGGTCGGAAAGCACTCTGACCCGGCGTTCGAGCCTTTCCGCCTCATCCTGGGAGGAAAGCCCCATCGCGCCCATGGCCACCCGCTGCGCATCGGCTGCCCGGTCCCGGGCCGCAACCGCGGCCGAGACCGCCTGGCCGAAGGCCGGACTGCCGATCAGTGCCTGGGCGAGGTCGGCGGCGGCCTTTTCGCCTTTCGACTGGACCTTGTCCCGGATTCCTTCGTTGCCGTCATTTTCAGCTGACATGACACGATCTTAAAGGTCGCTTCGGGGGTCTGCCGGCGAAGTGCGGGAGGAAGTGAAGAGGTACCGGCGAAAGCCGTTGCGATACGGTTCCCCTGCCGCGTCACGGGAGGGCGTCGGCCGCGTCTGTTTTAGTTGGGAAGCCAAAGGTGGACCAGGGTTCAATGACCAAACGCCGCAATGCGCCGACCGCCACTATCGCGGTCCTCTTTTTCGCGCTCTTTTTCGGCTCTCTGACTTGGTTTGCCGCCCAGAGTTCCGCCGCCTCCAACACCCCGGTCCCCTGCGCCCCCGGCGTCGCCGACTGTTACGCCACGATCGACAAGGAGGCCGCACCGGCCGCCACCGACGTCGCGACATCGGAACCGAACTCCGGCTCGGAAACTTCCGGCGAGGGTCAAACCGGGACGGACAACGGGCCAACCGCGACCACCGGAACCGGCGGCGCCACCCCCGGCGGAACCGGTGTCACCGGCACCACGGATCCGGGCGGCAGCACCACCGAAGAAATCACCCCGGACGGCAGTTCGCCCGACTTCGTCGAGGAAGATCCGAGCCTGACCGGCGGCGCGGGTCCGGGCGCGAGCCTCGACGACCCGATGGAGTCCGATGTCCTCTCGGTGCCCAACTTCGTCATCGACCAGTTCGAGATCCCCCCCTTCCTCCTGCCCATCTACCAGGCCTGCGGCAGCCAGTACGGGGTCCCCTGGTACGTGCTTGCCTCGATCAACCGCAACGAGACCAGCTTTGGCACCAACGTGGCCACCTCCTCGGCCGGGGCGAACGGCTGGATGGCCTTCATGCCGGCCTCCTGGGCCGAGTGGGGAGTCGACGCCAACGGCGACAAGATCCGCGACCCCTACAACCCGGTCGACGCGATCTGCTCGGCGGCCAACTACCTGGACTTCTTCGGCTACGAGGAAAGCCCCTACGACGCGATCTTCGCCTACAACCACGCTGACTGGTACGTCCAGAAGATTCTCCACTACGCCAAGATCTACTCGCAGATCCCGCAGGAGATGATCAGCGCCCTGACCGGCCTGACCGAGGGCGCCCGGTTCCCGGTCGCTTCGGCCGATGCCAACTACGAAGGCCAGGTGTCAACCGAAGCCGCGAAGAAGGACGGCACGGCTGCCCAGGACATCGAGTCCTCCGCCGACCGCAGCACGATCTCGATCTCGGCCTCTGGCGGATCACCGGTTATCGCCGTGAACGACGGCATGGTCGTCGACATCAACCAGGACACTGGCACGGTGGTGCTCGAGGACGCCTACGGGAACCGGTACTCCTACGCAGGACTTGGTTCGGTCTCGACGGTTTACCCCGTGCCGCAGCCCAAGCAGACCTCCTCGCTGGTCGCCGATGAATCCGACCTCGGACATGCGGCAGAGGACGCGGACGAATCGACGCCCGACGCAGATGCCGAGATGGGCGAAGCCAAAGCAGCCGACCAGCCCCGGTCGCCGGACCAGGCAGAGACCGGCTCTAACCCTCAGGTAGAGGATGAGGCTTCGGCGCCGCCGACCGAGAAGGAAAAGGAGAACATCAGCGAGGTGCTGGTCGATCCGAACGCCGCGGCCGCTGCGGCAACCGACGCCGCGACCGCCGACCAGCCGGAGGATCCGGCGGTCGAAGCCGCCGACGAACGCCGGGACGCCCAGGAAGAGATCAACCAGGTCTCCGACGAAACCAGCAACAACACCGAGAACGTTCGTGGCCGCGTATACGCGAGCCCCCTGCGCCCCAGCAACCAGCATCGGGCAAGCACCGACGGTCAGTCGCTGCAGAACGTGGTCAGCGAGGCCGGTGGCACCGGGATCGAAGGCAAGCCGGGCGACTACCTGATCTATGACGGCAGCAAGGCCGGCATCTACCGCTTCGATCCCGAGACCACCGACCTGCACGAACTCGAAAAGGGATCGCATGTGATCGCCGGCACCGTGCTCGGTCGCCTGGCTGAAACTCCGGTCGCCTCGGTCAGCTTCTCGATCAAGCCCGGTGGCGAAAACACTCCGCAGATCGACCCCAAGCCTTTCCTCGACGGCTGGAAGCTGCTGGCCGAGACCAACATCTACAGCGCCCGCGGCAAGGACCGCTTCTCCAGTCGGCTCGGAGTCGGCGGCATCCTCCTGCTCTCCAAGTCGGCACTCCAGAAGCGGGTCCTCAACGACCAGGGCGTCGAGTTCACCCAGCAGTGCGACCGCGACTACATCGCCAGCGGATCGATCGACCGCCGCATCCTGGCCACCATCGAGTTCTTCACCGCCCACGGCTACTCGCTCCTGATCACCTCGATGCTCTGTGGCCGCGAATCCTCGATCACTACTTCCGGCAACGTCTCCAACCACACCCGTGGCTCGGCCATCGACATCGCCGCGATCAATGGCGAAGTCGTCACGCCCGGCACCCAGGGTCCGGGCTCGCTGACCGATCAGCTGGCCAGGCTGGCGCTGACCCTCCAGGGCACGATGGCGCCCGACGAAGTCATCTCGCTGCTGGACTACCCGCAGCCCGCCGGTTTCGCTATGGGTGACCACGGCGACCACCTCCATGTCGGCTTCAGCCCGATGGCCGGTGCCGATCAGCCCGGCGGCTCGATTGCCTCCACCCTCGGTGCCGAACAGTGGGAGAAGCTGACCGAGCGCCTCGGCCAGATCACCAACCCCGAGGTCCCCACCACCCCGTCCGATGACTCGCTTCCGGTCGAGTCGGACGAGGGTGAGGACGAAGGCAACTAGCGGCCATCAGCCCGCTTTTCGGTTTCGTCCAGTTCGAGTTGGCCGGCAGCCTGCCGCTTGACGACGGTCGCTACCTGGTTCGCTCCGGGCCCGCCGAAAGGGTGCTGGTGACCGAGACCGAGGGCGCCCTGCCACCCCCGCGTCGCCGGCGCCGCCGGCCCCGAAAGGCGGCGGCAAGTGACGCACCGGTCACCGTCACGGTTTCGGTGATTACCGTGATCAGGGCCGACCAGCCCTTTGACGGGGAGACAGCCGCCGAGGCCTGGCTCGATCGACTCGACGACCCGGATTTCACCGGGGACATGCTCGACGACGCCATCGCCACCCTGGACCGGGTTCGTGCCGCCGATGCGGGATCCTCGGGAGTTCCTTTTGGCACGCCGACCGAGGTCGGTTCGATCATCGCCGCCAGGATCGGCTACGGAGAAGGTGACCAGGTCGCTTCCGGCCGTTTTCTTCAAGCGCTCGATGTCGACGCCCGGGGCGGCACCGGCGAGAAGCGACGCCAGCGCCTGGCCCGGAACGGACCGCTGGCCCGGACCGCCGCCGTGCTCGGCGGTCGCGAGAAGACCGCCGCCTGCGAGGTGCTGATCCCCCGCATCCGGCTCGACCTCAAAACCGGAAACGAAGGAGCGGCGAGGCTGATGGCCGCAGCCGCGATCGGCGCGACGATCAGCGAACTCGAGTTCGCGGTCGAGGACGAAGATCACGAAAAGGACCTCGACCGCCTCGAAGAAATGCTGCCGGTCCTGACCGAAGTCTCCTCCCGGGCCGAGCAGGGCGCCGGCGAGCCGGGCGATGCAGACCTGGTCGGGGAAGCTCTCGCGGTGGCCGAGCGGGTGACCCGGCGGCGCCGGATCCTCGAGCTCTAGACGCTTCCCCGGTCAGCGGGACTCGATGCCGAGCGCATGAAGCACGCTTTCGTCTTCGAGCGAGGTCGTGACCAGGTCGGCGTGGCCCAGATCAACCCCCGGCACCGAGGGAATTCCCACCACGAAGAGGCCGGCCGAGACCGCTGCGGTGACCCCGGAAGGTGAGTCTTCAAGCGCGATCACCCGTTTTCCGGGATCGACGCCGAGCTGGCTGCAGGCCTCCAGGTAGGCATCGGGCGCAGGCTTTGCTTCCGGAACTTCGTGTCCGCTGACCACGGCATCGAAGGGGCTGCCGGTGCCGGCCACCTCGTGGGACCGCTCGATGAACTGTCGCGGTGAATTGGAGACGAGCGCAATCGGAACCCCGGCCAGCCGGAGCAGCTCGATCAGCTCGCGGGCTCCGACCATCGCGTCTACGCCCCCTTCGAGTTCGGCCAGGACAAGTCCGTTCAGCTCCTCCATCAGCCCGGCCTCGTTCCCGGGTTCGTTCAGGAAACGGGCGAGCTTCCGGCCCGCGATCTCGGCAGAGGAGCCAACCAGACTGCGCTTGTGATCGATCGTGAACTCCCTCCCCCGGACCTGGAACAGCTTCTGTTCGGCTCTGCTCCAGACCGATTCGGTGTCGAGCAGGAGACCGTCGTTGTCGAACAGGACCGCTTCGGGATACGCCATGCAGAGAGCCTAAAGATCCGGGGTCGGCAGGGAATACCCGACTGGTTCTGGAATATTTCGCTGACGGTCCGATACCGGGGCCGGATTCGCGGGTTACAGACAGGCATGCATAAATCAGAGGATCAGACTGGGGAAGGTCGGCCGGTCCGGCTGGCCAAGGGGATCGGCGAAACGCCGGCGATCTCCCTGTTGCTTGCCTTCGGCCTGGCCGTTCTGTTTGCCTTTTCCGCGGCCGGACCCGCCTCTGCGGCTTCGCAAGAGCCTCCGATGGTGCTTCCCGCCGACGCCGGGGCCAGCAGCACCCGCAGCGGCGCCGATGCCAGTCGCTGGATCGTCGGAGGTCAGCCCGGCCCGGAAACCGCCCGAATCGCCGATTCCGTCGGTGCCGTCGAGATCGCAGGCCGGCTTGGCAGCTACCGGGTGAAGCGGGGTGAAGCTGTTCTGCTCGCTGACCGCCTGCGGGCCGCCGGCCTTCTCGTCTACTCCGAGCCGGATGTCGAAGTCACCCGGTCCGGATACCCCCTCGACTCGCTGAGCGACCAGCAGTGGTGGCTCAACCGGATCGTCAGCCCCGGCGACGTGACACCCCCGACGGTCACCTCCGACAGCCCGCTGATCGGTGTGATCGAGGAATCGCTCGATCCACTTCATCCAGACCTTCTCAGCGCCAACCTGTCCGGTGCGAAGTCACTCGGCCCCGAAGCCGACTGGCACGGCACCGCGATCGCCGGAATCATCGGCTCACCGGGCGAGATGCTCGGGATCAGGGGAGTCTGGCCGGGAGCGCGCATGCAGCTCTTCCCCTCCGGCCTGACCTGCTCGACCGCATCGAAAGCCGTGACCAAAGCGGTCAACAAGGGCGTGTCGGTGCTCAACCTCAGCTACACCTTCCCGGCCGGTTCCTGCTTTACCCACTTCGTGGCGACCCAGTACGCGATCAGGAAAGGTGTCGTTGTGGTGGCGTCAGCCGGCAACTCCGGCGACCGTGGCAACGCGCCGATGCGGCCCGCCGTTGATCCGCATGTGATCTCGGTCGGTGCCGTCCAGAACTCGTCTGACCCCCTCAATCCGTCGCTGATCGCGCCCTTCTCGACCACCAATCCGGGCGTCGATCTCACCGCGCCCGGAGCCGAAGTACTCGCGCCCATGGTCACTCAAACAAGTACCGGAGTCGAGCGAAACTGGAGACTCCAGAACGGCACCAGCTTCTCCGCCCCGATGGTTTCCGCCACCGCGGCCTGGCTTCGGCAGGTCCGCCCCGAACTCGGGAACCTCCAGATCGGGAGCCTGATGACCAACTCGGCCACCGATCTCGGCGAGCCGGGCCGCGACCCCCAGTACGGCGAGGGTCTGCTCAGCATCGAGCGGAGCCTGACCGAACCGAACCCGCCGATCGATCCTTACGAACCGAACGACGACATCCGCTGGATCGACGGCTCACTGATCAAGCCGAAGACGCCCTATCTCTGGCGGGCCGGATCCGGCAAACGCCGCATTCTGAACGCGACCCTCTCCCGGGCCAAGGATCCGGCCGACGTGTACCGGATTCTTATTCCCGCCCGTCGCCGGATCGTCGTCAACGTGTCCCAGCTCGAAGGCAACGTGGTGGTTTCGGCACTGAAGCCCGGGGCCAGGACGATCGCCAAACCGGGAAAGAACCTGATCGTCCGCTCGAACCGGCCCTACCCCAAGACCGAGGGCATCGTGGTCCGTAACCTCAAGAAGCGGGCCCAGACGATCTGGCTCGCAATCACCCCCAGCGGAAACCAGACCGGAAACGATTCCCGCTACCGAATCAAGGTAGTACGCCGGTAGTTTCGTGGTCACGCCGTGGGGTCGGGCGGGCATCCCCGGGAAGCGGCAAACACCTCGGTCGGCATTCAGCCTCCCTCCGCCTGAGTATCCCGGGCACGCCCGCCCGACCCCACGGCTACCCAAACTCTCACGAGACTCGGCTTCTTTCTGAGAACGAGAGGGTGGTTCGCAGGGGCCTCCAGCCGTTCGCTGGCGAGGAATAAGCGAGGAGGTGCAGGGGGCGCAATGGAATTGCGTTCCCAAGCCTTCGAGCGTTGACGAAGTCCAGCGGGCGGTCTGGTGGTTCCTGCGGGCCGCCCGGATGCAGCAGCCTGCTACAACGAGAAAGGGCCCGGCTGATTGCCGGGCCCTTTCGAGAGCAACAGGATGCTGCAGGGCAGCTACTTACTTGGCCTGCCAGTTGGGCTTGCGCTTGCCGAGGAAGGCGGAGATGCCTTCCTTGCCGTCTTCGCTGAAGAAGACCTTGGTGAAGCCTTCCTTCTCGGCGTCGATGCCGGCGTCGGAGTCACCGCCGCGGAAGCTGACCTGCTTGACCTGCTCGACGGCGAGCGGAGCCTGACCGGCCAGCCGCTTCGCCCAGTTGAGGGCGACGTCGAACAGCTCCTGGTCGGGAACGAGCTCGTTGACGAGGCCGGACTCGAATGCCTCGATCGAGGAGATCGGGTCACCGACGGTGTTCATCTCCAGGGCCTTGCTCCAGCCGACGAGGCGGGGCAGGCGCTGGGTTCCGCCGAAGCCGGGAATGATGCCCAGCTTGATCTCGGGCTGGCCGAAGACTGCAGATTCCGCGGCAATGCGGAAGTCACAGGCCATGGCCAGTTCGCAACCGCCGCCGAAGGCGAGCGAGTTGACGGCGGCAATCGTGGCCACACGACCCTCACCGAAGCTCTTGAGCAGATCGTGACCGTTGTTGATCAGCGCCGCGCCACCCTCGGTGTCCATCTGGGTGAACGCCTTGATGTCGGCACCGGCCGAGTAAACGATCGGACCGGTCGAAGAAGCGATGACCATGGCGCCGATCTCGGGGTTGGCGTTTACCTTCTCCCAGACGGTGCCGAGGTCCTCGATCACCTGGGGCGAGATCGCGTTCATCGGCGGGTTGGCCAGCCAGGCGATCGCGACGTCGCCGCGGGTCTCCAGCTTGACCTTCTCGGGCTGATCGCCCTCGTCCGGCTGCGGGTAGGCGTAGAAGCCCTGGCCGGCAGCGAAGCCGAGGCGGCCCTGGGCGACCAGGCGCTTGAGGGTGACGGGCACCGGGAAGCGGTCGTCGCCGTACTTCTCGTTCAGCTTCTCGATCCGCTCGAGCGAAACGTCGAGACCCTCGAGGTCGGCCTTCCAGAAGGGCGGGAAGAGGCCCTTCATCGGGTTGAGGCCGGCCCCGTTCATCATGCCCCAGTCGATGTCCCGGGCGCTGCATGCACCCTCCTCGAGGAGCAGGCAGGCTTCAACCAGAGACTTGGCGAGGAAGAGCTCGGTCAGCTCTTCCGCGTCGGCATCGGCATCACCGGGGACGTTCGGCTGACCGTCCTTGTACATGCCTTCGCCGCCGGTCTTGGCGCCGAGCTTGCCGTCGGCAACCAGCTGCTTCATGCCCTGATGGACGTAGAAGCGGTCACCATAGGACTCGTTGAGGTGCTCTGCAACATGGAAGACGGTGTCGAGACCGAGTACGTCGATCAGGATGAACGGCCCCATCGGGGAAACGTTCGCGGCACCGACGCCTTCGTCGATCTTGGCGATCGAGAGGCCGCGCTCTTCCTGGGCACGCCAGATCTCGCCGACCGCCGAGTTGAGGATGCGGTTGACGACGAACCCGGGGACCTCACCGCAGGTGATCGGCGACTTGCCGATGGCCTGGGCGAAGTTCGAGGAGGTCTGGGCGGTCTCGGCGGAGGTGTCGTCTCCGATCACGACCTCGACCAGCGGCATGACCGAGGCCGGGTAGAAGAAGTGGAAACCGACGACCTTGTCCGGCCGCAGTGTCGCTTCGCCGATCTCGGAGATCGAGAGGGCCGAGGTGTTGGAGGAGAGGATCGCGTGGCCGGGAGTGACGGCATCGAGCTCGGCGAAAACGGCCTGCTTTATGGCCATCTTCTCCGGCACGGCCTCGATCACGAAGTCGACGTCACCGAACTCTTCGTAGGTGACGGTGCCGGTCACGTTGGCGAGCACCTCTTCGAGCCGGGCATCCGCCTGCTCCTGGGTGATCTTTTCCTTCTTGACCTTGCTGGCGAGCTGGCCGGTGGTGACGTTCTTCACTTCTTCGATCGCGTGGTCGACGAACTTCTGGTCGACGTCCTTGATCACGACGGGGATGTCAGCCGCGGCAATCGCCTGGGCGATCTGACCGCCCATGGTGCCGCCGCCGACGACGGCTGCCTTGTGTACGAACATGAGGTTTTCTGGTCCTCCGGGGCTTGGTGAGTTGAGAGCCTTGCGGGCGCGGGGCCCGTTACGGTGCGAGAAGTTGACTCGCGAGTCAATAAGGCTATCGGGACAGAGGGGCTAATGCGCCTTGGTTTGCCGCTTTAGCCGGCATTGAGGCTCCGGCTGATACGGTGTCCGGCGGTCGCTGTCCCTGACGGACGCGATCGAGGTTCAGTTCCTTCCTGTTTCGCGCGGTTGTCCGGCGTCGGGGTTGTTACCGGATCTCCCCCTTACCCCTCACAGGAAGTTGAAAAGCATGTCCAAGCAGTCTTTTGCCGATCTCGGTGTGTCAAATGCCGTGGTCAATTCCCTCCGCGAACGCGGAATCGAAGCTCCATTCCCGATCCAGCGTCAGGTCATCGAGGACATCCTCGAAGGCGACGACGTGCTGGTCCAGTCACCGACCGGTTCCGGCAAGACCCTCGCCTTCGGCGTCCCCCTGGTCGACCTGGTCCAGGCCGAGGATCCGCGCCCGACGGCCCTGATCCTGGCCCCGACCCGTGAGCTGGCCAGCCAGATCGTCGACGAGATGGAGGCGATCTGCCATGCCCGCGCGCTCCGGATCGCCGCCGTCTACGGCGGCGTCGGCCTGCAGCAGCAGGCCAGGCGGGCCGCGAAGTCCCACATCATCGTCGCCTGTCCGGGCCGCCTCGAAGACCAGCTTCAGCGTGGCGCCTTCGATCTGAAGAACGTTCGCTACCTGGTCCTCGACGAGGCCGACCGGATGCTCGACATGGGTTTCAAGCCCGCCGTCGACCGAATCGTCAAGCAGGTTGATTCGAGCCGCCAGACCCTGTTCTTCTCGGCCACCCTCGAGGGTGCCGCCGGCAAACTCGCCGCCGCCTACACGATCGACCCGAAGACCCATGTCAACCGGACCCCGAAGGAAAAGCAGGGCAGGATCGAGCATCGTTTCATCCACGTCTCGCATGACGCCAAGGTCGAGACCCTGGTCGGCGAGCTTGAAAGCCCGAACCGTGGTCGCACCCTGGTCTTCGTCCGCACCAAGCACGGGGCGGACCGGCTGGTCAAGAAGCTGAGCAAGCGCAGCAAGCAGGTCCGGGCGGTCGCCATGCACGGCAACAAGTCCCAGAACCAGCGCCAGCGTGCCCTGGCTGACTTCGAAGACGGCAAGGTCGACACCCTGGTCGCCACCGATGTGGCGGCCCGGGGCATCGACGTGGCCGACGTGACCCACGTGATCAATTTCGACATTCCGGAGGATCAGGACACCTTCGTCCACCGGGTCGGCCGCACCGGCCGGGCCGGGGCCGACGGCGTCGGGGTCAGCTTCTTCATGTCCGATCAGGCGAAGGAGATGGGGCAGATCGCGCATTCGCTCGGTCTCCACAAGGAGTTCGAGGCCAGCGGAACCGGCTTCCGGGCCGAAAGCCACACTCGCCAGAAGAAGAACCGGAGCGGTGGCAGTTCCCGGCAGAACCGGCCCCAGGGCCAGGGTGGCCAGGGAAACCGGACTGGCAAGCCGAAGCGCAACCGCAGCAACGCTTCCAATCGCAACCGGAATTCACGCAGGCAGCGGAGCCGCTGAACTTTGTAACAAAACCTGCGAGATCGGGCAGATACTGCTACGGTCCCGCACATAGGGTCGGGAAAGTAATCCCGGCAAAGACGTGTGTAGCGCTCGCAGTCGTTGCTGTACCAGCATCCTCCGCGTTTCGCAGCACCGATGTTGGAGGACTAAATGCCTACTGGCACAGTCAAGTGGTTCAGTGACGAG
>JAGQUQ010000032.1 GCA_020438425.1 Solirubrobacterales bacterium
TGCTCGGGCTCTGGCTTTTCGCTCCCTACGTCGAGCGGCGGGTCGGCACCCCCTGGTTCCTGGCCGGCTTTGTCCTGATTGCCGCGGCCTGCGGGTTCCTGACCGGCGCGGTCGATGAATCAGACGGCCTCTGGACCGCCAACCTCTTCATTCCCGTCCTCGCGATCGCCGGCGCCCACATTGCCCTCGCCCCCCGCTCGAGGATCGTCTGCCTGATCCCCGTCCCCTTCGCCATGACCTTTGTCGAGATTCCCACGATCGCGATGACGATCGCCTTCGTCGCCCTCGAGATCCTCCTCACCGCCGCCTGACCCCGAACCTCGCCACCTGGGTGCGAATTAACCTCGTACTACAGGGTTTAATCGATCCACAGTTCCTTTCCCCGGCCGCGTAACCGGTCGCAGGACCCGGGGTACTCGGGACCGTGACGGAAAGACTCCAGCACCCGGGAGCACCTCGGCGCGGCAGCAGAATCCTCGCCGGAGTCGGTTTGGGAGTCGTCCTGATCGGGCTGCTGATCGCAATCACTGGCCTCGCCAACGTCGTGATGCCCCTGATCGACGGGGGCATGAACCTGACCGGCACGCTCTGGGCCACGGTACAAGCCCTCATGATCACGGCCCTGGGCGCCGGTTTCGGCCTGCTCGGCCTGAGCCTTTTTCGACGCAACGCTCCCGGAATGAACGACCGAATCCCGGGAACCGCCCGTACCGACGCCCGAAACGGATTCCTCCTGGCTCTCGCGGCCGTCATTGGAACCGGCCTGATGGTCCTGCTCCTGCTCTGGATCGCCCAGGGAGTGAGCCAGACCACATGAAGGAGATCCGGGTCGCAACCGCATCATCGCCGCGAATGCAGCGCGTTGCCTGGCTGGTGACCGGCGGACTTGTGTGTCTCGTCGGACTGGCTTTGGTGGCAATCACCTTGTCATCTGTCGAAAGCCTCGCCGGACTTGCAGCCTCGATGATCATCGTGATCCCGGGTCTGCTCTGGGTGGCCACTGGCCTCAACGTCATCCTGCGAGTTACCGGCAAGAAACCGGAAGCCCCCGTCGGCAGCGCCGGAGTTGCCGCCTTCACAATCAGCGCCATGGTCGGAGTCCTTGGCATCTTCCTGATGCTCGCCTTCTGGGCCCTCTCTCATTCGGTCTGGACGAACGAAGGCGGAACCCCCGAGACAGCCCCCGACGACGGGCTGATCTATGCGGGCATCTGCTTCCTCATCTCGATCATCTGCCTGGTCCTCGCCTTCACCGCCAGCCGCATAGATGACCCGCCCCGCCCGGAACGGAAGAGTCCGCGAAGGAGTCGCAGCACCTGACCGAAACGGTGGGTCGGGTCAGACCGAGATCAGGCCGGCGGCGGTGAGGGTGAGGACGCCGGCGCCGACTATTACCCGGTACCAGACGAAGATCGACATCGAGTGGGTGGTCAGGTAGCGGAGCAGCCAGGCGATCACCGCGTAACCGACCACAAAGGAGACGACCGTAGCGACCGCGATGTTGAACATCGGCTCGTCGAAGGTTTCCTTGCCGGAGAGCAGCTTGTAGAGCTGGTAGAAGCCGGAGAGGACCACCGCGGGGATCGCCAGCAGGAAGGCGAAGCGGGCGGCCGAGCGGCGGTCGAGACCGAGGAAGAGTCCGGCGCTGATCGTCGCACCGGAACGCGAGACCCCGGGGATCAGGGCCAGCGACTGGGCCAGACCGATCAGCACCCCGTCGCGGAAGGAGAGGTCGCCGACTTCGCGTTCGCGGGTTCCGATCCGGTCGGCCAGGCCGAGGATCAGGCCGAAGATGATCAGCATCGAGCCGACGATCCAGAGGTTGCGGGCGGCAGTCTCGATCTGATCCTGAAAGGCGAGTCCGAGGATCGAGATCGGGATCGTGGCGACGATCAGGTACCAGCCCATGCGGGCATTGAGTTCACCCCGAAGCTCGGGCCGGCGCAGCGAAGCGAGCCAGGTCTTGCCGATCTCCCAGAGGTCCTTGCGGAAGTAGATCAGCACGGCGGCTTCGGTTCCGAGCTGGATCACCGCGGTGAAGGCGGCGCCCGGATCCTCCCAGCCGAGCAGGGCGGGCACGATCAGGATGTGCCCGCTCGAAGAGATCGGCAGGAACTCGGTCAGCCCCTGAAGGATGCCGAGAATGATGCTCTGAAACAGGTCCACGGGTCAGAAGAGGCTACCCGCGATACCGGTGGGTCGGATTTCCGGCGAAGAAACCGGAAATCCGACCCACCCTGGATCCGGGACTACTTCGGCGCCATTCGGAGGGCGCCGTCGAGGCGGATGACTTCTCCGTTGAGCATCACGTTCTCGGTGATGTGAAGTGCGAGCTCGCCGAACTCCTCGGGAACGCCGAGCCGGGGCGGGAAGGGGATCGTTTCGCCAAGCGCCTTGCGCGCCGGCTCCGGCAAGAGCGCCAGCAGCGGGGTGTCGAACAGACCCGGGGCGATGGTCATCACCCGGACCCCGTCGCGGGCGAGGTCGCGGGCGGCGGGCAGGGTCAGGCCGACGACTCCGCCTTTCGAGGCCGCGTAGGCGGTCTGGCCGATCTGGCCGTCGTAGGCGGCGATCGAGGCGGTGTTGATGCAGACGCCACGCTGGCCGTGCTCGTCCGGCTCGTTGCCGACCATCGCCGCGGCCGCCTGGCTAAGCACATTGATGGTGCCGATCAGGTTGATGTTGATCGCCCACTTGTAACCGTCGAGCGGGGCCGGCTCGCCTTTCTGGACGATGCGTCCCGCCGCGCCGACACCGGCACAGTTGACGCAGATCCGCAGGCCGCCGCTGGCGCCGCCGGCGCCCGGTCCGGCCGCTTCCGCGATCGCCTCGCGCACCGATTCTTCGTCGGTCACGTCGGCCTTGACGAAGGTGCCGCCGATCTCCCCGACCAGGTCGACGCCCTTCTCCTCGTTCAGGTCGGCAACCACTACCTTGTGGCCGGCCTCGACCAGCTTGCGGGCCGTTGCTTCTCCGAGCCCCGAAGCACCACCGAAGACGATCGCGCTTTCAGCTTCCATCTGTCCTTCTCCTAGTCTTGGTTCCCATAGAGTGCGGCGCATGAAACGAGCGATCTTCGAACCTGAACATCAGGACTTCCGTGAGACTGTCAGCCGCTTCGTCACCGACGAGATCATGCCGAATTTCGAGCAGTGGGAGGAGGACGGCATCGTCCCCCGCGAGCTCTTCCAGAAGGCCGGCGAGAAGAACATGCTGGCGATGTCGGTTTCCGAGGAGTATGGCGGGCTGGGCCTGAAGGATTTCCGTTTCAACCAGATCGTCGGTGAAGAGGGCTACTACCAGGGCGCAACCGGCGCGATGCTGGGCATCACCCTCCACAATGACGTCTGCCTTCCATACTTCGAGGAGTACTGCACCGACGAGCAGAAGGAACGCTGGCTGCCGGGCATCGTCGACGGTTCTTTGATCACCGCGGTCGCGATGACCGAGCCGGGGATCGGTTCCGACCTCGCCTCGATGAGCACCAAGGCGATCCGGAACGACGACCATTACGTGGTTGACGGCTCAAAGACCTTCATCACCAACGGCATCAACGCCGACCTGATCATCACCGCGGTCAAGACCGATCCGAAGGAGAAGCACCGCGGGATGTCGATCATCATCATCGAGCGCGGCATGGAGGGCTTCGACCGCGGCCGCAACCTCGAGAAGGTCGGCATGCACAGCCAGGACACGGCGGAGCTCTTCTTCAACGAGGTCAAGGTCCCGGTCGAGAACCTGCTCGGCAACGAGGGCGACGGCTTCAAGTACCTGGTCTCCAACCTCGCCCAGGAGCGGATGTCGATCGCCGTCGCCGCGGTGGCTGCCGCCCAGGCCGCGCTCAACTGGACGCTCGACTACGTCAAGGAGCGCTACGCCTTCGGCAGCCCGATCGGCACCTTCCAGAACTCGCGTTTCCAGATGGCCGAGATCAAGACCGAGGTTGACATCGCCACGGTCTTCATCGACCGTTGTGTCGAGGCCCTGAACGAGGGCACCCTCACGGTCGAGGACGCCGCCGAAGCGAAGTGGTGGGCGACCGAGATGGCCGACCGGGTGATCGACAAGTGCGTCCAGCTCCACGGCGGCTACGGCTACATGCTCGAGTACCCGATTGCCCGCGCCTACGCCGACAACCGCGTGACCCGGATCTACGGCGGCACCACCGAGATCATGAAAGAGATCGTCGGCCGCTCACTCGGCCTCTGACCGACCTCGCTTGACAACCGAAACCGGACTAGTTGGCATTCCTTGCCAACTAGTCCGGTTTCGGTGTCGGCCGGGCTGGCCGGCGACTGAGCCCCGTTCGACGAAGACTCCTGATCGCTTCGCGGCAGCGCTCTTCCTGGCCGCTCCGGTCGAGGATGAAAAAGCCGGACCCGGCGGCGCTCCTGCCGCCGGGCCTGCTCTCTCCCTCAACTCGCTTCGAACACGCCGACCGCGCCACGGTCCATGTCGATCACAGAGTGGCTCACGAACGGATAGCTACCCGGTTCGGGAAACGTCAGTTCAAAGACCCCGGCTCCACCGGGGGGGATGAGCTGGGTCGAAACGTCGTGAATCGCCTCGTCCGGGATGCCGTCGTGCTGGAATGAGTCGAAGAGGGTCCCTACCACGTGGAAAGCGCTGAACAACGAGGGCCCCGAGTCCAGGAAGTAGATCCTGACCGGCTCGTTGACCTCGACCGCGATTGGCTTCTCGGCGTAGCGCATGCTGCGGCCGTTGAAGGTCACGTACCTCGGGGCGGTCGTCTGCATCGCGTGGTAACTGGGTTTCAGGAAGCCGTTGCTCACCTTGCCGTAGTACTCGCTCTGGACCAAAAAGACTTCTTTGGCCGGCGGACGCGGTGTGGCCGGGTCGATCACGATCATCCCGTGCATGCCCATGCCGATGTGCTCGAGCATCGGGCCGGTCGCGCAGTGATACATGTAGACGCCGGGGGTGGTTGCCTCGAACTCGAAGGTGAATGACTCGCCGGGCGCGACGTTGCGGAAGGCCAGATTCGGCGCGATCCTCGCCGCGTGGAAGTCGACCGCATGCCACATGGCCTGATGCTGGTGCTTCTTGTGGAGGCAATGGCTGCGCTTCGGGCCCTTTCGCTTCGGGCACTTGACCTTGCTGGCCCTGTGACTGTTCTTCAGCGTCACCCGAATTGTGTCGCCCTCGGTCGCCCGGATCACCGGGCCGGGCACGGCCCCGTTGAAGGTCCAGGCCCGCATCTTCACCCCGGGCGCAACTGTGACCACGGCGGGTCGGGCGTTCAACTGCACTTCGACCACCGCGGCCCGACTGGTTGAGACGAGAGCAAACAGGCTGGCAAAGGCAAATAGCACCGCCAGAAGCCCAGTCTTGAACCAGTTCGAGGTCATGAGCCGACCATATACCGGTCACCTGACTTGGACAACCGTATTAACTACCGAACCTGTCTGCGGAAATCCACTCACTCGGTCGCTCCCACGCCGGGTCCGCAAGGGTTGGGAAGCGAGATGGGTGAAAGGAGCGCTATATGGCCACTATCGCCTTCTCGATTGGTCCGAGTTGACGGGCCGGGCGGAAGGAGCTACTGCGTGGTCATTGCCCGGGCGGGCTTGGGCTTCTTCTTGACCTTGGCCTTGCGGTACTCGCGGTTGAGCATTCCGATCACGTCGATCGTGATCTCCTGGGGGCAGACCCGGGAGCACTCGCCGTAATTGGTGCAGCCGCCGAAGCCCTCGGCGTCCATCTGCTCGACCATTCCGATCACGCGGGATTCGCGCTCGGGCTGGCCCTGGGGCAGGACATTCAGGTGGGTGACCTTGGCGCCGGTAAAGAGCATCGCCGCCCCGTTCGGGCAGGCCGCGACACAGGCGCCGCAGCCGATGCAGATCGCCGCGTCCATCGCCTGCTCCTGGACCTCGGGGGAGACCGGCATCGAGTTCGGTTCCGGCTGGGGACCGGTGGTGGTCGAGATGTAGCCGCCGGCCTGGATCACCCGGTCCAGCGCACCACGATCAACCGCGAGGTCGCGGATCACCGGGAAGGTGTTGGCCCGGTAAGGCTCGACCTTGATCGTCTGACCGTCGACGAAGTCGCGCATGTAGGTCTGGCAGGAAGTGACCTGCTGGGGACCGTGCGGGGTGCCGTCGATGACCAGTGAACAGGCGCCGCAGATGCCTTCGCGGCAATCGGAGTCGAAGGCGATGTTGCGCTTTTTCTCGTTGCTTAGCCGCTCGTTGAGCTGGTCGAGCATCTCGAGGAAGGAAGCCTCGGGGTCGATGCCCTCGACCTTGAAGGTCTCGAATCGGCCCTCGTCGCTCTCGTCGGAGCCGTCGAACTGACGCCAGATCTCAAGGGTGAAGTTCACTTGTAGCTCCTCGTCGCCAGCTTGATGTCCTCGAAGTTCAGGGCCTCGTCATGCGGAACCGGATCGTCGCCACCGTACTCCCAGGCGGTGACCTTGGCGAAGTGATCGTCGTCGCGGAGGGCCTCACCGTCATCGGTCTGATGTTCCTCGCGGAAGTGGCCGCCACAGGATTCCTCGCGGCGGCGGGCGTCCTGGATCATCAGCTCGCCGAGTTCGAAGAAGTCGGAAACACGGTTCGCGTATTCGAGCGACTGGTTGAACTCCTCGTCACCCGGGTCGACCCGCAGGTCGCGCCAGAACTCCTCCTTGATCGCCCGGACCTCGGCCAGTGCCTCATCGAGGCCCTCGGCGGTGCGGGACATGCCGCACTTGTCAAGCATCACGTGGCCCATCTCGCGGTGGAAGGCCTGGGCCGAGGTGCTGCCGCCGACGTCCATCATCTCCTGGATGTGACC
The DNA here is from genome assembly GCA_020438425.1 of Solirubrobacterales bacterium. GTDB lineage: Bacteria > Actinomycetota > Thermoleophilia > Solirubrobacterales > 70-9 > 67-14. The sequence continues at coordinate 6,799 of JAGQUQ010000032.1, forward strand.
GCGGACATCCGACTCGACCTCGTCGAAGGCGGAATCGGAAGTGCTGACCGGTTCGCTGTTTTTCGCCAGGTGATTGGTCACCGTGTGGGGCGAGATGAAGTAGCCGTCGGCCAGGCACTGCATCAGGGCCGAGGCACCGAGCCGGTTCGCTCCGTGATCGGAGAAGTTCGCCTCGCCGATCGCGAACAGTCCGGGGATCGTGGTCTGGAGTTCGTAGTCGACCCAGAGGCCGCCCATCGCGTAATGCGGGGCCGGGTAGATCATCATCGGCGTCTCGTAGGGGTCGTCGCCGGTGATCCGGCTGTACATCTCGAAGAGGTTGCCGTACTTGCGCTCGATCGTTTCCTTGCCCTGGTCGATGATCGCGTCGCGGAAGTCGAGGAAGACGCCGCGACCGGTGCCGCCGACTCCGAGCCCGTCGTCGCAGACCACCTTGGCCGCGCGGGAAGCGATGTCACGCGGGGCGAGGTTGCCGAAGGCCGGGTAGCGCTCCTCCAGGTAGTAGTACCGCTCGGCCTCGGGAATCTCGGCCGGAGGACGGTCGTCGCCGGACTTGCGCGGCACCCAGATCCGGCCGTCGTTGCGAAGCGACTCGCTCATCAGGGTCAGCTTCGACTGGTACTCGCCGGATTGCGGAATGCAGGTCGGGTGGATCTGCGTGTAACAGGGGTTCGCGAAATACGCGCCGCGCTTGTGGGCCCGCCAGGTCGCGGTCACGTTCGAACCCATCGCGTTGGTCGAGAGGTAGTAGACGTTGGTGTACCCGCCGGAGGCGAGGACCACCGCGTCGGCAGCGTGGCGTTCGATCTCACCGGTGATCAGGTTGCGGACGATCACCCCGCGGGCCTCGCCATCGACCAGGACCACGTCCTGCATCTCGTGCCGGTTGAAGACCTCGACGTTGCCGGACTTGACCTGATGCTCGAGCGCCGAGTAGGCCCCGAGCAAGAGCTGCTGACCGGTCTGGCCGCGGGTGTAGAAGGTTCGCTGGACCAGCACCCCGCCGAAGGAGCGGGTGGCGAGGGCACCGCTGTACTCACGGTTGAACGGCACGCCCTGGGCGACCGCCTGGTCGATGATGTTCTCCGAGAGCTGGGCGAGCCGCATCACGTTCGCTTCGCGCGAGCGGAAGTCACCGCCCTTGATCGTGTCGTAGAAGAGCCGGTGGGCCGAGTCACCTTCGTTGGCGTAATCCTTGGCCGCGTTGATGCCGCCCTGGGCGGCGATCGAGTGGGCGCGCCGGGGTGAATCCTGGAAGCAGAAGCTCTTGACCTTGAAGCCCTGAGCGCCGAGGCTGGCCGCGCAGGAAGACCCGGCCAGGCCGGTTCCGATCACGATCACCTTCTTGCCGGCCCGGTTGCGGGGACCAACCAGGGTGTGGGCGTCGAGCCAGTTCTGCCACTTGTCGGCCAGCGGTCCGTCCGGGATATTCGAGTCAAAGACGGTCATGAGAAGGCTCCCGGGAGTGCGATCAGCGCCGCGTGGGTCAAGGGCGGGTCGAGGACATCGGTGAAGAAGAGGATCGGGACCGAAGCGAAGCCGACCACCAGGACCACGACCAGCGCGGTGGCACCGTGACGGAGCATCGAGTTGCGCGAGGGACTGTCCAGCCCCAGGGTCTGGAAGATGCTCCAGACGCCGTGGCGCAGATGCATCCCGACCAGAATCAGCGCGGCCAGGTAGATCGCCAGGAAGTACCACTTCTGGAAGGCCCAGTAGAGGTTCGCGTAGACCGTGTGCTCGTGGACCGGGGTGATCTGGATCGTGAAGGTCGTGAACTGGAGGACGTGGAAGACGATAAAGGCGAGCAGCAGTGCGCCGGTGCCGAGCATCGCGATCGACTCGATGCTGCGCCCGATCCGCTTGGCCGGAAAGTTCGCCGGGCGTGCCTCGCGATACCGCTTGACCAGTTGGGCGATGCCGGTGATGTGGACGATCAGGGCCCCGAGCAGCACGACCCGGACCAGCCAGAGCACGAATGCGTGGGGCAGTAGCGGCTCACCGAAGTCACGGAGCCAGCTGGCGTACCAGTCGACCCTTGCTTCGTCCGCGCCCGGCCCGAAGGCAGAGTTCAGGTTGCCGAGCATGTGGAGGATCAGGTAGCCGACCAGAATCGCTCCGGTCAGGGCGACGATCTGCTTCTTGCCTACTGTTGAGCGCCAGTACTCGAGCATCAGGCGAATCTTTCTGGCTGGACGGACTTGGACACGGGAGGCCGATTCTATTGCCCGGCGCAACCGGGCGGCTTTCCGTATCTGGCTTTGGGAAGCCTAATTCGCTTACTTGCGGGCGGTAATGCGGTCCAACTCGACCTCGCCGCCCTCTTCGGTGTCTTCCATCACCACGTAGGCCAGCGGTGGCCCGCCGAAGAAGGTCGCGTTCTCGCCGTCGCCGACATATACCGCCGGGCGCTGGCCGCCGCCTTCGGTGTGGACCCAGATCTTCTCGCCCTTCTTGAATCCGACGAAATCGGGGACATCCGGCTCCTGCCACTCGGCTTCCGGCTTCGGCTTGCCGTGCTTGTGCTTGCTCATGGCAGGGAATCTACTCCCGCCGGGAGCGTTCCGCTCAGGGTCCGTCGATCTGCTCGCCGATCAGATCGGTCAGGGTCTCCGCGTAGGTAGCGCTGATGTGCGTGGTGTCCCGGTAGATGACCATGCCGTTCCGGGCGGAGTTGCAGATCCCTCCGGGGCAAACCGTTGCGGAAAGATCGACCAGCCGCACCCCCGGCGTTCGCCGGGCCGCGACGAGGTCGAAACCGGGCGGGTTCTTGCGAAAGCCCCTGAAGTCACAGGCCGCGAGGTTCTCCGGATTCTCGAGCAGACAATCGGGCGGCCGGAACTCCGACCGGGGCAGGTCTCTCAGCACCACCACGCTGCCGGGGCGATTGCCGGTCGCCCTCCCGAGCTGGCCAAGCGTCCGGGCGAATGCCTCGCGCAGGATCGGTTCGCTCTCTTCGCGACCGAGGCGTTCGCCGCCCCGCCAGAGCGCGTAGCCGTTGCCGGTGTCGGTCGCGGTGGCCACCAGGTCCGGGCGCTCATCGGCGATCCGGTCCATCGCGTTCTCTCGCCAGGCGTCACAGGCCGGCTTGTAGGAAACGTCCGCGGTCAGGCAGTTGCCGCGGAACATGGTGACCAGTCGCCAGCCGCGTTCCTCGGCCAGCCGGATCAGGGGCGGGCTGAACTGCATCGCGTGGGAGTCACCCCAGAGGACCACCGTCCGGTCGGATCCCGGGTCCCCGTAGACGCAACTCCACGCTTCGGTGTACTCGACGCCGGAGCGGCAGCCGTCGAGAATGACCGGACCTTTGTCCTCCCAGGCGACCTCGGGTTGGGGAACCAGATCGGCGATCGTCGTCTCCTCGCTGTCGCTTCCTCCGCAGCCGGCGATCAGGCAGGAGCCGATCAGCACTCCGGCGATGAAAGCCAGTTTCTTCCGGTCGAGCGGGAAAAGCACCCGCTCAAGATACGGACCGGGCCGGTCCCGGTGACTCCGCTCAGAAGCCGATGCGTTCCCCGAGCCAGTCGGTCAGGGTCCTGGCGTAGGTTGCGGTCAGGTGGTCGGAGTCGCGATAGATGACCACATTGCCCCGGGCCGAGTAACACCAGCGCAGATTGCAGAGCGCCTCCAGCGGGTCGATCGCCGGCAGCAAACCCATCCGGGTCGCTCCGATCATGTCGAATCCGGGGCCGAACTTCCGTTTGCGGGCAAAACGGCAGAACTCCGGGTCATCTGGATGTTCGGCCAGGCACTTGGGCGGCAGGAACGGTGCCGTGATCTGATCACGGATCAGTTTCAATCGCGGTCCGCGCCGGACCAGGCTTGGCAACCTCGAGAGCCGCTTCAGGGTGTGAGTCATCCCTTTTCGGAGGATCTTCTCGCTGCCCCGGCGAGACAGCGGGCGGCCCCTGACCGTCAGCGTGTACCGCCTGGCGATCGAGGTCGAGACGATGATCCGGCCGGGCCGCTGGTCCTTGATCTCCTCGAAGGCCAGTTCGCGCCACTGGTCACAGTTGCTTTCGAACTTGACCTGGGCGATCGGGCAGCCGGCACGAAGGAAGGTGACCAGACGCCAGCCGCGCCTTTCCGCGAGACGGATCAGCGGCGGGCCCCACTGCATCGCGTGGGAGTCACCGACCAGGGCGACGGTGCGATCCGAGTCCGGGTCGCCGTAGACGCACATCACCGGGTCGATGTTCTCGGGTTTCGGGCGGCAGCCGTCGAAAGCCATCTCTCCCTTGTCCCGGGCAGCGACGTCGAGTGGTGGTACCCACTCCGTGCCTTCGCCTGCGTTGGCCACTCCCGTCAGCAAGGTCAGACTCAAAAATGCGGTGGCAACTGCTCCCTTGATCTTCATGATCCCCCTTCGGACTGGAAAACGCGGACCGGACTGGCGCTCCTTTCCTCTGAACACACGGAATTCACCCGGGTTTCGCTGCGGTTCTTCTAGAGTTGGAACATGTCCGAGGGCTTCAACCACGTGTTCGAGCAAGGTGACCCGGACCGCACGCTGCTTCTGCTGCACGGCACCGGCGGCGACGAGAACGACCTTGTTTCGCTGGGCCGGCAACTCGCGCCCGGGGCCGGCATCCTCAGTCCGCGCGGCAAGGTTCTCGAGAACGGCATGCCGCGCTTCTTCCGCCGGCTGGCGGTGGGCCAGCTCGACATCCCCGACCTGCTGGAGCGAACCGACGAGCTGGCCGACTGGGTGACCACGGCGGCGGGAGACTACGGATTCGATCCCGCGGGGCTGGTCGGGCTCGGCCTCTCGAACGGTGCCAACATCGCGGCCAGCCTCCTGTTCCGCCGCCCCGGCACCCTTGCCGCCGCCGCCCTGCTCAGGCCCATGCTGCCCTACCCGCCGCCGGCCGAACTCGACCTGCGCGAAACCCCGGTTCTGGTCGCCTCCGGGGGACAGGATCACTACGTGCCACCCGACGAGAGCGAGGAACTCGTGAGGGTGCTGGAAGACCGCGGCGCAAAGGTCGAGTTCGTCTTCGACCCGTCGGTTGGCCACGGCCTGACCCAGAAAGATCTCCTCGCAACCCAGCGCTGGATTACATCCCTTACCTGAGGCGATTCCGGGCGGATCGACGATCCTGTCCCTAGAATCTCAGGAATGAAAATGATCGGAGGCTGGATCGCCTCGATTCTGGGAGTCGTAGCAATCGCGCTTGCCTGCGCCAGCCCAGCCACGGCCGGCCCACCTTTGCCGCTGAAGAAGTCTTCCTTTCCCGGCAAGGTCGTCCGGCTTGACCAGAACGAGTGGCTGCAGCTTTCAGGGAAGTCTCGCAGCGTGGTTTGTGATCTCAGGTCCGGCCAGGGCGTCACCGCTGCAAGTCGACCCGGCACCCGGCTCACCGGTCCGAAGCTCCCGAAAGGTTCCATCTGGTTCGTGCCCCTAAACGCACAGGCGAGCGAGTACCTGAAGCGAGCCAAAGCGGGCAAGACTCCACGCAGAAAGCGATCCAGGTTGTTCGGGCAGGCAACCAGGCTCCGCAAGCAGGCCGGTTCCCTGAAGTCCACTTGTGGCAGCAAGGCACGTCAGCCGAGATTCAAATTGAACGGCGCGACGGCCATCGCCACGATCTCCGCGTCGAGAAGGAATTCTTTCTACGCCGGGGGTTCCGGATCGGACTCGGGACTACTTGCCTGGAGTGAAGATCAGGTCCCGTTCGACCCGGTCGTATCTGGCCAGATCGAGCATCAGGTTGCGGACATGTTCGTCGCTCCGGACAGTGACCTGATCCTCGTCTTGTCCGTGTTTGCGCAAAGCAACGCCTGTGGAATGTTGCGAATCGATTACGGAACAGGCGATTCGACTTGTGTGGCGAGGAACCTCTCATGGGGACTGGAAGACACCACAGACGTTCAGTTCGACTCCGAGTCCAATGCCTATTACTGGGGATCGACCGAGTCGAATGACGGGCTGGTTTTCAGAATGGTGACTCCGACGGGAGTCGCTACCGATGTAATCGACCCGCGGGTGGCGAACAGCCTTCAGGAGGGCTTTCTGACGGTAGCCATCCCTTTCATCGTTTCTCCGAACGGCGACATCCTCATGAACTTTGGTGGCAAGTTGCGCCGGATCAAGCCCGATGGATCGGTCGAGATCATCGCTTCCTCAACTGCGACCCTGTGCGGAAGTGGAGGAGGTAAGTCCTTCGTCACGTCGTTCGGGAGCATGTTCAGCTACTCCCCGGGGGCATCCTCACTGGATGTGCCCGCCTGGATCGGTCCGCCGGGTTCAGGGGCCACCCACGCCAGCACCGACATCGCGCCAGAGTGGGTACCCGGCTGCTTTTCGGTGAACTTGGCCGATGGTGCGCTCATCGGCGGTGAAACGAACAACGGAAGTCTCTCGCTGATCGAGTACTTCCCGACTCCACGAAAGCTCAACTACAGCGGGCAGCATTGGCCTGGTTCCATGGATATGCCAATTGCCTCGTTCTCGGCTGCCGGATCCAAAGTCGTCGTGCACCGAAAGGACTCTTCCGGCAATGCGGCGGTGGACCTCTATGACCACGCGACAAATACGACCAAGTCGCTGGTGGCGCCTGACGGGGACTTGGAGATTTCACACATGGTCTACTCCCCGGCTGAAAACTTGATCTATTTCGACGGGGTCAACTTCGAGAGCCTCACCTATTTCCTCGGAACGATCGACCCGGATACCGGCGAACGCCAATACCTCGACGCCCTGAACGGCGACCTCGGTGAGATTCTCGCTCTCGGCTAGAAGCCAGTTCCCGGAGTTGCCGAATCCTCCACTCCACCTTTCTTGACTGATTTACTAGGCTATTTGGTTCGATAGCGTCAGGGTTCACGTGACCCAGTCAGGAGAAAAATGAGCGACGAAGAGAAGCAGTACGGACCCGAGACCAACGCCCTGCATGCCGGCCAGGTGGCCGACCCGACCACCAATGCGCGTGCGGTGCCGATCTACCAGACGGTCTCCTACGAATTCAACGACGCCCAGCACGCACAGGACCTTTTCGCCCTGGCCGAGCCGGGCAACATCTACACCCGGATCATGAATCCGACCTGGAACGTGCTCGAGGAGCGGATGGCTGCCCTCGAAGGAGGCGTGGCCGCGCTGGCCCTGGCCTCCGGCCAGGCGGCGGTCACCTACTCGGTGCTGAACGTCTGCCGTACGGGCGACAACATCGTCGCGCTCTCGACCCTCTACGGCGGCACCTACAACCTCTTCGCCCACACCCTCCCGCAGTACGGGATCGAAGTGAAGTTCGTCGATCCGGACAAGCCCGAAGAGCTGGCACAGCACGTCGACGACAAGACCCGCCTGGTCTTCGGCGAGACGATCGGCAACCCGCGGCTCAACGTGGTCGACATCGAGGCCTGGGCCAATGCCGCCCATGCCGAAGGCCTGCCGCTGGTCGTCGACAACACGGTCGCCACCCCGGTGCTGACCAACATCTTCGAGCTCGGCGCCGACATCGCGGTCCACTCGGCGACCAAGTTCATCGGTGGTCACGGCACCACGATCGGCGGTGTGATCGTCGACTCGGGGAACTTCGACTGGGTCGCCAACGCCGACCGCTTCCCCGGCCTGACCCAGCCCGACCCCTCCTACCACGGCGTGGTCTGGGCGGATGCGCTCGGCCCGGCGGCCTACATCGGGCGGGTCCGCACCGTTCTGCTCCGCAACACCGGTGCGGCACTCTCGCCGTTCAACGCCTTCCTGCTGCTGCAGGGTCTCGAGACCCTGCCGCTCAGGATGGAGCGCCACAGCGAGAACGCTCTGGCCGTGGCCAACCACCTCGCCGGTCTCGACGATGTGCTCTGGGTCAACTACCCGGGCCTGTCCAGCTTCAGTCACCATGAGACCGCCAGCAAGGTGCTGACCGGCGGCTACGGTGCCCTGGTCACCTTCGGGATCAAGGGTGGCCGGGAAGCAGGCCGCAAGTTCATCGACTCGCTGGAGCTCTTCTCGCACCTGGCCAACATCGGGGACGCGAAGTCGCTGGCGATCCACCCGGCGACCACCACCCACTCGCAGCTCAACGACGAGGAGCTCGAGGATTCAGGCGTAACCGCTGACACGGTGCGGCTCTCGGTCGGGATCGAGACGATCGGGGACATCCTCGGCGACATCGACCAGGCCCTCGCCAAGGCGAGTTAATTGCCCGACGGTGTCGGAGTAGTCGAGACAAAGCGGGCGGTCGTCTTCGAGGGCGACCGCCCGCTGACCCTCGCCTCCGGCGCCACTCTGCCCGAGGTCGAGGTCGCCTACGAGACCTACGGCGAACTGAACGCCGACCGCTCCAACGCGGTCTTCATCTGCCACGCCCTTTCCGGCGATGCCCACGCGGCCGGACTTCACGAAGGCGACGATCCTTCGCGACCGGGCTGGTGGGACAACATCGTCGGTCCCGGCCGGCCGCTGGACACCGACCGCTTCTTCGTGATCAGCGCCAACGTTCTGGGCGGCTGCAAGGGCAGCACCGGTCCTTCCTCGACCGACCCTTCGACCGGCAAGCCTTACGGGCTGCGCTTCCCGCTGGTCCAGGTCCGGGACCTGGTCGAGGTCCACCGGGCCCTGCTGCGGGAGCTCGGAATCGAAACGCTGCTGGCCGCAGTCGGAGGTTCGCTGGGCGGCATGCAGGCCCTGCAGTGGGCGATCGACCACCCGACCGAAGTCGGCGGCGCCGCGATCATCGCCGCCTCGGCCAGGCTCTCGGCCCAGAACATCGCCTTCTCCGCCGTGGCCCGGGAAGCGATCATGCGCGACCCCGACTTCGCCGGCGGTGACTACTACGGGAATGACCGCCGGCCCGACCCCGGCCTCGCCCTGGCCCGGATGATCGGCCACATCACCTACCTCTCCGAGGAGTCGATGCGGGAGAAGTTCGGCCGCCGGATCCAGGACGCCGAGGTACCCAGGTACGGATTCGACGTCGACTTTCAGGTCGAAAGCTACCTCCACTACCAGGGCCAGTCCTTCGTCGAGCGCTTCGACGCAAACACCTACCTCTACATGGGCAGGACCATGGATTACTTCGACCCCTTCGAGGATCCGGTCCGGGTCCAGAACCAGATCAGCCAGGGCGAAACCTCCTTCCTGGTGATCTCCTTCGATTCCGACTGGCGCTTCTCGACCGAACACGCCCGGGTGATGGCCTCCGAGCTGCGCGGGGCCGGGGCGCCGGTCACTTTCCAGGAGATCTCCTCGCCGCATGGTCACGACTCCTTCCTCTTCGCCGACCCGCCCGAGTACCACCGGACGGTGGCCGGCTTCCTCGACCGGCTGGCCGGACAGCGCGGCATCGGGGCACGGGCGTGAGACCGGACCTCGACATCGTCGCCGGCCTGGTCGGTTCCGGCCAGCGCGTGCTCGACCTGGGCTGCGGCGACGGTGCCCTGCTCGAGAACCTGATCAACGAATGGGACTGCTCGGGGCTCGGGGTCGAACGGGAACTCGACGACTTCCACGCCTGCATTGCCCGGGGGGTGCCGGTCACCCAGGGCGACCTCGAGGACGAACTGCCCCGCTTCGCGGCGGGCGACTTCGACGTCGCCGTGCTTTCGCTCACCCTGCAGGCGGTGCGCCGGCCCGACCGGGTGCTGACCGAGATGAAACGGGTCGCGCCCCGGCTGGTCGTGTCACTGCCGAACTTCGCCCACTGGAAGCTGCGAGCCACGCTTGCACTCCGGGGCCGCATGCCGGTCACCGATTCTCTCCCCCACCAGTGGTTCGACACCCCGAACATCCATCTCTGCACGATCGGCGACTTCGAAGACCTCGCCCGTGAACTGGGACTGAAGATTGACCGCCGGATCCTGATCGACGCCTCGGGTCACCGCACAAGGGGCCTTGCCAGTCGCGCCCCGAACCTGCTCGCCGAACGCGCCGTCTACTCGCTTATGGCCTGAGTCAGCCTGAAGCGGCGACCAGATACGGCACGAACAGGCACTTCGCAGTCGCCCCGGCGCCATAGTTCGCCGAGTCGGAGGCGGCAGTGGACCCCTTGATCCAGCCGATCACCGAGGCGCTGATCGAGTTCGATCCGTTGACCAACGTCGCCGCGCCTGCGATCTGTGTAGTTGCAGCCGGCCCTGTGGATGCCGACGCCATGCGACGGCTTATCTCGGGAGTCGAGGGGTCCAGATACGCATTGTTGAGCCCGCCCCGGAACTGTGTGGTGGCACCGGTAGCGATAGTCCCCGGCACCGTCGAAGCAAGGAAGATCTGAGCGGCAACGTTCGGTCCGCTGTTGAAGCACTTGGCATAGATCCGGAAGGGCCCACGAGAGAGCAGGGTCCGCTCCGGCGAGTCAGACAACGATGTCCCGGCCGCGTCGACCCGGATGATCCCGCCGGTCTGGGTGGCGTTGAGCTTGGCCTTCAGCGACGGTGCGAGCTTGCCCTCTTCGATCGCTTCACCAGCGATTTTGCCGGCTGTGACCGCACCTTCGGCAAGCTTGCCGGAATCGACCGCCCCGCCCGCCAGTCTCGAGGAGTCAATCGCGCCCGGAGCGATCTTCGCCCGCTTGACCGCCCGGTTCTTGATGTCCGGCGTGCGCACCGCGCCGGGAGCTATGTTGCGCGACTTGACCGTGTTCTTCCCCAGCTCCAGAGCGGCAAAGGCGGTACCCCCGCCGATCGCCAGCAGCACGGCGATGGTCGACATGACATTGGCGTAAGTGAACTTCTTTCTCCCCCGCATCCGCGCGAGCTTAGTCGTGGTTTCGCCTCAGGTCAATGGCCTGAGCGCACATCGGGGTGGACTTGGCAGTCCCCTCCGGTTAGTTTCAACAGTGGAGGGCAAATGCGCAGGAAACTCCAAGTTGTTGCCGGTTACTCGATTCTGGCGCTGCTCGGCCTGATTGCCAACGTTGGTTCCGCGACGGCCGAGGAGTATTACGCCGCGCCGGACAGCGTTCGAATGGCCGCGCCATGCGCGAGCGAGGATCCCTGCCGCATCGATACCGCATTGACCGTGGCAACACTTGGTGACGAGGTGATCCTCAAGCCGGGTTCCTATTTCGAGGCCTGCTGTGACGACCCCTGGACTTCCCTCCCGGACCTGGCCGACGGGGTCGTCCTCAGGGCGGAGGACCCGACCGAGCCACCGGTTCTCTTTGGCGAAGTACTCAACAACGCCGACCCGTTCCTGGCGCTGGGAGACGGAGCCACGATGCGGGACATCGAGGTCCGGATGACCGGCTCCAACGTCGGGATCAGCTACGGAGTCCAGACAGGCCCGGGCAGCGTGATCGACCGCTCGGCAATCAGGATGACCGGCGTCGCCGGAGGATTCGCGGCCGCCTGCATGCCAGTGAACACGACGATCCGCAACTCCGCCTGTCTCGGCGACGGGTCGGGCCGGGTCGATGCCGTTTCAAGCACGATCACGGGAGGAAACTTCAGCAGCCGCCTGATCAACGTCACCGCAATAACCACGTCCAGCACGGGCGTTGGGGCCCGGGTCGGAATCAGCAGCGCCCACTCTTCCGTATTCAACATCTCCAACTCGATCATGCGAGGGCCGACCGCGGACCTCGGGACCGGCACGTTCGCCGGCATGCCGCCGAGAGGGGCGGCAACGATCAACGTCGAGTACTCGAACTGGAACACCTACCAGGCGACCGGGAACGGAACCAACATGCTGATCCCCGATGCCGGCAACCAGAGCGGACCGACCGCGGCCTCCCCGCTGTTCCGGAACGCCGCCGAGGGAAATTTCCGGCAGGTGGCCGGGTCACCGACGATCGACGCCGGCCTCGCCCTGGCCAATGCCGACCCGCTGGCGCCGGGGGGAACGACGCGTCTGATCGGATCCGCGCCCGACATTGGTGCCTACGAGTTCGCGCCGCCACCGCAGATGACCCTCGGCGAAGTTTCCGAAATCAGCCAGACCTCGGCCGTTCTCAACGCAGTAGTTGATCCGCAGGGATCGCCAACCCGGGTCGAATTCCTGATCGGAAAACCGGGCGATGTGCCAGCCGCCATCGAAGCCGGCAAGGTTCCCGGCGCGGAAGGCTCGGTTCCGGTCAACGCGGCGGCACAAGGTCTTGAGCCAGCCACCACCTATCTGGTCAGTGGCCGGGTCAGCTCCCCGGATGGAGGCAGCTTCCAGACCGATCCGATCGAGTTCGAGACGCGGGCCGTCCCTGGCCCCCCGGATGGCGGTTCCCCGAGACCGAAGCTGAAGAAGATCGCCATCGCCCCCCGCTGGCGACTCGCCAAGGGGACCGCAATCCGGCTCAGGACTACTGGTGCGGACCGGGTCAGGCTTCGCTTCATGCGCAAGCGGGGCCGACATTTCCGCAAGGTCGGCACATTGACGGTGAGGGTCCGCGACGGACTGACCCGGCGCCGGTTCAAGGGCAAGCTCCCGAAACGGAAACTGAAGCCCGGCCGCTACCGGCTGGTCGCGGTAGCGATCTCCGACGAAGGCAGGAAATCCCGCCCCAGGACGGTCCGCTTCCGGCTTATGCGCTGAACCCCTGGCCGCGTCAGGTCAATCGGCTTTGACGGCCTGGCGAAGCTGGTCGAGCCGGTGAACTGCCCGCTGGACCGTGGTCACCTGCTGCCAGGTGAGTCTCAGCCCGTCCACTTCGACGGACTCAAAGCCGGCCGGGCTCCCCCCGCCAGTCGGCGCAGTGACGGCGAGCAGATAAAAGCGCGGTGATGCCGCTTCCCCGGTCGCGTCGATCCAGACCGAAAGGTGACCGTTGGTTCCGGGGGACAGCTCCCCTTGCCAGGCAATCTGCGGCCGACCGTTGAAGGGGACCGCAACCCGGTGACGGAGCTCGTCGATGTTTTCCCTGGCCAGACCCGAATGCCCGGCGTAGCCGCGGGCGAACGCCTCGATTCCCCAAGGCGTCGAGCTCGAACTCAAGCGGTCGTCCATCGCGTCCTGCCCGGCTTCCAGTGCGATCCGGTTTGCCGCGAGCGCGCCTCCGGCGATCGCGATCACCGCGATGAAGAGGGCGAGACCGAACGGCAACTGGTCGGTCAGCAGGCTGAAGGCGAGACCGCCTGCTGCGATCAGTACCCCGAACAGGAAGAGAACCGTGGCGACGATCCCGTAGACGGACCAGCCGGTTCGGGTCGCCTTTGGCTTGACGTCTTTCTTGTAGCGCTCCTGCGCGGCAACGATGCTGACCGGCGGCTCATCCCACTCGACCAGGTCGACCCCCGCGGAAACCCACTCGTCCCGACGATCCGGCGCCGCCAGCGGCAACAGTTCGTCGATCCCGGGAGGGGGCGATGAATCCGTCACCTCGCCCAATCCGTCAGCCAGAGCCGAAGCGAAGCGGCAGAGCCGGTCCAGACTCTCGCCGTCGGTGAGCACCAGCCCCTTGACCCAGACCGCGAGAATTCCGCACTCGTACTCGACCTCGATCCGGTCAACCGGCAGGCCGTCGAGTTCCCGGGTCGCGCCGGAAGCAAGTCGCCGGATTCGCTCGTCCGGTTCCGCCGGGAAGCTCGTCCAGTTCATGCCCCCAGCCTCGACCCGACCGTGAGGCGCCGGGATCACACCGTCCAGGGGACTGGCCATCTCATCGGCACTCTTGCCGCCGACGCTCATCCCGACCTTGATGTCCAGGTCACCGGATTTCCTGCCGCCCAGATGAAAGACCGGACGGGCCCGATGGGGAAGTTCCGCGAAGACGATCGTGTCGGTCACCGCCAGGTAGCGGTCCTCGACTCCCTTGCCCTGGTCGATCAGGTGGACGTGGTGCCCGACCTCTCCGTCGAGACCGCCGGGGAGGACTCCCTGGCAGAGGCCGAGCGTTTCCCGTTCGGGACGCTTCTTGTTGGAACCGGTCGTCCTCACCGTTCCCCGGTCCGAGACGGTGCGATGCGAAGCTCGATGTTCCCCCACCCCGACTCCGAGTTTCAGCCTTTCGGTGACCGGCAGGAGGGTGTCCTCGGGCTGGAATGCCAGGCCGCGTTCGTTCGCCCATTCCTGGAGAGAATCTGGTTCGGGGCCGACAGTCATGGCGGGCAGTCTCTCAGGCCCGTCCCCCCTTTGAGCGGAACCTGTTGATTTTCAGGCAGCGGGCCACCCAACCGTGCCCGGATACCAGGGTGGTTCAACCGGCGCCGGGCAGGGCGGGCGAGTTGCCCGGGGTGAGGTAGGCGGCAATGTCACTGAGGATGGCGTCGGTGACGTTCACCCCATCGGGCGCAGTCGTCTCCGGTCCGCTGGTTCCGACCAGGGAGATTCCGATCCCCCGGGCGGGGAACCAGGCGACGTTGCCCATGTAGCCGTTGAAGAACGGGTTCTGGCGACGCCATCCGTTGGCCATGATCAGGCCCTGGGCGAAGTAGACCCGGTCGGGATTCGGCCCGATCCCGGGGGCATACTGCCGCACGATGTCGCCTCTGGCCCAGGGACCGAGACTGCGGCCGGAGAGGATTCCCCGGGCGAGTCGGCCGACGTTGTCGATCGATCCCGTGGCCAGCATGCCGTTGCCGAGACCCCAGGAAGGTGACCAACCGGTGGTTTCCTCAAAGAAGCCGCGCCCGTCGGAGAAGGAGCTGAGGGTGGGCGCGGGGATCGGAGCGAGTCGGGAGAAGGTCAGCCGGATCCCGAGCGGACGCAGCACCTGCCGCTGGAGTTGTGCGACCAGGGTAGTGCCTGGCACGACGCTGCGGACGACCCGGGAGAGGATCAGAAAGTTGGTGTGCGCGTAGCTGAAGCAGGTACCGGGATCGCAGGCGGATCCCCGGGCCAGCGCCGCGTCCAGCAGTTCGCCACCGGTCCAGACCCGGAACGGATCGGCCAGCACCTGGTCCTGGAACGGGGGATTGTTCTGGATCCAGTCGTAGTAGCCGGATGTGTTGTTCATCAGGTTCCGGACCGTGACCTGCGCGGCTCCGGGGAGGTTCGGCAGCCAGTTCGAGACCGGGTCCGAAAGCTTCAGGAGCCCCTGCTGTCTCAGCTTGTAGACAAGGGTGGTCAGCAGCGGGATGGTCATCGATCCGATCCGGAAGTTCATGTTCGGCCGGGCGGGAACATCAACCTGCGACTGGCCGAATCCGCTCCTGAGGAGGTTTCTTCCCCTGATGTCTACCCTCGCGATGACCGCCTGGAGCTTCGTGTCCTGGCGGTTCTGGCTGACGATGCGTTTCAGGGTGGAGGTCACCCGAGCCGGACCGACACATCCATCCGTGGTCTGGATCCGTTGACCGGCACAGTTCTCTGCCTGGGCGCTTCCAGCCACGCCGATCGTGATCCCGATAGCCACGGCCAGTACCACGGCTCCCTGACGGCCGCCCCGAATCCGGTTCAAAATGCCCTTGCCTTTCTTGATGCTCTTGCCTGAAGGTCATGGAGCCAGTCGGGATCGAACCGACGACCTCCTGCTTGCAAAGCAGGCGCTCTGCCAACTGAGCTATGGCCCCGCGAGATACAGCCGGGAGATTCTAAGGCTTGAGCCGCAAAGGGCTCAGTCCCCGAAGTCGAAGTCCTTCGGTTCCTTTTGTTCGAACCAGAGCTGATCGTGTTCCGGGGTCTCTTCGAGAAACTCCGGGGTCGCCTCGAGCACGTCGTCCTGATCGAAGAAATCGGCCGACCCTTCGGCTTCTTCCTCGCCGGTCTCCGGCTCGTCTTCTTCGACCGGCTGGTTCTCGGCCGCACCGTCCTGGTAGAGCAGTTCAGCCGAGTCTTCCTCGACTGCTTCGTGCTCGGCGGATTCCGCTTCGAGTTCTCCGGAAGCCGGCTCGTCAAGATCGATCTCTGCCGAATCCGGTTCCGAGCTCACGTCGTATTCCACCGTCTGGCCGCCAGCCGCTTCCGCTTCACCGCCTTCGAGTGCGCGGTCGAGTTCGTCGGAAAGCGAGCTTTCGCTGAGCACGTCGATCTCGTCCTCTTCGGCGATCGCCGCGTCAACGTCGTAGTGCTCGGTCGGGTGGCTGGAAAGGTGGTGGCGTTCGGCTTCGAGCATGTCGCCCGCGTCGCCCTCCTGGGCGGGTGCCGGGGGCGGGGTCGCGGCTTCGGGCTCGGCCGGTTTCGCTTCCGGTGATTCGACCGTGGCGGCATCGGTGATCCCGGAATCGGCCGAGGGTTCTGCCGCCGGGGCGGGCGGGTCCGGGATCGGATGTTCCGCGAAAGTCGCGTCAGGCGAGGCCGGAGCTTCGGCTGGCGCAGCCGAATCGGCGACCTGGGCTTCCTTCGCGGCCTGCGCTTCGGCTTCGGCTTCCCGCTGCCTGGTGGCTTCGAAGACCTTGTCGAGCTGGTCGCCCTCGCCGGCCGGGGAGGTGATGCTGGAACCCGGGCTGATGATCTGGGTCTCGGCTTCCGACCCGGCCGATGGTCCGGCGGCGTCGGGTCGCTCGGCCTCGCCGAAGGCTGAGTCTTCGAGTCCCTTGAGTTCGGATTCGTCGGCCCCGTGCTGACGCTTCAGCTCGAGGTGTTCCCGGATTGCTTCGTCGAGAATTCCCATTGATCTCTCAGTAGCTGACGGTAGAGGTAAAGACTATGCGGTTTACGCGGACGTGTGGCATACGGTTCCTACTTTGCACGCCGAGACTCCGTATCCTTCGTCGCCGCGGGGCTATAGCTCAGTTGGCAGAGCGCTTGGATCGCACCCAAGAGGTCGCCGGTTCGACTCCGGCTAGCTCCATTCAGAGTCACTGAAGGAATGACTCTAAAAATCTCACAACTCAATATTTGGCTTGCGGAGTGGCTTTCGGGACCCCCGAATTCCCACTCAAAGAAGTTGACCCCGTTTTGCCTTGATCTCGCCCAAAATTGGTCGCGCAAGAAACCCAGCTGGGAAGCCAAATTCACCGCCCCGAAAATCGGGGTGGTCGCAATAGAACGCGGCCGCCCAGAGGCGGCCGCGCACTAACAACTAGATGTAGAGAGGGTCTACTTCTCCGATTTGTTGGAGCCGTAGGGGATGTCGCTGTAGGCGTCCACGGGGGTCGCAAGGAACTCTCGATCGATCGGGAGTTCGATCCAGTCGTTCCAGGTGGAAGGCGCGACTGGCCGGGTGTCATCCGCACGACTTCGGGAGTCCGTTTCGATTCCCTCAACCTCGAGGAATCGGTGCATCTGCTGCCGGGTGATGATGCCGGCGCTGTAGGCGTCCTTGAGGGCGGCGGCGTAGCTCCCGTCGAGGTGTACGAGCTTGCGGGCCGTCATGTTCAGGAGGGC
>JAGQUQ010000033.1 GCA_020438425.1 Solirubrobacterales bacterium
GACCCTCAACCAGCTGCTGGTCGAGATGGACGGCTTTGAGATCAAGGACAACATCATCCTGATCGCCGCGACCAACCGCCCCGACATTCTCGACCCGGCGCTGCTCAGGCCCGGCCGCTTCGACCGCCAGGTCGCAGTTGACCGTCCCGATCGCCAGGGCCGCAAGAAGATCCTCGAAGTCCACTCCCGGGGCAAGCCGCTGGCCGGCGAGATCGACCTCGACGCGCTGGCCGGGCAGACGCCCGGTTTCACCGGCGCCGACCTCTCGAACCTGATCAACGAGGCAGCGCTCCTGACCGCCCGATCGGGCAAGCGGGAGATCACCCAGCACGAGCTCGAAGAGGGCATCATGCGGGTGATCGCCGGGCCGGAGAAGAAGACCCGGATCATGTCGGAGAAGGAACGGAAGATCACCGCCTACCACGAGATGGGTCACGCGATCGTCGGTCACCTGCTGCCGAACTGCGACCCGGTTCACAAGGTTTCCGTGATCAGCCGTGGCCAGGCGCTCGGTTACACGATCTCGCTGCCGGCCGAAGACAAGTTCCTGACCTCCCGTGCCGAGCTTTCCGAGACCATGGCGATGACCCTCGGTGGCCGTGCCGCCGAGGAACTGGTCTTCAACGAAGTCACCACCGGTGCCTCGAACGACCTCGAGAAGGTGACCGCCACCGCCAAACAGATGGTCATGCGCTTCGGCATGTCCGAGCGTCTCGGCCCCCGTGTCTTCGGGCACGATCGTGGCCAGCCCTTCCTCGGTCGCGAGATGGGCTCGGAACCGGATTACTCGGACGAGATCGCCCGCGAGATCGACGACGAGATCCGCCGCATCGTCGAGAACGCGCATCAGACCGCCCGCGACATCCTCGACGAGCGGCGCGACGACCTCGAACGGATCTCGGAAATCCTGCTGGTCCGCGAGACGATCGACGCCGAACAGTTCGTGGCCCTGCTCGAGGGCGCCAGCGAGGAAGAGGTCTTCCCGCCGGAAAGCGAGTCGGCCGAAGAGGACTACCCCTCCGAGCCGGAACCGGTCAACACCCCTCCGTCGGGCCAGACCCCGGACCCGCAGCCCACGCCTCCGCGTCCGGGCTACGCCGGCGGCATGACCGACATCCGCTCAGACGACGCCTGAGTCCCGGGCCTTTTGCCTGGATTGAAGTTATTCGTCATATGTGCGGACAACTTCAACCCAGGTACTCCCGGGTTCAGGTGCCCGGGGCTATCTCGCGCGCGGCACGGATTCCGGAGCTGATCGCTCCGTCCATGTAACCGGCATTGACCGTGGCTGTTTCGGCGCCGGCCCAGTGCAGCGGGCCGACCGGGGCCCTCAGGCCTGCCCCGTACATGAGCCAGGCGCCGGTCGGCAGGTAGCCGCCGTAGCACCCCCGGGCGAACTCGTCGGCGGCCCAGGCCTTGTCAACGAATTTTTCCGGTTTGGCCGCCTTCGGCCCGAAGAGGCGGACGAGGCAATCCAGCACGATCTGTTGTCTCTCCTCCGGCGGGAGGTCGGTAGCAGCACGGGCGGCATTGCCCTCGAGAAAGGCGAGCAGGACTCCGGGACTGCCCGATGGGGGAGAGTTGTCGAAGGTGACCGAGACCGGCCCGTCGGCGCTGGTGGCCTGACCAGACAGGCCTTCGGCCCGCCAGAACGGCTCGTCGTAGATCGCGTGGCACTTGACCACGGTGCCCTGGACCATGCGCTGGGTCAATCCGTCGCGGACCGAGGGCATGACCGGGTCGTACTCGAGCCTTCCGGCCACGGCGGGCGGAAGAGCGACCACCGCGGCCCGGGCCGAAACCGTCAGGCCGTCGGCCTCGACCGTGACCGGATGCGGCCCCGTCCCCAGAGGCTGGTCCTCGACCCCTCCCGGCATCTCACGCCAGCGGATCCGACGGACCGGGAAACCGAGGTGAACCGCATCACCGAGCTCGGCCGCCATGCGTTCGGAGATCAGCTGGGTTCCGCCGACCACCCTCGAGTCCTGGGCGCCGCCCTCGGCGTCCAGCATCTTCTCGAGTGACCCGCCGGAAGACTGAACGTAGAAGAGAGCGTGGAGCAGCGAGACATCTTCCGGCTCCGCCGCCCAGACCGCCTGGATCGCCAGCCGGAGCAGATCCCTGGCAGCCGGCGTCCTGGCGTTGCGCCGCGCCCAGGTTGCGAAGGTCTCGGAATCCCAGCGGGCCAGGTCGGTCTGGACCCACGGCTGCGAGACGTCAACCTTCGACGCCATCTTTTCCAGCCGCTTCAGGGCCACCCCGACCTCGGCCAGGGAAACCGGATTCAGCTTGGGAATCGTGCCCGAGTAGGTGCGGGCCCTGCCGCTTCGCTCGAAGACGTTCTTGCCCTCGCACCAGGTGGGAAATGTCTCCAGTCCGAGTTCTGCGATCAGTTCGAGCGCATGGTCCTGTCCCGGACCGACCCACTGCCCGCCCAGCTCGACTATCTCGCCGCCACCGATCGGTTCGTTCAGGGTCCGCCCGCCAACCCGGTCCCTGGCCTCGACCACCACGGCATCCACGCCCAGACGCTTCAACTCCCGGGCGGCGGACAGACCGGCCAGCCCTGCGCCGACCACCACGACTTCCGCTTCGACTCTCTCCTCGCTCATGCCCGGCAGTATCCCCCAGCAGGCCTTCCGCCTCTAGAGTCGGAGCCATGAAGGTGATGGGAATCGTCAACGTCACTCCCGACTCGTTCTCGGACGGGGGCGAGTTCTTCGACCACGAGAAGGCGATTGAACATGGCCTTCAACTGGTCCGGGAAGGGGCCGATGTGCTGGACATCGGCGGCGAGTCGACCCGCCCCGGGGCTGACGAGGTTCCCCTCCTCGAAGAGGAACTCCGCCGGGTCATTCCCGTGGTCGAGGGTCTCTCCGGCGCGGCGAGGGTCTCGATCGACACGACCAAGTCCGAGGTTGCCCGCCAGGCGATCGCAGCCGGAGCGGCAATCGTCAACGACGTGACCGCGCTTCGCGGAGATCCGGAAATGGCGGGGGTTTGCGCCGGGGCAGGGGTGGAAGTGGTGCTGATGCACATGCTCGGCAGCCCGCGAACCATGCAGGACGATCCGCGCTACGACGACGTGGTGGCTGAGGTTTCCGAGTTTCTCGCGGTGCAGACCGGCCTGGCCGAGGCGGCCGGGATTCCCCGGGAGCGGATCTGGATCGACCCCGGAATCGGCTTCGGCAAGACGGTCGAACACAACCTCCGGTTGCTGAACGCCACGGACCGTTTTGCCCGGATGAACCTTCCGGTGCTGGTCGGTGCCTCGCGCAAGCGATTCATCGGCGAGTTGAGCGGCGGGGCCCCCGAATCCGAACGCCTCGGCGGCACCATCGCTGCTTGCCTGGCTGCGATGGAGGGAGGAGCGTCGATGGTGCGGGTTCACGATGTGGCCCCGGTCGTTCAGGCGATCCGGGTGGCATCTGGCATCGAGTCGGCCGCGGAAGGGCCGGAAACGTCCCGCCGGTAGCGTTTCCTTCATGTCCGAACCGGAAACCGGCGACCTCGTCATCACCCTGAGCGGAATCGAGCTTCACACCAACCACGGAGTGACCGATGCCGAACAGGAACTGGGCCAGCGCATGCTCTTCGACGTGGAGTTGATCCCCGACCGGGTTCCCGCCACCGAAACCGATGAAATCGAGGGGACGGTCGACTACGGCGCGGTCACCTCGTTCCTGGTTGAAGCAGCAACCACCGACCGTTACCGGACCCTGGAGCGCCTGGTCACCGTGATCGCGGACGGACTGCTCGATCGCTTTCCGGTGGTCGAGGTCCGGGTCCGGGCAACAAAACCCGAGCCGCCGGTGCCGGTCAGCATGGACGGTGCATCGGTCGAGATTTTCCGCAGTCGTGAGTCCTGACCGCGTCGTCTATCTCGGCCTCGGTTCCAACGTCGGCGACAGGACCGGCTACCTGCGGGAGGCGATCCGGCGCCTCGAAGAGAAAGGCCTTGTGCTCGAGGCGGTTTCTTCAGCCTGGGAGACCGAGCCGGTGGGGGAGATCCTCGATCAGCCGGACTTCCTCAACGCCGCGATCCGGGTTCGCAGCGACCTCGAACCGGAAGCGCTGCTCGATGTGCTCAAGGCGGTGGAGGCTGAACTCGGGCGGGAAACCGGCCTGCCCCGGCACTCGCCCCGGGTGATCGACATCGATCTGTTGCTGATGGGTGACCTTGAGTACGAGTCGGAGCGGCTCCGTCTGCCGCATCAGGAGACGACTTCCCGGCGTTTCGTACTCGCTCCCCTGCTCGAACTCGACCCGGGACTTTCCCTGCCCGACGGCACCCGTCTCGCCGACGCGATGTCCCGGCTCGAAACAGAGCTTGAAGGAACAGCCGAGGGTCAGGACATCAGGCGGGCCGGTCCCGTTATGCGCGACTGATCTTCCTTCGACAGGTACGCCTTGCCGCGATAGAGCCGCTCGTAGGTCATCAGCAGGTCCGGCCGTTCGGCGCCCAGCCACTCGAAGAACACATCGCGGGTTTCCTTGCGGAGGTTGAGCGCGATCGGGGTAACGAAATCCGCGCCGGCCTCGGAAGCGGCGGCGAGGATCGGTTCGATCTGTTCCGGGCGGTCGTTGATCCCGGGCATGATCGGCGCGATCAGGATGCCGGAGGAAATCCCCCGCCGCTTCAGTTCGGCCACCGCTTCGAGCCGGGCCTTCGGGTTGGGGGTATGGGGCTCGGTCGCCCGCCAGGCCTGCTCGTCGACGGTCGGGACCGAGAGGTTGACCCGGGTCTGCCTGGCCCGGTTCATCCGTTCGAAGACCGGCAGGTCGGAGAGCACGAGCGGTGACTTGGTCAGGACCGTGACCGGGGTTTCGGCTTCATCCAGGGCTTCCAGGATTCCCCGGGTCAGGCGGTACCTGCTCTCGACCCACTGGTAGGGGTCGGTATTGGTTCCCAGCGCGACCAGTTCGCGCTTCCACGAGGGGCGGGCGAGCTCGACCCGCAGCACTTCCGGAGCGTTCACCTTGACCACGATTTCCTTTTCGAAATCGCGGCCGGCATCGAAGCCGAGGAAGGTGTGGGTGGGGCGGGCGAAGCAGTAGACGCAGCCGTGGCTGCAGCCGCGGTATGGGTTCACGGTCCAGCCGAATCCGTAGGGACCTTCGGGAACCCGGTTCAGGACGGACCTGGCCCGAATCTCGTGGAACCGGGTCCCCATCGCCTCCGGCGCCTCGAAGGTCCGGACCGGTCCCAGACCGGCGTCCTCCATACCCGGCAGCCGCATCTCGGGCCCGGGTCTTGCCGGTCGACCATCGGCGGTCACTCGCTGTCCGTCCCAACGCACGAACATATGTTCGCATAACTGTCACCCCGGGTCGGCACATGCAACACTCACTGCAAGTGTTTCATTCGACTCGATATTCTCCGCGGCATGTCCGACTCTTACGACTTCGCAGTCCGCCGCGATGACATGCGGGACACCTCGGTGCTGGAGAGCGCCGGAGCCGATCAGGAGATCGATGACGGCCAGATCCTGCTCGAGGTTGATCACTTCTCGCTGACCGCCAACAACGTCACCTACGGCGCGATGGGGGAGGCGATGAGCTACTGGAACTTCTATCCGGCCTCCGACGGTCTCGGCCGGATTCCGGCCTGGGGTTACGCCAGCGTGGTCAACTCGAAGGCCGAAGGCATCGACGAAGGTGCCCGGGTCTTCGGTTACTTCCCGATGTCGACCCATGCGGTGCTCGAGCCCGGGCGAATCCGTGAAACGGGCTTCACCGATGTCACCGGATATCGGGCCGAGCTGCCAGCGGTCTACAACGAGTACCGCCTGGTCCGGGGAGAGAAGGACGATGAGCGCGAGCGCCTCGTCTCGATCTTCATGCCGCTCTACGGGACTTCCTGGCTGCTGGCCGACTGGCTGAACGAGATCGACTTCGGCGGCGCCGCACAACTGGTTGCCTCAAGCGCTTCCAGCAAGACCGCCCTCGGACTGGGCCACGCGCTTCAGGTCGATTTCGACTCCCCGATCGAAACGGTCGGGCTGACCTCACCTGGCAATCTCGAGTTCACGAAGAACACCAAGCATTGGGATGCCGTCGTCACTTACGACGATCTCGACAGCATCGACGCGGAAACCCCGACCATCTACGTCGATTTCGGCGGCAACGCGGAACTGCGCCACCGAGTTCACTCGCATTTCGGCGACCGGCTCGTGGCCAGCGTCGCGGTCGGCATCGCCGACTGGGAGTCGATGGTGCCCGAGGAGGGTGCCTCGCTGCCGGGCCCGCAGCCGCAGTTCTTCTTCGCTCCCGACCGGGTCGTGAAGCGGAACGCGGACTGGGGCGAGGAAGGCCTCGGTGAACGGCTGGCCAAGAGCCAGGACCGCTTCACCGATCGCAGCCGCGAGTGGATGGAGGTTCAGACGGGAAGCGGACCGGATGCGATCCGGGAGTCCCTGCTGGCCCTGATGGACGGCAAGGTACCCCCGGATCGAGGCATCTCGGTCAACCCCTGAGAATCAGAGTCCGAGGATGGCGCCGACCAGGTTCGGCCGGAAAGGCTCGGTGCCATTGACCAGCTGCGTGCCGGCAAAGGCCGGCTCGTTGGCCTTCAGGTAAGCCAGCTCTCTGGACAGGTCACCGACGCCGTTGGCCCCTGCGGTCGGCAGCAGCTGCAGGGTGCTGAGCGTGCCGAATGCCTGGCCGCTCTTGTTCAGGAAGCCACTGCCCGAGTCACCGGGAACGCCCGGGGTCAGGGTGTAGACGTTGTGGCTCCAGCCGCTGGCGTCGTTGCTGAGAACGATGCCCTGCTTCGGGCTGAGTTGACGGATGCCCTGACGGAGCGAGGAGTTGCCCCAGGAGTAGACGGTCGAGCCGAGGCCACCGGGGCCGCCGAAACCGGTCGGTCCACCGAAGCCGGGAACGGACGGATTCACTTTGCCGACATCTGCCGGGTTGATCCTGATCAGCGCGAAGTCGTTGAAGGCACAGGTCGCTTGGTCGGTTTCGCCCTTGGCCTGCATCGTGTTCCAGGAGCTGTAGGCGAGGGTGCCGGGCTGGCTGGCGCCGGTCACTTCAACCGGGGTGCCAATCGGCAGAGCGCCCGCTTCGCAGCCGTTGGTGTTGGTTGCTTCACCGGTGCCGGAGCAGTGGGCGGCCTGGCCGATGTATACCTCCGAACCGTTCTGGAAGACGAAGTTGGCCGTGCATTGGCCGCCTTCGGTGAAGGTCTGGACGCCCGGATGGACGGTGGCCGAAGCGGCCGGCGCCCAGGCCGACGAAGCCGCCGGGATGGTCAGGCCGGCTGCGACAGCCGCAAGGACAGAGACAAGAAGGTATTTCCATTTGGTCATGACCGAGTCACTACCCCGCGACCCCGGTCATAAACAGTGCGTTTCCCGGAAGTTGCAGGAACCCCGCTCAGCCGATGCAGGCGCGGCCGGTCACCCCGGCACTGCGGCCATAACCCCCGCCGAAGAGAACAGCATGAACCAGTAACGGCTGGAGCTGCCAGAAGCCGATCCGGTCGCGGTATCCGTCGGCCAGTGGACTCACTTCTTCATAGGCCGGGTAGAAGGCCGGTCCCGGGCCGCCGAACAGTTCGAGCATGGCCAGATCCAGTTCCCGGTGGCCGCCGTGTGCCGCCGGGTCGATCAGCCAGGGCATTCCGTCACTCCAGAGCACGTTGCCGGACCAGAGGTCGCCATGCACCCGGGCCGGAGGTTCGACCGGGCCGGCCAGCTCGTCGGCGCGGTCGGCCACCTGCTCGATCACGTCCCGGTCCGAGGAGCCGAGGCTTCCCGACTCGTAGGCCTGGGCCGAGAGATTTCTAAGCCGCTCGGCGTAGGTCCCGGAGAAACCGTCTTCGGGCGGCGCCGGCGAGAGCGGCACGACTGCCTCTCCGAAACGGATCTCCCGGCCGGTCGCGCCGGGCGCCAACTGATCGAATTGTTCGGCCCCGGCCTGATGAACCAGAGCCAGGCCCCGGCCGAGCTCCGCCTCGTCAGCGGCCGGTCCCGGTTCGACCCACTCGAGGATCAGCCCGGGCTCGGCTTCGTCCTCGACCACCGCGACAACCCCGGGAACCGGCAAGGCCCCGGCCTCGCCCAGCCAGGCCAGGCCCGCGGCTTCATTCGCAAACTCATCGACCGAACCGCCAGGCCGGCTCTTGGCAAAGAACCGGCTCCCGTCCGCAGTCTCGATCCGCCAGCCCCGGTTGATGTCGCCGCCTCCACCGGGCAGGCAGGAGGCGGACTCATCACCCAGGGCGCTTCCAACCGCCCTCTGAAAGGAACTCACGCCCTGAAGGTTTTCAGAACGGTGCCGGCGCGACGCTGGCGACCTGCCCGGACTCGAGATCGACCATGATCATCAAGGCGCGGACGTTTTCCTCGCTGGCGGTCCTGATGCCGACCTTCGGTTCCACCCGGGGCTCAACCTCACCGATCACGACACCTTCGGGCCCCTGCTTGCCATAGAGCTCCCCGGTGTTCTCGATGGTCGGCCATTTCGCATCCTTGAAGTCAACCGGCTGGTCGAAGCGGACCGTGTATACCGCTCCCAGCAATTCCTGATTGGTCCGGGTCCAGGACGCGACATTCTTCCGCCACTCGGCGGGGTGGCCCTTGAGCAGTGCGACCACATGCGGATCGTTCTGCGCGATGTAGAGACCCTCTTCCTTCTGGCCCTTCGAAAGGGCCGGAACCTCGGCGATCCCGTCAGGTCCGATTCTGGCCTCGTCATAGGGATAGCCCACATTCTCCGGCGGCTTCGGCGGCGTGTAGTCGTCTTCGCCCAGCCCGCAGCCAGCGAGCAGAATCGCCGGAACGGCCGCCAGCAACACCAGTGCGACTGCCGCAGTCTTCGTGTTCTCTGGCAAACCCATGCTCATTCGTCCCCCTTTGTTCACGCTCCCAGCGTATGGGTAGATACGGACCATGCCGTCGAGAACCCACTTTCTGCCGGTATATGGCAGAAAGTGGGCTTTCGATGAGATCGGCTCCCGTGGTGGTCAGGCGGTCGCTGCGGGTGCCTGCTGGTGGAGCGGGGCCAGCCACTCGGGTGGCAGGGCCGGGGGGACGTCTCCCGCATAAACCGGGCAGACCCGTTTGGCCGCCTCGCCGATCGGACGGCTTTCGATCAAGGGCCGCAGATCCTGGAGGGTCATCGCCAGGCGGATGCTGGTCGCGATCTGGAAATCGGCCGCGTTCGGGGTCTCGGCACCGAGCGCGCCGTCAGCGACCCAGGCATCGAGGCGGTCCAGCCACCCGGGCAGGGCGGCGAGATTTGCCTGGACGTTTTCGTCGGTCGAGTCGTTCACCTTGTACTCGCCCCAGATGATCGGGCCGGAGGTGTAGGCCGCGATCTTCGGTGGCAGCGGCAGGTTCGAGCCCTCGAGGAAGGTGGCGATCGACTTCGGCTGGCGACGGACCGCGTTCCAGAGGATCTGTCGGACCGCGTGCTGGAGTTCGGCCTCGCCGAAGGCCTCGGCCATCAGCACCTGCTTGCGGGCCTCCTCGTCGGCGGGCAGGAGCGGCGGCTCCGGGACGATCCGGTCGAGGGCCCGTGCGATGTCAACCGAACCCTGCAGCTTCTCGCCGTTGAACTTGAGCGCCGGCACGGTGGTTCCGGGGAACCCGGCGGCCCGGACCACGGCCTTGTGCATCAAGGGCATCAGATCAACGGTCTTGTACTCGATGCCCTTGTAGTCGAGCATCAGCTTCACGCTGACCGCGGGGTGTGAACCGGGAAGTGAGAACAGCGTTGCCTTGCTCATAACCCGGAGTCTATGGCGGATTTGCCACACTCCTTGGTCCATGCTTCTCGCGATTGATGTTGGCAACACCCAGACCCACCTCGGGGCTTTTGAAGGAACCGAGTTGACCCGGCATTGGCGTTTCCAGACCCGGGCCGGGGCGACCAGTGACGAACTGGCCGAACGGATCTCCGGGCTGATGGAACTCCGCGGCACCGGCTTCGACGATCTCGATGGTCTGGTCGTCTCATCGGTGGTGCCGCCGCTCGGCTCCGAGTACACGCGGCTTGCCGAGCAGTACCTCGACGTCGATTGCCTTCTGGTCGGACCGGGTATCCGGACCGGAATGTCGATCGAGATCGACAATCCATCCGAAGTGGGTGCGGACCGGCTGGTCAACGCGATCGCCGCCTTCGACGAAGTCGGAGACGTCTGCGTGGGTGTCGACTTCGGAACCGGAATCAATTTCGACGCCGTTTCCGCCGACGGCGCCTACCTCGGCGGCGCGATCGCCCCGGGGGTCGAGATCTCGCTGACCGCGCTCACCGAGAGGGCGGCGAGGATTTCCAGGATCGACCTCGGCGAGCCGAAGAAGGCGATCGGTACCTCCTCACGGGAGGCGATTCAGGTCGGGGTTCTTTACGGCTTCGCCGGGCTGGTCGACGGAATCGCCAGAAGGATCAACCGGGAACTGGGAGGCAACGCCCGGTTCATCGCGACCGGCGGATACGCGAAGTCGATCGTGCCCTACTCGGAAGAGATCGACGAGATTGACGAGCTCCTCACGCTGAAGGGGCTCCGCATCATCCACGAGCGCAATCGCGGGAACCGTGGCTGAAGTACCCGCCACCACGACCGGACCCCAGCCACCACTCACTGAGCCATTCGAGATCGGTGGGGTGGAGATCTCCAACCGCGTGCTGCTGGCGCCGCTGGCCAGCATCGGCAACTGGTTCGTTCGCCTGCAGGCGAAGCGGTACGGGGCCGGCCTCTCTGTGTCCGAGATGGTCTCCAGCTTCGGACTCCACTACGGCAACGAGAAGACGATGAAGGAACTGCTCAGGATCCACCCCGACGAGCATCCGGTTTCGATCCAGCTTTTCGGACATTCGCCCGAGGCAATGGAGTCGGGCGCCCGTATCGCCGCCGATGCCGGGGCCGACCTGATCGACATCAACATGGGCTGCCCGGTACCGAAGGTGCGCAAGACCGGGGCCGGGGCAGAGCTGCTTTCCGACCCCGAACTGGCCCTCGATCTTGCCCGTGCCGCCCGCGAGGGGAGCGGCCTTCCGGTGACTGTGAAGATCCGCTCCGGCCTGATGCCGGGCGACCGTTCCGGATACGACCTGGCGATTCGACTGGTCGAGGAGGCCGGAGCCGCCGGAATCGGATTTCACCCGCGGGTGGCCAAGCAGGGTCACAAGGGGCAGCCCGATTACGCCCTGGCCCGCGAACTCTCCGAGGCGATCGACGTGCCGCTGATCATTTCGGGTGGTCTCAGCAGCGCCGAAGCGGCCCGGTTCGCGTATGAGGAATCGAATGCTGATGCGGTGATGATCGCCCGGGGCTCCCTCGGTTATCCCTGGGTGTTCGCGGAACTCACCGGTCAGGAAGTGGACCCGCCTTCGCGGGAATCGGTGATGGACGAACTCGCCTGGATCATGGACCGGGCCGAGGAGCACATGGGCGAGGACAGAGCGGGTCGCTACCTCCGGAAGTTCTACCCCTGGTATCTCGACCAGCTCGACGTGCCGAAGGTGGTGCGCAGCGAGCTCTGCCAGACCGCCGGGCTGGACCGCGCGCGGGAGATCGTTGCCGGCATTCGCAACGGGGAGCCGGTCGCCGTATGACCCCCGCCACCGTGCTTTCCGAACGGGTCGAGACCTGGCGGCTGAAAGGCAACCTCGAGGAGTTTCGCGGGCGCCGGATCCACACCTATTTCCAGGACGGCAAGGGTCCCCTCCTGGTCCTGCTCCACGGCTTCCCGACCTGCTCCTACGACTGGCGCTACCTGGTCGACCTGATGCCCGATCGCGCCATCCTCGCCTTCGACTTTCTCGGCTTTGGCCTTTCCGACAAGCCGCGTGACCATTCCTACACGCTCTCCTGGCAGGCCGATTTGACCGAGGAGCTGATCTGCCGGTTCTGGGATGAAAAACCGGCTTTCGTCTGCGCCCATGATTTCGGCAGCTCGGTCGCGACCGAACTGCTGGCCCGGGACCTGGCCAGCGAACTCCGCTTCGAACTGGCGGGGATGCTGCTCTTCAACGGTTCGATCCTGGTCGAGCGGTCGAACCCGACCCTGGCTCAGAAACTGCTCCGGGGACCACTCGGTCCGCTCGCCGCGCGGTTCTCGAACGAGGCTTTCTTCCGGCGCCAGTTTGCCTCAGTCTTCGGCGGGGCGCATCCGATGACCGATGCCGACGCGACCGACTACTGGAGCCTCATGACCTTCAACGACGGCAACCGGCTCGGGCACAAGCTGGTCTCCTACATGGACGAGAGGGTGATCTATGCCGACCGCTGGCATGGCGCGGTTTCCCGCTGGCAGGGCGATCTTCACCTGGCTTGGGGAATGCAGGATCCGGTCGCCGTTCCCGACATTCTCGACGGCATTCTCGAGATGCGACCCGAGCTCCCGGTGATCCGCATGCCCGAAATCGGGCACTATCCGCAGGTCGAGGATCCAGCGCGGTTCGCCCGGGTACTGGCCGAATCACTTGGTGAGTCACGCTCCTCGTTATAATCGCGCGTCCGCTGCCCTGCCGGTACACCCTGGTGCCGCTCAGGGCGTTCGTCATTTTCAGGGCCGGGCGGGTTTTCCCGGCCGTCCCAAGAGAGGTTGATACCTGTGAGTCGCCAGTCTGAAATCACGCCCGAAGGTCTGAAGAAGCTCGAGGAGGAAATCGAGCACCTGTCGACGGTTCGCCGTCGCGAGGTGGCCGACCGGATCAAGGAAGCCCGTGACTTCGGGGACATCTCCGAGAACGCCGAGTACGACGACGCCAAGAACGAGCAGGCCCAGCTCGAGGCCCAGATCGTCCAGCTCGAGGAGCGTCTGCGTCGCTCGACCGTGGTCGAGGAAGGCTCGGCCGAGAAGGGCGAGGTTTCCTTCGGTTCGATCGTCCACATCAAGGACCAGGACTCCGGCGATTCGAAGAAGTTCCAGATCGTCGGTTCGACCGAGGCCGATCTCGCGCAGGGCAAGCTCTCCAGCGAGTCCCCGATCGGGGCCGCCCTGATCGGTGGCAAGGTCAACCAGATCGTCACGATTCCGGCCCCGCGGGGACCGGAAAAGCAGTTCAAGATCACCAAGATCGAAGCCGCCTGAGGCCAAGGTCGGGAAGCCGGCTATGTCCGAAGCAGGTAGCCAGGAGGACAGCGCCGAAGAGGGCGCGGGCGAGGGTTTCGCCGGCATCCTCGCCGAGCGCCGGGAGAAGCTGGACCGGCTGCGGGCAGCCGGGGTCAACCCGTTCCCTCCCTCGTTCCCGGACCGGGAAGAGATCGACAGAGTTCTCTCGGCCCACCAGGGTCTCGAGGCCGGCGCGGAAACCCGGTCGGTACACCGGGTAGCCGGCCGGATCACCGGCCGGCGCGGTCACGGCAAGGCGGCCTTCATCGACCTGCGCGACGCGTCGGGCCAGATCCAGATCCACGCCAAGGCCGATGTCCTGGGCGAGGCCTACACCCTGCTGGAGAACCTCGACCTCGGTGACTTCATCGGCATCGAGGGCCGGGCGATCGTGACCCGCCGCGGCCAGCTTTCGCTCGAGGCAACGGACTGGGTCGTCCTGACCAAGTCACTTCGTCCGCCGCCAGACAAGTTCCACGGACTGGAGGACACGGAGACCAGGTACCGCCGCCGCGAACTCGATCTGATCGCCAACGACGAGTCACGCGAGATCTTCAGGGTTCGGGCCCGCACGGTGAGCGAAGTCCGGCGCTGGCTTGACGACCACGGCTTCTTTGAAGTCGAGACTCCGGTGCTGCAGCCGCTCTACGGCGGCGCCCTGGCTCGCCCGTTCGTCACCCACCACAACGCACTCGACCGCCAGCTCTATCTGCGGATCGCGACCGAGCTCTACCTCAAGCGCTGCGTGGTCGGCGGCATCGACAAGGTTTACGAACTGGGCAAGGACTTCCGCAACGAGGGCATCTCGATGAAGCACAACCCCGAGTTCACGATGCTCGAGTGGTACGAGGCCTACGCCGATTACAGCGATACGGCGGCCGAACTCGAGGAACTGGTTTCGGGGGTCGCCGAAAAGGTTCTGGGCAAGGCGGAGATCGAGCGGGATGGCCGCATCATCAGCCTCGCCGCTCCCTGGCACCGGATCACTCTGCGGGACGCGATCCTCGAGCAGGCCGGCATCGACATCGACGAGCTTCACGACCGGGACGCGCTCTCGGCGGCAATCGGCAACGAGGACGAGACCGCCGGCTGGGGCAAGCTGGTCGACACGATATTCTCGAAGAAGGTCGAACCGAACCTGATCGAGCCGACCTTCATCCTCGACTACCCGGAGGAACTCTCGCCGTTCGCCAAACAGCACCGGGACAAACCGGGCAAAGTGGAGCGCTGGGAAGCCTTCATCGGCGGGGTGGAGATCGCCAACTCGTTCTCCGAGTTGAACGACCCGGACGAGCAGCGCCGCCGGTTCGAGCAGCAGGCCGCCGAGATCGACCGGGGTGACGACGAGGCTCAGCCCTTTGACGAGTCATTCATCGAGGCGCTCGAGCAGGGCATGCCGCCGACCGGCGGGGTCGGCCTCGGCATCGACCGCCTGGTCATGATGCTGACCAACTCTTCATCGCTTCGGGAAGTGGTCCTCTTCCCGGCGATGCGCGACTGAGCCGCGTCGCAAACCCCTTCTAGGCGGGTTCGCCGTTCGGGCCCTTGGGCAAACCCGGACCGAAGTAGGCGGTCGAGTGGTAGATCCGGATCAGCTGCCTGATTCCGCGTCGGTAGTCGCTGCGAGGCACCATCAAAGCCTTCGAGCTCTGGTAGCAGTAGGTACCGGTGTTGTCCGAAGCGGCGTAATCGAAGATCGCCTGGCCCTTGCCGGTCCTGTTGCCACGCCCGGCGAGGATGTTGTTGGTCTGGCGGAAGTAATCTCGGCCGATCTGGCGAATGCGCCCGACCTGCTCGAAGCGGACGCCGTTCCGGGCCAGGGTCTGGCGCTGACCGGCCATGAAGCGGGCAGCGGATTGACGGTAGTTGCTGGCCGGGATGCAGAAGGTGCTGCTGAAGCCCCAGTCAATGGCGCGGCGACCATCAGGCGAGGAAATCGTGATTCCGTAGGTCGCGCAATTGGCTGACCAGTTCGAAGGGCCGGTCCAGGACCAGTTGGTGCAGCGATGCACCTTGTCCCGGGCCGAGGCGGGGGAGGCAGGAACGAGCATGGCACCGGCGAGGAACGCGGCGAGGACGGCGGAGATGATCGAACGCTTCATGGCGGAAGCCTAGCCTCGTCAGAGGTTCTGCTGGGTGATCGTTGACTGGACGGTCCGGAGCAGGCGGATGCTACGACCGTTGCGGCGGGCCGGTGCACCGCGGGACTGGAACCGCTGGCCGCAGATCCCGCTGAGCGCATCGACCACGAAGATGTCCATGATCAACTCGCCTCGGATCTGGCGCCCTCCGCTGCGGCCGGCCCACTGGAGACGCTGGCGGAAGTAGCCCTGGCCACGTTGCCGGATCCGCCCCCGCCGGCTGTAACGGGCGGCAGCGAGCGGCTTCGAGTAGAGGCCCTGGCCCTGTCTGGCCGTCTGCCGGAAGTTGCTGCTGACGAACTGGAACCACTGGCCAGCCGTCCGCGGGCAGACGGCTCCTCCGGCTCCGTAGTTGTTCCAAAGCGTTCCGGTCGGCGAGGAGATCTGGATGTCGTTCTTGCCGGATGCAGCGATCCAGTTTGGCGGGCCGTACCAGACCCAGAAAGTCTCGACGTGCCGCCGGAAGCTGGAAGGAATTGCGCCGTCCGAGGGCGGCGGCGAGAGCATCGGCAGCAGCATCCCGGTGACCACCGCGATGGCGGCGAAGGTGATCGTCAGTTGCCCCGACCGGCTTCCCCGATTGATCTCCCGCATGCTTCCGACACTAACGCCGCGAATCGTGCCGATCAAGCACCCTCGGCCAATTCGGCCGGAGAGGGCGCCCCGTTATACTGGGCTATTCGCTCTATCCCTCGAGACCGGAGGTCAGATCCCAAGGCGTTTCACGACTGAAACAGGGATAGGGCAGCCGGCACTTTGCCGACTCAAAATGCGGCACCAGAGAGAAGCAGTCACGATTCACCGAAGTAACCGACCGACCGATCACCGATACTCAGCCAACCATCGAGGTTTGAGGTAGAAGAGAAACTTGTTCGAGAGATTCACAGAACGCGCACGTCAGGTAGTCGTCCTCGCCCAGGAAGAGGCACGGACGCTCAAGCACAACTACATCGGCACCGAGCACATCCTGCTCGGGTTGCTGCGCGAGGAAGAAGGCCTCGCCGCGCGGGTCCTCGAATCACTCGAGATCACGGTCGAGCGGGTCCGGGCCCAGGTGGTCAGGATCGTCGGCTCCGGAGAGGAAGTGACTTCCGGCCAGATTCCCTTCACGCCGCGGGCGAAGAAGGTTCTCGAACTTGCCCTGCGCGAGGCGCTCAGCCTCGGCCACAACTACATCGGCACCGAGCACATCCTGCTCGGCCTGGTCCGCGAGAACGAGGGCGTCGCGGCCCGCATCCTGCTGGACTTCGACGCCGATTCGGACAAGATCCGCAACGAAGTGATCCGCATGCTCTCCGGTCCCGGCGGCCGCCGGCCCGGCCAGAGTGGCAGCGGCAGCTCCTCCGGCACCAGCCAGGGTGAGGGCGGAGGCAAGAAGTCATCGAAGCTGCTGGATCAGTTCGGCCGCAACCTGACCAAGCTGGCCGAGGACGGCAAGCTGGATCCGGTCGTCGGACGCGAGACCGAGATCGAGCGGATCATGCAGATCCTCTCCCGCCGGACCAAGAACAACCCGGTCCTGCTGGGCGAACCCGGGGTCGGCAAGACCGCCGTCGTCGAAGGCCTCGCGGCCCGGATCATCAAGGGCGAGGTGCCCGAGATGCTGCGGGGCAAGCAGATCTACACCCTCGACCTGGCTGCCCTGGTCGCCGGTTCCAAGTACCGCGGCGAGTTCGAGGAGCGCCTGAAGAAGGTGATGAAGGAGATCGCACAGCGCGGAGACATCGTGCTGTTCATCGACGAGATCCACAACCTCGTCGGTGCCGGCGCCGCCGAAGGCGCGATCGACGCGGCCTCGATCCTCAAGCCTGCCCTGGCCCGTGGCGAGATCCAGACGATCGGTGCGACCACGCTCGACGAGTACCGCAAGTACCTCGAGCGCGACTCGGCCTTGGAGCGTCGATTCCAGCAGATCCGGGTCGACCAGCCGACGCCGGAACAGACGGTGAAGATCCTCGAAGGGCTGCGCGAGCGCTACGAGCAGCACCACAAGGTCCAGATTTCCGATGACGCGCTCGAAGCCGCCGCCGAGCTGGCGGACCGCTACATCTCCGACCGCTTTCTGCCCGACAAGGCGATCGACCTGATCGACGAAGCCGCTTCACGGATGCGGATCAAGTCGATGACCGCACCCCCGGTCTACCGCGATCTCGAGGAAGAGATCGAGACCGCCCGGCGCGAGAAGGAAGCCGCGATCGAGGCCCAGGAGTTCGAGAAGGCCGCCAACCTGCGCGACACCGAACGGCAGCTCACCACCCGCAAGCGGCAGCTCGAAGAGGAGTGGGCCGAAGGCGAAGAAGGCGAGCGTCCGGTGCTCGGCGAGGAAGAGATCGCCGACATCGTCTCGATGTGGACCGGCATCCCGGTCTTCAAGCTGACCGAGGCCGAGACCAAGAAGCTGATCCAGATGGAGAGCGAGCTGCACAAGCGGGTGATCGGCCAGGAAGCCGCAATCGAGGCAGTCTCGAAGGCAATCCGCCGCAGCCGAGCCGGGATCAAGGATCCCAAGCGCCCGGCCGGTTCATTCGTCTTCCTCGGCCCCTCCGGTGTCGGCAAGACCGAGCTGGCCAGGACCTTGGCCGAGTTCCTGTTCGGCGACGAGGATTCGATGGTCCGCATCGACATGTCCGAGTACATGGAGAAGCATGCGGTCAGCCGCCTGGTCGGTTCTCCTCCCGGTTACGTCGGTTACGACGAGGGTGGCCAGCTGACCGAGGCCGTACGCCGCAAGCCGTACTCGGTGCTGCTGCTCGACGAGATCGAGAAGGCCCACCCGGATGTCTTCAACATCCTGCTCCAGATCCTGGAGGACGGCCGCCTGACCGATTCGCAGGGCCGCACCGTGGACTTCCGCAACGCGATCATCATCATGACCTCGAACATCGGTGCTTCCGAAATCGCCCGCAACCAGGGCATCGGCTTCACGGTCTCGGATGACACCGGCATCACTTATGACGACATGAAGGGTCGCATCATGAGTGAGCTCCGCAAGGTCTTCCGGCCGGAGTTCCTCAACCGGATCGACGAAGTGATCGTCTTCCACAAGCTGAGCCGCGAGGAAGTGCGCGAGATCATCGAGCTGATGCTGGCGAGGGTCAGGAACCAGGTGGCCGAGCACGAGCTGATGCTCGAGCTCGACAACGGGGCCAAGGATTTCCTCGCCGACAAGGGCTGGGATCCGTCCATGGGTGCCCGTCCGCTCCGCCGGGCGATCCAGCGCTACATCGAGGATCCGCTCGCCGACGAGGTTCTGAAGGCCGGCGGCGGTGACTCGGTCGCCGGTTCTCTGGTCACGGTGACCCGTGACGAG
This sequence comes from Solirubrobacterales bacterium, assembly GCA_020438425.1. Lineage (GTDB taxonomy): Bacteria > Actinomycetota > Thermoleophilia > Solirubrobacterales > 70-9 > 67-14. The sequence continues at coordinate 18,519 of JAGQUQ010000033.1, forward strand.
TCCGGCGATGAAGATGACAAGCCGCTCAAGCTGAAGATCACCAAGCCGCGCCGCAAGCCGAAGAAGAAGGAAGACGGTCCCGAGAAGGTCGGAGTCGGAGCCGGTTCCTCGGGTTCCGGGGCGAGCGAGCCGCCGGCCGGCAAGCCCGACGCGGCCGATGGGCCGGCCGCCGAGTCCGCTGCCGAGTAAGGCTGCGACGTCCGGCCGGGACGGCCGGGGCGGAGTTTGACCGCGACCCTCACAGTTTCCCGGTGTTCCGGGTAATAGACTGACCCCACAGTTCTAGGGACGGAGGGTTCTCTTGCGGGAAGGCCGTGCAAAAAACGGATCGATTCGAGGCTTGTTGGCAGGTGTCTTCCTGCTGCTCGCGGCGGTGGCTTTCCCGTCGATTGCCGGGGCCGGCTGGTCGGCTCCGGTCACCGTCTCAGGGCTCGGGAGCAGCACCAGCCAGACCCGGATCGCAGGGGCTGCCGACGGCAGTTCCTGGGTTGTGTGGAAGCGCGACGTCGGTGGCTTCGACGTTATTCAAGGCAGCAGGGTGGCGATCGACGGGACGCAGGGCCCGATCCAGACTTTCTCGGGACCAACCTCGGAAGCTGATTGCCCGGTGGTCGCTTCGCGGGCCGATGGTTCGGCCATGGTCGCCTGGCTGAACCTCTCCGCAGTCGATGACACCGTCCAGTCCAGGAGCATCGCCGCCGACGGGACGCTCGGTCCGATCGAGACCCGCTCTGCGGTCGGCCCGCCCGGCCAACCGGCGGCCTGTGTGGACATCGCGCTCGGCGACGACGGTACTGCCGCACTGGCCTGGATGAAGTTCAACGGCATCAACTGGGTGGCCCAGGCGGTCAAGGTAGCTGCCGATGGAACTTCGGGGACGATTCAGGACCTCTCTGACCCGACCGTTTCGGTCGGCGCGCCGGCGATTGCTGCCGCACCACCGGCGGTGGCCGGAGATCCGAATACTTACCGGGTCCTCTGGCCCCAGGGCAGCGGGACCAGCAGCAACGTCGGCACCCGTGACATCAATGCCGACGGCAGTGTCACCGACGTCGTCCTCGTCTTCGCAACCGGCGCCGAGTGCCAGGATCCGTTCGACATGGACATCGCCTACGGCGGTGCTGACGGAGCCATGAATGCGTTCTGGATCTGCTACCGGGACAACATCGACTTCAACACCGGCACCCACTTCTTCAACTGGTCGGTGCAGTGGCTCCGCACCGCCAGGGGAGTGGCGGTGACTCCGGGTCTGGCCCCCAACAATGCTTCGCCCACTGTCCTCGGCGTGCCCTACAAGATCAACGAGGTTGCGGCAGGGAGCGCCTTCGGCGGTCAGCCCGCACTTGCCTGGGTCCACGAGCTCGACGGTGGCGGCACCGAGCGAATCGAGACCTGGCGAGTCCAGCGGAACGGTTCGGGACAGGGTTGGGTCAACACGTCGGTCAGCGGAAACGACGTAGACAGCGCGGCGATTGCCGTGAACGCTTCCCAGATGGCGGTGGCCGGCGGTGTCGAACTCGGTGCCTTGCCGGGAGATACCACCGCCTCGTGGAATCGCTTTTCGCTCGGGTCCTTCGACTCGGTTACTCCGAGTGGCGGAGGTATCGTCTACACCGATGATCCCGGCTTCGCTATCGCCGATGGCGGCAAGTCGCTGGCGGCATTCACGGCGATCGACGGAGGCAGCATCGGCAGCGCGAGGATCATGGTCTTCACTGACCCCGGACTCTCGGTCGACCCGGATGTTCTGAATTTCGGAGGCATCGACATCGGGCGGGCATCGACTCGAATCGTGACGATCCGGAGCACCGGTCAGACCTCGAACGAAGTGACCGGTGTCTCGCTTGCCGGACCGGGCGCCAGCCACTACGGCATGCTCGATGCCGACACTTGCATCGGGGAACTTCCCTCCGGCAGCAACTGCACATTCGACGTCACGTTCACCCCGAGTTCGACAGGCGCGCAGACCGCGACGATCACCGTCGCTTCGGAAGCCGGCAACGAAGTGGTGAACCTCACCGGTTCCGGCCTCAACCGGACTCGCATCGGGATCTCGATCAACAAGCGGAATTTCTCGGCCCGCAAGGGCAAAGTGGTCAGGATCCGGGCCACCGCCAGAAACAACGGCGGTGTCACCGCCAACAACACCAGGGTCTGCGTGAACCTCAGGAAGCGCGCACTGAAGCTGGCGGGCAATCGCTGCCGCTCGCTGGGTGCTCTGCCCGCCGGGGCAAGCCGAACCCTGAACTACCGGATTCGTGTGACCTGGAGGGCACAGCGTGGGGTCAAGTTGCCGGTCGCTTTCGTCATGAGCGCCAACAACGCGGTAAACCGTCAGGTAGTGGCGCAGATTCGCCGCAAGGGGCGTTGAGAGTTCAGTTTCGCCCGTAGGCGATGAAGTCCGGGTGCTTCCAGATCTTCTCGGCCTTGCGCTGGGCGATTGCCGCCAGGTAAGGCTCGATCGGCCGCTCCGGGGGACCCCACCAGCGGCCCGAGTACCAGGCGCCCATGCTGCCCTCGAGATCGCCGGCGCGGTACTTCCGGCCGTTGCCGGTGACCGTGTTCAACCAGGTCTGCTTGCCGTCGTAGTAGGAGCGGACGATCGCTCCGTAATAGTCGGCATTGAAGGCGGTGAAGTGACGGGCGATGTTGCACTTGCCCCGACAGTGGTAGGGGCGGCGCACCTGGTAGAGGCCGAATGAGTCACCGTTGTCACCGCGGACGTCCATGTCCCACCAGGACTCGACTGTCGCGGCTGCGCGCATGGTGTCGGTGTCGATCCCCCACTTGAGCGAGGCCCACTGGATGATCTCGTCGGTGGTTCCCTTGAAGCGGCCGTCGACGAACCCCTTGTAAGGCATCTCGCTCTGCTTCCGCCAGGCCCGCAGCAGCTTCTTTCCGGGGACCCGGTGGTTGTCGCGGTAATTCATCGGCCGGGGTTCATAGCCGTTCCTCTTGACCAGCTTCGCCGCAGCCTTGCTCGATCGGGGCCCCCAGCCAACCGGCTTGGTCTTCTGGTACTTCGCATGGACCGCCGGGGGAAAGGCCAGGGTGAGAGCCAGCAGAGCGGCTCCGAGGATGAGCGCGCTCCGGTTCACAGTTCGTCTTCCGGTGTGACTTCCAGGTACCGGATCATCTCGAAAGGCTCGTCCAGGGCTGCCATCGCGTTGAGGATCATGCCGGTCGCAAAGAACCGGGCAACCTCCGGGCGGGTGGCCCCGCTGATCTCGACGACATCCTCGAAGAGCTGGTTGAACCCGTCCCGGATCGGCTCTTTCAGGTCGTCGCTGCCAGCTGCGGCGAAAACCTGGAGGTGGCAGCGAACCCGGTCGTCGTCATGAAGCAGTCCCAGATAGGCGAGACCCATTTTCCGGATTCGCTCGTAGGGGGTGTCCTCCGGCAGTGCCGCCTGGTGAAAGGTCTCCCGGATCCGGTCGTTGAGGACGTCGTGGCAGGCGAGGAACAGGGCCCGCTTGTTCTCGAACAGGGCGTAGATGTACGGCTGGCGGATCCCCGCCCGGCTGGCGATCATCGAGGTGGAGGTGCCGGCGTAGCCGTAACGCCCGAACTCGACCAGGGCGGCATCGACAACCTCCGCTCTCCGCGCTTCCTTTGAAACCCTCGGTTTTCTCGCTTGATCCGACATCCATGCGACTTTCGATTAACCGGGCTATACGTATCCGTACCCGGATCGGATGTTTCCTCACCGTCAATCCGGACTTCGGGAAATCGCAGTCACGAAACAGATGCGTCAGATGCCGGTTCAGCCTTTGCTTCGGGCTTCGATGACTTCGTCGGCTGCAGTCCGAGCTGCTTCGATCTGGCCTGCGACCAGATCGAGTCCGTTGTCCCAGAAAGCGGGGTCACCCAGATCAACCCCGACCAGCGCACCGAGTTGCTCTGGTGACTTCGAACCGCCGGCGGTGAGCATTTCCAGGTAACCGGGAACGATCGCCTCGCCCTGCTCTTCGTAGAGCCGGTAGACCGAAAGCGCCAGGAGCTGGCCATAGGCGTATGCGTAGACGTAGCCGGGCGAACCGATGAAGTGAGGGACGTATGACCACCAGCTTCGGTATCCATCGGTCACTTCGACCGAATCACCGAGCAGGTCTTCCTGAGTTCCGGCCCAGATCTCGCCGAACCTTTCCACCGAGAGCTCGCCCTCGGTTCGCCGCGCATTGTGGACCTGGTCCTCGAACTGGTTCATCGCGATCTGCCGGAAGATCGTGGCGATCTGGCCTTCGACCGATTCCGAAAGCAGCCCGAGACGGGACGCCGGATCATCTTCGGCCGCGAGCAGCCGGCCGAACACGAGTTCCTCGGCGAAGACCGAGGCGGTCTCGGCGACGGTCAGGGGGGTGTCCTGATGGAAGATCCCCTGCTTCGCGGCCAATGCCTGATGGAGCCCGTGACCGAGCTCATGGGCAAGGGTCAACACGTCCCGGCGCCGGTCGGTGTAGTTGAGCATCACATACGGATGAACCGAGGGAACGGTCGAGGCGGAGAAAGCGCCGCCTCTCTTGTTCGGGGCGGGAGGGGCATCGATCCAGCGGTCTTCGAAGAAGCGGCCGACCACCTCGCCGGCCTGCGGGGCCAGCGAATCGAAAGCGCTCTGGACGATCTCGCGCCCTTCGTCCCACTCGATCGTGACGTCGTCGGTGGCGATCGCCGCCATCCGGTCGTAATCGGCGAGTTTCTCGATCTCGAGCAGTTTTGCCTTGGTCCGGTACCAGGACCGGGCCAGGTCGTAACGGCCCTTGACCGCCTCGACCAGCGCCTGGACCGATTCATCGGAGGCTTCGTTGCTGAGGTTTCTCGTGGCCAGCCAGTGCGGGTATTCGCGCAGACGATCCATGGTCGCCTTGTTCTGGAGCAGGGTGTTGAAGACATACGCCCTGGTCCGGACCCCGGGTTCCAGCGCCTCGGTGATCGCCTCGGCGGTAGACCTGCGTACCTCCCGGTCGGGGTTGTGCAGACCCGAGAGGGCGATGTCGAGAC
>JAGQUQ010000034.1 GCA_020438425.1 Solirubrobacterales bacterium
GCCACGCCAGGTTCTTCCGTTGTCTGTGGATGGCTCCGGCATCAGCCTGCGTTTCTCAATTCCACCAGTTCGGCCAGATCCTCGTTAGAAAGCTCGGTCAAGGCAGCTTCACCGGTACTGACTATTGCATCCGCAAGTTCACGCTTGGTCTCGTGAATCGAAGCGATCCGGTCTTCGATCGTGCCCTCCGCGATGAGGCGGTGCACCTGCACCGAGTTCTGCTGCCCGATCCGGTGCGCTCGGTCGGTCGCCTGCTCTTCGACCGCCGGATTCCACCAGCGGTCGAAGTGGATCACGTGGTCTGCCCGGGTCAGATTGAGGCCGGTTCCCGCTGCCTTGAGCGAAAGCAGGAAGACCGGGACCTCGCCCTCCTGGAAGCGTTCGACCATCCGCTCGCGCTGGCGCACTGCCGTGCCACCGTGGAGGAGCATCGCGGCGATGCCGCGTTCGTCGAGGTGGCGGGCCAGAAGCTTTGCCATCGCCACATACTGGGTGAAGACGAGGACGGAACTTTCCTCGCTGAGGATCGTGTCGAGCAGTTCGTCCAGAAGTTCGAGCTTGCCGGAACGCTCGTCAAGCTTGCCCCCTTCCTCTCCCAGGTACTGGGCGGGGTGGTTGCAGATCTGCTTCAGCGAGGTCAGCAGCTTGAGCACCAGTCCGCGACGATTGATTCCATCGGCCGTGCGAATCTGAAGCATGTTTTCCCGCACTGCGGCCTCGTAGAGCTTCACCTGCTCGGGGCTGAGCCCAACCGGCTGGTCGGTGATCGTCTTTGGTGGCAGCTCAGGCGCAATGCCAGGATCGGATTTCCGCCGCCGGAGCAGGAACGGTCGGACCAGACGGTTGAGCAACCGGGTCGCCGACTCGCTCGCTTCGATCTCGATCGGGTCGGCCCACTTCTTGCGAAACGACCCCAGGGTGCCGAGCAGACCGGGTGTCGTCCAGTCGAGGATCGCCCAGAGTTCGCTCAGGTTGTTCTCGACCGGAGTGCCTGTCAGGGCGACCCGGGAACGGGCGGGAATCGTGCGGAGCGCCTTGGCCCCGGCCGAACGGGGGTTCTTGACGTGCTGGGCTTCGTCTGCGACCAGCAGACCCCAGGGCACCGCTTCGAAGAGCTCCGCGTCGAGTCTCATCGTGCCGTAGGTGGTCAGCACGAAGCCACTGGTGATCTGGTCGAGGCTCCGGTTCGGTCCGTGGTACCGGCGAACCGACTCGGTCGGGGCAAAGCGGTTGATCTCCCGCTCCCAGTTGCCAAGCAGCGAAGCCGGGCAGACGACCAGGGTCGGGCCGGCGGTTTGCGGGTTCAATCGCCGATGCAGGTGGAGCGAGATCAGCATCACGGTCTTGCCGAGACCCATGTCGTCGGCCAGACAGCCACCGAGCCCGAGCGAGGTCATCCGGTGGAGCCAGCGCAGACCTTCGACCTGATACTCGCGGAGGGTGGCGTTCAGGTCTTCGGGAGGGTCGATCTGATCGAGGCTCTCCTCGCCGGTGACCTGCTCGCGAAGCTGGGCCACCCAGCCCTTGGCCTCGACCTCCACCCGCTGCCCGTCGACAACGGTGCTGCCGGTGAGGGCCACACTGAGCGCGTCGATTGCGGTGAGCGGCTTCAGATCCGGGTTGCGGGCCCGCTCGGCCATCACGCGGGGAACCAGCACCCACTTCTCCCGCAGCCGGATGATCGGGCCGTCCGCATCCGCAACCAGTGCCATCTCTTCGCCGGAAAGCGGAACTCCACCCAGCGACAACTGCCAGGAGAAACCCTGAAGAGCATTCTGGTCGAACACGTCCGGCACGCTCTGGCTGAGCCGGCCACTGCTTCCGACCACAACCTTGCCGCCCAGGGACCGGTCCAGGTCAGGATCCCACTCGAGGGAGACACCGGAGCTCTCGAGGCGCTCGGCGGCTCCGTCAAGCAGGTCGAGCACTTCTTCGTCCCTCAGTTCGAGCCGGTCGGGAATGTCGGCTTCGAGCAGGCTCCTGAGCGGTGCCCAGGCCGCAGCGGCCATCCCCACCCCCATCGTCGTGTCGATCCTCCCGCGGGAGCCGAACTCATCCTTGTCACGGGTCCAGAGAACCGCCACGTCATCGAACTCTCCGGGGCGGTCGGGCGGATGTGTGCGAACCACCAGCTCGAAGGGTCGAATCCGGTAGAGGCCCTCGGGAGCACCGACCCGCAGCCGGATCGGAACAACCTTCCGTTTGGGACGCGAGCTGGCGTCGCCATTGGCGTCGGCGCGTCCCGGCACCTCGCCGGTTCTGGGTAGTGGTGTGGATGGAGACAAAAGCGGCCAGACATTGTATGCCTTTGCCGCGGCGGGGCTATCCAGCCTCCGATTCGACCTCGGGTTTCTGCTTCAGATCAATGCCCGCGGCCCGCAACATCAGGTAGCTGAGGTAGATCGCAAGAGCGAAGATTGGCAGTCCCATGGCGGTCTTGGCGATGCCGAGAGCGACCAGGGATCCGGACAGATACAGGGGAAGCTGAACGGCCAGTCTCAGCAGAAAGGTGCCAACCCAGAGCCAGCTGATCTTGCTGAAGAGCCGGATCCGGGACGGGTCCTGTCTCCAGGTCATTCCTTCGCCGATCAGCGGGCCGATGAAGACTCCCATCAGCGGCCAGCGGATCGCGATCGAGATCGCGTAGGCCAGCGCGTAGCCGGCGTTGAAGAGCAGTCCCGGCAGGAAGAAATCTTCGGCTTTGCCGGTGCGGGTGGCGATGAAAGCCGCCAGGGCGACGCCCAGAAATCCGGATGCGGCGTATCTGGCCCTCTCCCCCCTGATCAGACGGATCAGGGAAATCAGGAGGGCGATGCCGACCGCGATTCCGGCGGCAAGCTCGAGCTTCTGCCCGGTCACCGTGTAAGCGATCACGAAGGCCAACCCGGGGATGCTGGAATCGGCGATGCCCTGTGGGCCCCCGAGCTCGTCGAGGAGGTTGATCTCCTCCTTCTCGTCGAGTTCTACCTCGACATGGTCCTCGCTCTTGTGGACTTCGCTCACCCGGCGATTGTTTCAGCCAACGGGCTCAGGCAGCGAGACGGTCTTCGGCAGCGACCGGGTGGCCGACCGGGACCACGGGCCAGGCGCCTTCAACCCGCTCGGGGCGTCCCTGCTCGGTGAAGTAGCGCTCCAGCGACTCGGCCTGTTCCATCGCCCAGCCGATCTGCTCTTCATGCAACTCGAAAATGTCAAGTTCGCCGAGTTCCGGATAGGTCCTGCCCATCCGCCAGGCAAGCCTGGCCGCGCCCAGGGCGTCGGCGTCGGCATCATGCGCTCCGTCCAGCGGGACGTTGTAGGCCTCGCAGAGCTGGCTCAGGTTGCGTCGGCCCTTGCGGAAGCGGTTTACCTGCTTGTCCAGCACGTAGGGATCGATCACCAGCAGCCCGTCACTGCCGCCAACCCGGTCGATCAGTGGCAGCACCCCGTGGCGGCGCGCCTCGCGATCGAGGATGGTCAGGTCGAACCGGCCGTTGAAAGCGATCACGGGAGTTTCTCCGGCGAGAGCTTCGGCGAGGATTGCGGTGATCTCTTCGACCGCCTCGGCAGCCGGGATTCCGTCACTTAGAACCATCTCGTTGGTGATCTTGTGAACTTCGGTGGCCTCGGCCGGAATCGGCACTCCGGGATTGACGAGCCAGGAGCGGCTCACCGCGTCCTCGCCCCCTCCCACGATGCTTACGGCAGCGGTGACGATCCGGTCGCTTTCGATGTCGGTGCCAGTGGTTTCTATGTCGAAGGCGGCCAGACGCCCGTCGTACCAGTTCACGATTCAGAAGGTAGCGTCGGCCCCGGACGCCCGATCTGACACCGCTGCCGTTTCAGTCGTCGTTTTCGCCCGGCTCTGCGCTGCCCGTGTGATCGACCTGGAGCGTCGTGTGTTCGATTTCGAACCCGCTTACCAGCAACTCTTCAAGCTCCCGCCTGATCCCGTGACAATCGGCGCCTGCCTCGACCAGCACATGGGCACTCAGCACCGGCATGCCGGAGGTGATCTGCCAGATGTGGAGGTCCCTGACGTCGTCGACTCCCTCGAAAGCGAGCATCGAGTCGTGCACCTTCACCGTGTCGGTCCCTCGCGGCACAGCCTCCAGAAGCACATCGACCGAGTCCCTGAGGATCGACCAGGCGCTGGCGGCGATCAGGATCGAGATCACGATCGAGACGATCGGGTCGGCCAGTTCCCAGCCGGTGGTCAGGATTATCACCGCGGCAAGGATCACCCCGACCGACCCGGCCACATCGGCGAGCACATGTCGCAGGGCTGCCTTGACGTTGAGGCTCTCGCCGGCCGAACGGGAGAGCACCCAGGCCGCAATCAGGTTCACGGCCAGTCCCGCGCTGGCGACCGCCAGCATCCAGCCTCCGAGAATCTCCGGCGGGTCACCAATCCGGCCTATCGCCTCGACGATGATCCAGACCGAGACCACCACCAGCAGGATCCCGTTGATCAGGGCGGCGAGAATCTCGGCTCTCTTCAACCCGAAGGTTCGCCTCGGGGTTGCCGGCCGGGCCGCCAGGGCGACCGCTCCCAGCGCGAGAAACAGCGAAAAGGTGTCGGAGAGCATGTGCCCGGCATCGGCGAGCAGGGCGAGTGATCCGGTCAGCAGTCCCCCGGCGACCTCGGCAAACATGAAACCGGCGGTCAGGCCGGCGGCAATCAGCAGGGCTTTGCGATCCGCATCCCGGTAGGCACCGGGCCCGTGGCTGTGCCCTCCTTCTCCGTGATCATGCCCGCGCCCCATCAGGCCAACGAGTCTAGAAGGCGGTGGGTCGGATTTCCTGCGGGTCTGCCGGTAATCCGACCCACCGAACTTTCGTGGCCTGGTCCGCTGCTACCGTGGAGTGCATGGATACCGGTTCTCATGCGGAATCCCTGCCTTTGCTGGCCGCGCCGAAGGTCGGGGATCGCCCTCCCGCCCCCTGGCGGCGACGACTTCTCGTTGCCGCGGCACTGCTGGTCGCGCTCGGACTTCTGCTGGTGCTCTTCACCAACCTGGTGGTGCTCCTGGATTCCGACGGCGAGATCTGGAACAGCCCGGCCGAAGCGACTCACGCCGAGGTGGCGATCGTTCCCGGAGCGTTGGTCAATCCGGACGGCACGATGAGCCTGATGCTGGCCGACCGGGTTGATCAGGCCGCGGCGCTCTACAAGGACGGCAAGGTCGACAGAATCCTCGTTTCCGGCGATCACGGCCAGTGGGTCTACGACGAACCGACCACAATGCGGCGCGCTCTGATCGCGGATGGCGTGCCCGCCAACGTGATCTTCACCGACCATGCCGGGTTCAACACTCACGCGACGATGGAACGGGCGCGGCAGATCTTCGGGGTTGACGACGCGATAATCGTCACCCAGGGCTTTCACATGAAGCGGTCTCTCTACCTGGCCAAGGCGGCCGGGCTCGATGCGAACGGACTCACCTCCGACCTCCACGGATACGGAGGCCAGGGGATCAAGAGCGACTTGCGCGAAGTCGCATCAAGGGCCAAGGCAGTCTTCGACGTCCTGACCGGCGCCCCGGTGACCGGCGGCGATCCGGTCCCGATCGACGGACCGGCCGCGGCCAGCTGGGGTCCGAAGGCACCTCCGGGCACTCCCCCGGCCGGCTCACCCTGAATAGCCACCGGCAGAGCCCTCCCATCAATCCCGATGTTCTGTGGGAGGGCGGGTTTCAAAGGCGACCTGGCTTGACCAGGTCGCGCATTTATTCCTGGGCGAGCCCGGGCGCCGATGCGCTCGGGTCGGGGCCGAGCCCCGGAGCGACATGTTTCGGCGGACCTTCCGGCCCCTCGTCGGCCGGATTGATGTTTCCGGTCGGCACATCCGGCTTCGGCGGAACCGGCGAAGGTGAAGGGAGCGTGTCGAGGTAACGGTCGACCATCCGGGCGGCCTGACGGCCTTCGTTGATGGCCCAGACGATCAGCGACTGGCCGCGCCTGGCATCACCAGCCGCGAAGACGCCGGGTACGGAGGTCTCGTAGGTGCCGGCCTTCACGTTGCCCCGCTGGTCCTTGGCGACCCCGATCCCGTCCAGCAGCTCCTGTTCCGGATGAAGGAAGCCCATCGCCAGCAGGACCAGGTCGGCCTTGATTTCGAACTCGCTGCCATCGACCGGCGCGAAAGGCGGTGCCGAATCGGCTTTGGCCACGGTGATCGAGGAAACCTTTCCGTCGGCGCCGTTGAAGGAGGTGGTGGTCACCGAGAAATCCTGCTCGCCCTTCTCGACTTGCTTCGCCTCTTCCATCGCGTAGGAAAGACGGAACTTGGTCGGCCAGAGCGGCCACGGGGTGCGATCATCGGGACGGAACTCGGGCGGTTCGGGAAGCAGCTCGAGCTGAACAACCTCGGCGGCACCTTCACGGATCGAGTGACCCACGCAATCGGCCCCGGTGTCCCCGCCGCCGATCACGATCACATGCTTGCCCTTGGCCGAGATCGGCGCCGGTGCCGGTGCCTCGGTCATCGGCTTCGGGCCGACCTCGGAAGCCAGCCAGCGATTGCGGCTGTAGAGATAGTCCATCGCGAAGTGGACTCCTTCGAGCTCTCGACCGGGCGCCGGAAGATCGCGCGGGACCCGTGAACCAGTCGCGATGACGACCGAGTCAAAACGCTCCTTCAATTCCTCGACCGTGACATCGACTCCCACGTCGACGCCGCACCTGACTTCGACTCCTTCGTGAACCAGCTGCTGGACACGGCGCTCGACCACTGTCTTTTCGATCTTGAAGTCCGGAACTCCGAAGCGGACCAGGCCGCCGGCGGCCTCGTCCCGTTCGTACAGGGTGACGCCATGACCGGCACGTCGCAGCTGCTGGGCGGCAGCCATGCCGGCCGGGCCGGCGCCGATCACCGCGACCTGACGGCCGGTCTCGCGCTTCGGCGGGCGGGGCCGGATCCAGCCTTCCTTCCAGGCGCGATCCGCGATCGACTGTTCGATCTGCTTGATCGTGACCGCCTCGCCCTCCCGGATCTCCAGAACGCAGGCGGCCTCGCAGGGGGCGGGGCAAAGCCTCCCGGTGAACTCGGGGAAGTTGTTGGTGGCGTGAAGCTGGCGGATCGCGTCCTGCCAGCGACCGTGGTAGACGAGATCGTTCCAGTCGGGAATCAGGTTGCCAAGGGGGCAGCCGTTGTGGCAGAAGGGAACGCCGCACTCCATGCAGCGTGCACCCTGGTCAGCGAGTTCGTCATCGGGCCGCTGCACCACGAACTCGCTGTAGTCACCGATCCGCTCCGCCGGGTCCCGGTACGGGATTCCGGCACGGTTGATCTCGAGAAAGCCGCCCAGTTTGCCCATCTCAGGCCCCCTTCTCCGAGGCGACACCGGTCGCCGGTTCACCGATCACATCGACGCTTTCGGCCTCGGGACCCTTGCCGGGCTCCCCTTCGCCTTCGGCCTCGAGTTCGGCCAGCACCCGCTTGAAGTCGGCCGGGAACACCTTGACGAACTTCGAGGACATCTCGCTCCAGTCTTCGAGGATCCTCCTGGCGACTTCGGAGCCCGTCCTTTCCAGGTGCTCCTGGATCAGTCCGCGCAGCTCGATCCGGTCTTCTTCGCCGGGTTCCTCGAGCTGGTTGAGCATGGTCGGGTTGACCCGGCCCGAGAACTTGTTCTCGTCATCGAGCACGTAGGCGATTCCACCGCTCATCCCGGCCGCGAAGTTGCGCCCGGTCGGGCCGAGCACGACAACCTTGCCGCCGGTCATGTACTCGCAGCCGTGGTCTCCCACGCCTTCGATCACCGCGGTGGCACCGGAGTTACGGACGGCGAAGCGTTCACCGCCGATGCCGCGGAAAAAGGCGCGGCCCTTGGTCGCACCGTAAAGCGAGGTGTTGCCGACGATCACGTTCTCCTCGGGCTGATAGGTCGCTCCCTCGGGGGGCGAGACCGCCAGGATTCCTCCGGAGAGACCCTTGCCGCAGTAGTCGTTGACCTCGCCGCGCAGCGAGAAGCTCACGCCGGGAGCGAGCCAGCCGCCAAAGGACTGGCCGGCGGCTCCCTGGAAGTTCACCTTGATCGAGTCCTCGGCAAGGCCTTCGGAACCCCGCGCGTTGGCGATCGCGTTGGAAACGATCCCGCCGACACAGCGGTGGACGTTCTTGACCGGCATCTCGATTTCGACCGGCTCTCCGGTTTCGATCGCGCCCTTCGCCTGCTCGATGATCTGCCAGTCGAGGTGGTCGTCGAGCACCGGCTCCTGCGGGCGGGTGCGATGACGGTCGACCGAAGGATCAATGCCTTCCGGCCACTTCAGCAGGCCGGAGAGGTCGATCCCGCGTGCCTTCCAGTGATCCACGGCGTCGTCGGATTCGAGCAGGTCGATCCGGCCGATCAGTTCGTCGATCGTGCGGACGCCCATTTCCGCCATGATCTTGCGGGCCTCTTCGGCGACGAAGAAGAAGTAGTTGACGACGTGTTCGGGCTGGCCCTTGAAGCGCTTTCTCAGCTCCGGATCCTGGGTCGCGATGCCGACCGGGCAGGTGTTCAGATGGCAGGCGCGCATCATGATGCAGCCCGAGGCGATCAGCGGTGCGGTCGAGAAGCCCATCTCGTCAGCACCGAGGATGGCCGCGACGACCACGTCGCGCCCGGTCTTGAGCTGACCGTCGGTCTGAACCGTGATCCGTGATCGAAGGTCGTTCTTGATCAGCGTCTGCTGGGTCTCGGCCAGGCCGATCTCCCACGGAATGCCGGCCGAATGAACAGATGAGAGCGGCGAAGCGCCGGTGCCGCCGTCATGTCCGGCGATCAGAACGTGATCGGCGTTGGCCTTGGCAACTCCGGCGGCCACGGTACCGACCCCGACCTCGGAGACGAGCTTGACCGAAACCGATGCCTTCGGATTCGAGCAGCGAAGGTCGTAGATCAGCTGTTTGAGATCCTCGATCGAGTAGATGTCGTGATGCGGCGGCGGCGAGATCAGGCTGACCCCGGGTGTGGTGTGCCGGACCGAGCCGATGTAACGGTCGACCTTGTGGCCGGGCAGCTGGCCGCCCTCTCCGGGCTTAGCACCCTGGGCCATCTTGATCTGGAGCTGGTCCGCGTTGGCGAGGTAGTGGAAGGTGACGCCGAACCGTCCGGATGCGACCTGCTTGATCGCCGAGCGGCGCAGGTCCCCGTTGTCGTCCGGGGTGAACCGGACAGGGTCTTCCCCGCCTTCGCCGGTGTTTGACTTGCCGCCGAGCCGGTTCATCGCGATGGCCAGGTTCTCGTGACTCTCGCGGGAGATCGAGCCGAGTGACATCGCACCGGTCGCGAACCGCTTGACGATCTCCTTTGCCGGTTCGACTTCTTCGATCGGAACCGGGCCCGATTCCTCCGCCTTTAGTTTGAAAAGACCACGAAGCGTCGCCCGTTTCAGGGCGATTTCGTTGACCTGCTGTGCGAACTCGTCGTACTTCTCCTGGGCTGAACCGCCCTCGCCGCGAACCGCGTGCTGAACCAGCGAGACGGTTTCCGGGTTCCACTGGTGGAACTCGCCGTCGCGACGCCAGGCGTAGACGCCACCGACCGGAAGCAGGTCTTCGCCAACGCCGGGAAAGGCCGACGCGTGACGGTCCATTGTTTCCTGGGCGAGCACCTCGAGTCCGATGCCGCCGATCCGGGACGCGGTCCCGGTGAAGTACTTGTCGATGACTTCGCTTTCGATGCCGACCGCTTCGAAGATCTGGGCCCCGCCGTATGACTGGGTGGTCGAGATCCCCATCTTCGAGATCGTCTTGAGCAGCCCCTTGCCGATCGCCTTGACCACGTTGCGTTGCGCCTTTTCCGGCGACTCCATGTCCGGGACCAGGCCACCGACGACCAGGTCGTCAACCGAGTCCAGCATCAGGTAGGGGTTGATCGCCGAGCAGCCGTAGCCGATCAGCGTCGCCATGTGGTGGACCTCGCGCGGCTCACCGGACTCGAGGATCAGGCCTGCCTTGAGGCGGGTTCCCTCGCGAACCAGGTGATGGTGAACCGCTCCGACCGCGAGCAGGGCCGGAATCGGAACCCGGCGCGGCCCGGTGCGGCGGTCGGAAAGGATGATGATGTTGAAACCCTGTTCGATCGCTTTCCGGGCTTCGATACAGATCGCTTCGAGCCGGGACTCGAGTCCGGCCTCGGCCTCCGCGACATCCCAGGTGATGTCGATCGTGTCCGCGCGGAAGATGTCGTGGTTGACGTGGCGGATCGTTTCGAGTTCCTGGTTCATCAGGATCGGCTGGTCGAGCCGGAGCTGATGGGCGTGCTGCTCGGTTTCGGCCAGCAGGTTCTGTTCGGCCCCGACTCCGGTCGAGAGGCTCATCACGATCTCTTCCCGGATCGGGTCGATCGGCGGGTTGGTGACCTGGGCGAAGAGCTGCTTGAAGTAGCTGTAAAGGGGCGGCCGGTTGTCGGAGAGCACCGGCAGTGCGACGTCGTTGCCCATCGAACCGATCGGCTCGGCGCCGGTCGCGGCCATCGGCGTGATCAGCACCCGCAGATCCTCCTGCGTGTAGCCGAACGCCTTCTGGCGGCGCGGGGTCGGCTGGATGCCGGTCATCGTCACGTAGGCGGTCGGGAGATCGTCGAAGTGGACCGACGCGTTCCGGAACCACTCTCCGTACGGCTGCTGGGTCGAGATCTCGCGCTTCACTTCCTCGTCTTCGACGATCCGGTTCTTCTCGAGATCAACCAGGAACAGCTTGCCCGGCTGCAGGCGGCCGAGCCGTTTGATGTCTTCGGTCGGGATGTCGAGCAGGCCGATCTCCGAACCGAGGATGACCATGCCGTCCTTCGTCTCGACCCACCGGCCGGGGCGCAGACCGTTGCGGTCGAGGGTCGCTCCGATCACGCGGCCATCGGTGAAGCAGACCGCGGCCGGTCCGTCCCAAGGCTCCATGAGGCAGGAGTGGTAGGCGTAGAAGCCCTTGAGGTCGTCGGAAAGGTCCTCCCGGCCCTGGTAGGACTCGGGAATCATCATCATCGCCGCATGCGGCAGTGAGCGACCGGCCAGCATCAGCAGTTCGAGCACGTTGTCGAAGGTCGCGGAGTCCGATCCGTCCGGTCGGACAACCGGGGTGACCTTCTTCAGGTCCTCGCCGAACAGCTCCGAAGCGAGCTCGGACTCCCGGGCCCGCATCCAGTTGATGTTGCCGCGAAGCGTGTTGATCTCGCCGTTGTGAGCGATCAGCCGGAAGGGGTGGGCCAGATCCCAGCTCGGGAAAGTGTTGGTCGAAAACCGCGAGTGAACCAGGGCCAGGGCCGATCGGACCCTTTCATCCCGCAGCTCGGGGAAGAAGCCGGGCACCTGGTACGAAATCAGCATGCCCTTGTAGACAACGGTTCTGGACGAGCAGGAAGCGATGTAGAGCTCTTCGCCGGCGGCGATTTCGCAGACCCGGCGGATCACGTAGAGCTTGCGTTCGAAGGCATCCTGGTCATCCCGGTGACCGGGTCCGGGCCCGATGAAGAGCTGGGCCACATGGGGTCGTGACTCGTTGGCCGTGTCCCCGACATGTTCGGTATCTACCGGAACGTCCCGCCAGCCGAGCACGACCTGGCCTTCAGCCTCGGTGGTCTCGGAGATCAGGTTCTTGAGCTCTTCGCGGCGGTCTTCGTTCTCCCGGGGCAGGAAGCACATTGCGACGCCGTACTGACCGGCAGGCGGCAGTTCGACTCCTGCCTCCTCGCGGTAGTAGAGGTCGGGAATCTGGATCAGGATTCCCGCACCGTCTCCGGTTCTCGCGTCGGCACCGGCGGCCCCCCGGTGCTCGAGGTTGTCGAGGGCGAGCAATCCCTGGCTGACCACTTCGTGGCGCGGCTCGTTGTCCAGGCGCGCGACCATGGCGACGCCGCAGGCGTCGTGTTCGTTTATCGAGTCGTAAAGGCCGTCGCGGGTCGCGGACGACGGGGCAAATTCAGTCATTTGTGCGCGCTTGTCGTGCCGCATAGCGGCATTTGGTTGTCGGAGACACGTATTCGCAGCGGTGGGAACCGCTGTACGAGGTGGGCCAGCCCACCGGGGCAGTTTACCGAAGCACGTCCGGTCTCATATGTCCGGCGGGCCAAACCGCTTCGGCCCTCAGGAGCTCCCCGAATGACGGTTCTCGTACTGCTCCCGACGGCCCGCGTCGGCATCGGCCAGAACCTTGTCGGCCCCGGTGAGGGCGAATACCCGCTCACGAAGCGACCGGGGCAACAGCCGGGCCGGAGCATCGAGCCACTGGTTCCGGGCCGGAACCCAGATCTCGCTGCCTCCCCCGGTCAGTGCCTCGACCACCGCTTCGGCGATGTCGTCGGGCGAAAGCATGTCCATCAGGGGAATGTCGGGAAGGCCGGCAGCGAGTTCGGTGTTGACCAACCCCGGAAGCACCCAGGAAATCGACACCCCGCTCCCCTTCAGCTCCGCCCGAACCGCTTCGGAAAAGCCGATCACGCCGAACTTGGTCGCACAGTAGGTGGCACCCCCGGCCATTCCCGCCTTCCCGGCCTGGGATGCGATGTTGACGATCCGGCCCCGCCGCCTCGTTTTCATCCGGTCCATCGCGGCCTGGGTGCCATTGATCACTCCGACCAGGTTGACGTCGATCATCGCCCGGGTGGCTTCGGGATCCTCTTCGTCGATCGGGCCAAGCAGCATCACGCCGGCGTTGTTGACCAGACAGTCGATCGGACCGAATTCTTCTTCGACCTGATCGAGGAAGATGTCGAAGCCCGCGCGGTCGGTCACGTCCAGCGGCAGGCCGGTCGCGACCGGTCCCCGGGTGGCGGATTCCCCGCCCGGCGAAGCTTTCGAGTTGATTTCCGCAGCCGCCTCGGCTGCCTTCTCCGCGTGGATGTCGCCGATCGCCACCCTGGCGCCGGCTTCCGCCATCGCACCCGCGGTGGCCCTGCCGATGCCGGCAGCCCCACCTGTTACCACGACAACTGCGCCTTCGAGGCTCCGATCCATGTTCGCCAAAGTAACCTCTTTGGCCCTTGCCGTTTGCAGACCTGATACCCGCCGGCCTTGCCGGACTGCCTCTCGCCGCTGCGGACCCGGCCGCCGGCGTCGGTCTGCTGACCGCCCTTGTCGCCGGAATCGTGTCTTTCCTTTCCCCCTGTGTGCTGCCGATCGTGCCCGGCTACCTGTCGGCCGTATCGGGGGTTTCTGTCTCAGAACTGGAGAAAGCGGACTGGAAGAAGGTGCTCGTCCCCAGCCTGATCTTCTGCGGCAGCTTTTCCGCCGTGTTCATCCTGCTCGGGATGGGCGCGACCCGGATCGGGTCACTGCTCAGCGACCACCGGGATCTGCTCGACAAGGTCGCTGCCGCCCTGATCATCGCGATGGGCGTGCTTTTCGTGGCCTCGTTCTTCGTGGTCAAGCTCAACAAGGAGTGGCATGTGGACGCACTTATGCAGCGGGCAGGCAAGGGCGGCCCGCTGGTTGCGGGAGCCGCTTTCGCCTTCGCCTGGACCCCCTGCATCGGCCCGACCCTCGGGGCCATCCTCTCCGCTGCCTCGCTGACCGACTCCGCCGCCCGCGGGGCCCTGCTGCTGGCCGTGTACTCGGCGGGTCTGGCCATCCCCTTCCTGCTGACCGCGCTCGCCTTCAACCGGATGACCACCGCCTTCGCGGTGATCAAACGGCATTACGGCCTGATCATTGCCTTCGGCGGGGTGATCCTGATCGTGATGGGTGTCCTGATCTGGACCGGGGAGCTCTACCGCATCAACGTCGAGATCCAGAACTGGATGAGCGAAAGCGGCCTCGACTTCTGGTCGAGCGTCTGACTAGTTCCAGCGGCCCGGGTTGTCCGGCAGATCCGGCCCGGCCGGAGAATCCCGGTCTTCTCTGGTCCCGGGTGTCACCGTGACCAGGTCTTCGCCGATCGCTTCGACTTCCTCGAGTTCCTCGCCGCTGCCGTCTCGCGAACAGACGATTTCGAACCGGCCCGTTCCGACATTCGGATCGGGCACGATCGGCAGGCCGCGAATTTCTTCCCAGCCGAGGCGCTCGACCTCGAAGGGGTTCATGCGGACTTCGGAGGCCGGATAGGGGCAGGTCGAGTTGTGATGGTCGATCGCCTTCGAGATCGCCTCGAGGTTCTTCGATTCGGCCGAGCTCATGCCCCGATCATCTCACAGAATCCAAGGGCGGCTTTTCCATGCAATGCGCATGGAAATCCAACTCGACCGGACCGAATCGAATGGAGTCCGTTCATCCATCAGTTAATTCTGTGAACGGACGGGTTTGAAATGGAGGCGCGCCAGCGCCGACTACTTATTGGTCCAGACGACTCCGACTCCCCCGAAGCCGAGGTCCTTCTTGGTCTGCTCGGTCAGATCCCAGTCGCGACCCGCCGCGTACGGCCCACGATCGATCACCCTGGCGACCACGGTCCGGTTGCCGTACTGGAAGGTCACCCTGGTACCGCAGGGCAGGTACTTGTGGGCGACCCCGCGGGTGGTCGGAGTGAGGGTGCCGCCGCAGGCCACACCGTTGCCGTAGAGACCGGGACCGTAATAGGAAGCATGCCCGGGCCTGAGCGCGCTGAACTTGCGTCGCAGGCTGGCGTCCCCGGTCGACTTGGAGCTCGGAAGCGCCCGGACCCGGTAGCTGAAGTCGCCGGCCCCGCGCGGGGTCCAGCGGACCCGGAACCGGCCGTTGGCACGGGCCCGGGTGGTGATGACGCCTTCGCCCCGAACCCTGACCTTGACCGTGCGAACTCCCCGGGGAACCACGGTGCCGCGGATCAGAAGGCTGCGGCCCAGCCGCACGTAGCGTTCGTTGGGGGCCATCTTGACGTGACCGATCACGAACACGCGTCGGGTCTTAGAACTGCGGCCGTCGTTGGTCTTCGCGCGAAGGCTGGAGTTCTTTCGGGCACGGATCTTCAGGGCGTAGCGGCCCTTGCCGTCGGTCTCGACCTTGCGGAGCGTGTGCCAGCCGCGTTTCGTCTTCGCCTGGATCCTGACCTTGCCCGCGTAAGGGTTTCCGGTCTTGCCGCGAAGGTGGAAGCGGCCGCCGAAGTTGGCGCTGTGGTCGCTGACCTTGAGCACGACGGGGCCCTGGTCGGGAGCGTTCTCGCCATTCAAAGTGGCGGCGACAGCACTCGCGCCGACAGCGGCGAGCACCGCGAGACAGGCGAGCAGGGACATGAAGGCACGGAAAATCCGGCTGGTACTCATTTGATGCTTCTCCTTTTCAGGCGCCTGCGGAGTTAGCTGACGGATTCGGGATTACCTTCCTGGTCTTCCCTACCGGCGGATCACCACCGGATTCACCCCATGCGGCACGCGGCCGCGGTTGGTTTCCCCGCCTCCCGACTGAGGGAGCTCGGCGCATCTACGCGGCCCACAAAGCCGGTGGGTCGGATTTCCTGCGTAGCTGACGAAAATCCGACCCACCTGGAATCCGGGTCCGCTGATTGTTAGCGTTTTGTTAGTAAACGAGTCTGGGGCAGGGCCCGTGATCCGTGTGTGCGGTGCTTCACACCGCAGGAACGCCTGCAAATCGGGATACTCAGCCTGTGAGCGGCATCCCCAAGATCGCCCTGGCGCAGGTCAACCCCACCGTCGGCGATCTGGACGAAAACGCCGCTCTGGTCGCCGAATGGACCTCCCTCGCCGAACAGGCGGGCGCCGGGGTCGTGGTCTTTCCCGAACTGGTTCTGACCGGCTATCCGGCCGAAGATCTCTACCTGCGCCCGGACTTCGTGGCCGCCGCCGGCGAGCGGTTGGCGGAACTGGCCGCCGGCACGGGGGACATCACCGCGCTGGTCGGCTTTCCGGACCCGGTGGGAAATCCGGTCGGCAGGGCGATCTCCGCCAACTCCGTGGCGCTGCTCTCCAGAGGCGAGGTGCGCGGGATCTACCACAAGCGACTCTTGCCTAACTACGGGGTATTCGACGAGTACCGGACCTTCCGCAACGGGAGTGCCCCCCTGGTTACCGACCTCGATGGAACCAGGGTCGGAGTGACCATCTGCGAGGACTGCTGGGTGGCCGGCGATCCTGTGTATGAAGCGCTCGCCCCGGGCGCGGACCTGATTCTCAACGCCTCGGCCTCGCCATACCACCGCAGCAAGGGTCGCGAGCGGGAGGAAATCTTCCGCCGGGTTGCCGTTGACAAAGGCCTGCCGGTCGCCATGGTCAACATGGTCGGCGGCCAGGACGAACTGATCTTCGACGGTTCCAGCGTGCTGGTCGGAGCCGACGGCGAGGTGCTGGCCCGGGCGGGCCAGTTCAGCGAGGACCTGTTGATCTTCGACCCGGAAGGGAGCCGGGCACCGGTGGCCGACTGGATGGACGACCTCGACGAGGTTTACACGGCGCTGGTCACCGGCCTGCGGGACTACGTCGTCAAGAACGGCTTCAAGCATGTCGGGCTGGGTTTGTCGGGAGGAATCGATTCGGCGCTGGTCGCGGCACTCGCCGCCGACGCCCTCGGGCCGGAGCAGGTCACCTGCGTGGTCATGCCCTCACCCCACTCCAGCGGTGACACCCAGGGCGATGCCCGCGAGATGGCGGGCCGCCTCGGAACCGGGTTGATCGAGTTCTCAATCGAGGACACGATGACCGCATATGACCGACTGCTGGGTGATGACGCCACCGGCCTGGCGGCCGAGAACCTGCAGGCGAGGATCCGGGGGAACCTGATGATGGCTCTTTCCAACAGCCGGGGCTGGCTGGTGCTGACCACCGCCAACAAGAGCGAGACCTCGGTCGGCTACTCGACGCTCTACGGCGACATGGCCGGTGGCCTCGCCCCGATCAAGGACGTTCCGAAGACCCTCGTCTACGAGCTATGCCGGCATCGCAACGGTTCCTCGCCGGTGATTCCCGAGTCGATCCTCACCAGGCCTCCCTCGGCCGAGTTGCGGCCCGGCCAGCTCGACACCGACTCACTGCCCGACTACGACGAGCTCGACCGGATCCTGAAGATGTATGTGGAAGACGATCTCGGTCCGGCCGAGATCGCCGCCCGGGGAGAAGACGCCTCGGTGGTCGCAGACGTGATCGCCAAGGTTGACCGGGCCGAGTACAAACGACGTCAGTCCCCGCCGGGCCTCAAGATCACCACCAAGGGCTTCGGCCGGGACCGCCGCATGCCCATTACGAATCGCTATCGGCCTTGGACGGCCGATACCGATTCGGCATAAGGAGTCGGGCGGGGTCCGACCCGCCCTCCAGATTCAACCCGCCAGCCCACAGAGATAAATGATCGATGGGCTGGCTCTGTCTGGTGGCAGTACTAGGGCTTGACGAACTGACTTAGGTCGGCTCCTTCGGGAGCCTCGCGGACGGCCATGGTCATCTGGGCGACGGCGCAGACCCGTCCCTCGCCATCCCTTACCTCGGCCCTCCAGACCCAGGTCATCCGGCCCCGATGGACCGCATTGGCCTCGACCTCGACATCACCCTGCGAGATCGGCCGCAGCAGGTTGACCGAGATGCTTTGACCCATCGCGATCCTGCCTTCGGGCAGCACGGCCCTGGCAGTCGCCATCGAGCAGACGCTTTCGACCAGGCTGGCCATGACTCCGCCATGCATGATCGCCATCGGCTGCCGATGGTCGTCCCGCATCGTCAGCCGCACGATGGCCGAGTCGGGATCGGAGGAAACCCACTCGGTACCGAGCAGATTGTCGAACGGGGATTCGGGAAGCGTGACGTCTGGCATCAGCCGGGGACTATAAACGCATAGGGTTCTCCCCCATGCCGTTGAGTGAGGACAGTCGGGCGCTGCTTCAGCTGCTGCTCGGTCGAGGAAAGAGCTACGCCGACATCTCGGGACTGCTCGGGATCGACGAAGACGAGGTTCGAAGCCGGGCGGTCGCTGCCCTGGCCGAAATTGATCCCTCCGTTCCTGCCCCCGACGCCGAGATGACCGATTACCTGCTCGGCCAGGCGGATCCGATTACCAGGGCGGATGTGGGCAACCGGATTTCCACCGGCGGTGCCGCGGCAGAACAGGCGGAAGCGCTGACCGACCAGCTGCGCCTCCTCGTCCCCGCGGCCGAGCTGCCGGACCCCGGCACCGCCAGGGGAGGCAAGCCGAAGCCGGCACCCGCGCCAGTTCCCAAGAGCGATTCGGGCAACGACCGCGATGGCGATTCGAGTTCGGTCCGGAACCCGACCGGCGCTTTCTCGACGATTTCCAGTCACCAACGTCGCCTGATCGCCGTTCTCCTCGGAGCGGCGCTGCTTGCTGCCGTGGTGATCCTCCTGGTCACCGGCGTGTTCGGCGGAGGCTCCGACGACGACTCCGGGACGCCCCAGGCTTCTCCCACGGTTGCCGTGCTGCAGCCGGTGAACGGACAGCAGGGCTCCGGCCAGGTCCAGTTCGGTTTCGCCGGCACGACTCTGGCGGCCAACCTCGACATCAGCGGCCTCGTACCAAACGACAAGGGCGAGGGCTACGTGATCTGGCTCAACGGTTCAACCGGGGCGTTCCCGATCTACGCGGCCCGGGTCGGTGATGAGGGTTCGATCAGCGGACAGATCGACCTGAACGAAGCCGTGATCTGCCTGATCGCATCCGACTTCTTCCCCACCTTGAGAGTCTCGCGTTCAAAGAACGAGGACTTCAACGCCGCCCTCAAGCAGGCCAGGCTGACCAACCGCCAGAACGTGAAGCTTCCCGAGTACACCGGCCAGACTGTGCTCGAGGGACAGATCTCGATGCCCCAGAGCGCCAAGGACACCATCGTCCCGATCTGCAACGGCACGAGCAATCAGTAACAAGTAGTCGGGCGGGGTCCGACCCGCCCTCCATGCCGAACCCGCCCGCCCACAGGAACAATTCATGGATGGGCGGGCTTAGTTCTCGATTCTTCGAGGTGAGCCGGCTATTTGAGCAGCTTGCCGGGGTTCATGATGCCGGCAGGGTCAAACTGTTCTTTCAGAGCGGCGAGGGCGTCGAGGCCGGCTCGGCCGATCTCTCCTTCGAGGTATGGCGTGTGATCCAGGCCGGTCGCGTGATGGTGGGAGAGCGTGCCGCCGGCCGACTGGATCGCCTCGCAGGCGGCCTTCTTCACCTTCGGCCAGTTGGCGGCTCCCCCGTCCGGTCCCTGGCTGGAGATGACCGTGAAGTAGAGGGAAGCACCATCGCGGTAGGCATGCGAGAGATGGCACATGACGATGCCTTCCATCCCGTTTGCCGCGAGGGCCGACTCCAGGGCTGCCCGCACCGCCTCGTACAGGTCGCGGTGGCCGCTCCACTGCTGTGCCGTCTCCAGGGTCTCGACCAGCACTCCCCGGTCGAGCAGCGCCTCCCGCAGGTACGGGCCGTGGAAGCGACCCTTTGCCCAACCGTTGCCTGCCGCCTGGCCGAGGTACACCCCTCCGCCCCTTCGGACTTCCCGGGCGACGTCTGAACGGCTGCGGTGCACCCGGGCCGTGCTGCCCTCGTACCCGGTGATGACGAGGGAACCGCCATCGCGACCGCGCAGCTTCAGGTAGCGTCGAAAGATGTTTCCGGCCGCACCTGACGGCAGCGACATCGCCAGGTTCACTTCGGTTTCGGGAACGTCGGAGATCCGGATGATGGTCGGCAGACTGTCCGCCTGGGCCAGCCGGCGCACGATCTCGGTGCCGGCCTCGAAGTCCTCGACGATCCACGCTTCGTACCGTCGGGTTTCGGGCACGGGACGGATTCGCACGTCGACGTCCGGGATCACGCCGAGTGTTCCCTCCGACCCGACCACGACTTCGCGCAGGGCCGGCCCGATCGAGGTGTGAGGGGTGGTCAGGGTTGAAAGTTCGGCCTCGGGCGTTATCAAGCGGATCGAACTGACCAGCGAGTCGAAGCGACCGTAGCCGCTCGACGACTGTCCGGCCGATCGAGTCGCCGCGAAACCGCCGATCGTCGCGTACTCGAATGACTGGGGGAAGTGCCCCAGCATGAAACCCCGGTCGTTCAGGAGTTTCTCGGCTTCCGGGCCGCGCAGCCCAGCGCCAAGGCGCGCGGTCAGGGAGCGTTCATCGATCTCGATCCCGCCCAGGGCGGCCAGATCGAGGCTGATCACCGATTCATGCCTGCCCTTCAGCGGCGTGACGCCTCCGACCACGCTGCTTCCACCCCCGAACGGAACGACAGCCACCCCGGCGGCGGCACAGGCCTCGAGGATCGGAGCGATCCTCCCCGCGGATTCCGGCATCACGATCGCGTCGGGAGCGTGCTCCAGATTGCCTCCCCGCAGGGCCAGCAGGTCGAGGTAGTTCTGGCCGTTCGCGTGACGGATGCGATCTTCGTCTCCGGTGAAGACGTTTGCCGCACCGGCCGCCGCAATCACGCTTTCGGGAATCCGTTCGGCCACCGGCAGCTTCACCTCCCCGATTTCGGGAGGCCGGCCATGCCCGGTTGTCGCGATTCCCCGTTCGGCCAGCAGGCGTTCTCCTGCCGCTCCGAGTTCAACCGGTTCAGCCGGATCACCCCAGCCCCACCACCTCGTGTCACGTCTCGGTTCGGTCAATCTTCACCGCCTTCTCCGAAGGTACCGGCCAGCGCCGAAAGCGCCTCGTCGAGCAACCCGCGCTGGCCCTTCTTCATGGTGAAGCCGGCGATCCTGGCGGTCCCCTTGAGACTGTTGACCGTGGTCAGAGTGATCAGGGTGCCGCTGCCCTCGGCGACCAGCCTCGCCTCAACCGACTGGCGGGCGAGATGGGCTTCGTACGGAGTCCCTTCGAGTTCGTGCTCCCATTCGTAGCGTTCAGGCCTGGTCGCCCCCGTGCATCGGTAATCCAGACGCAGCATTCGACCGGAATCGGCGCCAAGCACACAGGTCCAGCGGGTCCGTTCGGCCCCGGCCTTCCCGGATACATCTTCGACCCGCACCACTCTCGGCCACCATTCCGGCAGGCGTGACGGGTCACTGATCAGGTCGTAGACCTTCTCCGGCGTGGCCGCCACAATCGTCTTTCGGGTGACTGTGGGCAAAGCGCCGTGGTTCTAGCTGTCGGCGAGACGGCGAAGATCCCGGACCAGCAGCGCGTGTTTCAGTTCACTCAGAACTGTGGCCATCCGCTCCAGGCTCTCGACTGCTTCCTTGCGGCGCTGGGGATTTCGCGATGCGAGCTTGGGGGCAAGCAGGGTCTCGATCAGGTTGACCTCACGGTCGGCAGAGGTCTTGAAGAGCTTCAGGTTCCGGGCACCGACTCCCGAGCGCGCCAACTCGTTGGCGGCTCTCACGATTTCCATGTCGGTCTCGTCATAGACCGCCCTGCCATTCTCCGTATGCGGGGTGACGAGGCCGAACTCGGCAAGTTCACGGATGAACTCGGCCCTCGCACCGGTTTCCTCGATTACCTCTTCCACCGTGAATCGGGAACTCGTGGTCCCGATCAGCTTGGCCCGGCGGGCGGTATTCGACGAATTCCCGGAGAGTCCGCTGACCGAAGGCCCCGCCGCGAGCTCCTGGCGAATCACTCTCAGAGGCAGGAACTCGTCGCGCTGCAGCCGCAACACGGTGCGAAGCCGGTCGACGTCGGCCTGGCTGTAGAGCCGGTATCCGCCCTGGGTCCGACGAGGGGTGACCAGCTTCTGGTCTTCGAGGTACCGGATCTTCGAGATCGAGACATCATCGAATTCCTTGCTGAGCAGCTTCGCCACCGCCCCGATCGTCAGCGCCTTGCGCGGGCGCCTCGGGGTCATCTGGGTGCCCTCGGCGAGCTCCTGTTCGCTGAGTGTCATCTCATCTCTCCAGGTACGTGAGTTTGTACTTGCCGACCTGGATCTCGTCGCCGTCCTCAAGGCGCTGGGACTCGATTCTCTTGCGATTCACGTAGGTCCCGTTGAGCGAACCAAGATCGTCAATGTAGGTGCCGTCACCGCGGGCGACCAGCAACGCATGGTTGCGGGACACGGTCACGTCATCGAGGAAGACGCCCGCGTCGGGACTGCGTCCGATCGCCACGCGTTCCTCCTCCATCGGGAAGGTCTCGCCGGCCCGGCCCCCGCCGCTGCGGATGACCAGGGCGGCACCGGTGCGCTCGACCTCGGCGTCGATGTCGACCGCCTCGATCTCCCCTGTTTCGCCGACCTGATAGGTCGAAGTCCTCTGGTCATCGCCACCCTCGCGGACGCCGATGAAGTTGCCGCACTTCTGACAGTAGTTTGCTGCCTCCGGGTTGATGAAGCCGCATTCGGGGCAGTGAGTCGCCATGCCGGCCATTATAGGGGCCGACTCTAACCTTCAACTCAGGCTTTACTGTTGGGCCGATTCTTCCGCCGTGGCGGTCGCCTCGCGGGCGTGAATCTGATCCCGGCCAACCCGGGCGTAAAGGTAGGTGGCGATAACGCCGAGGATGATCCCGAGGCCGAGCAGCGCGGCCGGAACCCAGCTGTCCCAGATCAGGGCCAGGAAAAGCGCCCCCATGACCGGGAACACGGCGACGCGGCCGAACCAGTTGACCTCGATGTCGACACCGTGCGACAGTCCCCACCGGGCGAGAATCAGGGTCGCGACTTCCCTGATCAGGAGCAGCGCGAGCATCCAGTGTGGAAGCAGCTCGAAATGCCAGCAGACGACCAGGCCGGAGAGAATGGTGAGCCG
>JAGQUQ010000035.1:0-20701 GCA_020438425.1 Solirubrobacterales bacterium
CCTCGCGGAAGGCGCCAAGGTGAGCTACGAGGCAGAAGACGGACCCAAGGGTCCGGCCGCCGCTTCGGTCGAGCCCATCTAGGCCCGACTCACCCGGGGCGAAAGCCCCACCGAAGCAACGCGAGCGCGCCCGCCATCCGGCGGGCGTTTCGCTTTAAAGGCGGTCGCCCACCGCAACCCGAAGGTTCACATCGGGTTCTGTGGTTCATCGCGGACCGGATTCCGCCACTACCCCGGGAGAAAACTTGAAAGTACTGGTCACTCTCGCCGCCACCGCGGCGATCCTGCTCACCGCTTCGACCGCGGCGGTTGCGGCCCCGGGTTCACCGGACCGGGATTTCGGAAACGACGGAACGGTGAGAATTTCGCCCGCTCAGGGTCAGGATTCGGTGGTCAGGGACATGATCAGAACTCCCTCCGGCAGCCTGCTCGTGGCCGGCGGAGCCGGGATCGACGAGAACGGCTTTCTGCTCCAGTTGCTTCCGGACGGGAGCCGGGACCCGGAGTTCGGTGGCGGCGACGGACTCGTCCTCACCCCCTCGTCCCTGTGGGCGAAACTGGATTTCCAGGGCGGGAAGATCGTCGCCTTCGGTCGCTCCGGTCCGGATCCGGTCGTCGCCAGGTTCAATGCGGAAGGCTCCCTGGATCAAACCTTCGGTGACCAGGGAACGGTTCTGCTCGACGTGAGGTCCCGCTTCGGCGAGGACGCCGACCAGGTCCTCGAGTCCCCCGGGCCGGGCATCGACAGTCAGGGCCGGATCATCGCTGGCACCACCGTCGCGAACTGCGCGACCGCCCGGATCGAACCGGACCATGGTCGCCACCGCTGCGGAAACGTGGTTCTTTTCAGGCTTACCGCCGATGGTGAGCCTGATACCGGTTACGGGACCGACGGGGCACTCATGCTCGCCGCGGGCTGGAACTCGGGTGGCCGGCCGGCCGCCCTCGGCCTCGACCGCAAGGATCGGGTCCTGGTCCGGACCCGTGACAGCGTCTATTACGGCAGCCCGCAGGAGGCCCGCAACGACATCCTCCAGCGCTTCCTTCCGTCTGGCGCCTACGACCGTGAGTTCGGCGAAGACGGCGTCGTGGATCTGCGGGTCTGGTCCGGCGAGGCCGGGGTGGCGAATCGGGGAAGAATCCTCGAAGGACCCGACCGCCGCATCTCGGTCGCGACCAATTTCTTCCGGCGAGTCAGCGAGTCGGGCCGCTTTCTCGGCAAACCCCGGACCGGATCGGTCAGCGACCTCGCGGACGGGAGATACCTCAGCATGACCGACATCGAGTTCGATTCGCGGGGGCGGATGATCATCTCGGGAACCGCTAACACCTCCGGGAAGAAGCGCCAGCTCGTGGTCTCGCGGTACAACGCCGACGGAGCGCTCGACGGCACCTGGAGCCGGGACGGGGTCGCCACCAAAGGGCTCGGCGATGCCCTGACCCACAAGATCATGCGCCAGCGGCGGGGAATCATCGAGGCCGCATCGGTGCCAAACGAAGACGGAGGCGTGACCGTGGCGGCCACGGCGATCCGCGGCGATCGCTGGCTGGTCGAGCTGACCGGTTTCACCGGCGGCAACGGCAAGGCCCGGTTCTGCAAGGGCCACCGTGCGAATGTCTTCGGCAGCCCGGGAGACGACGTTCTCGAAGGTGGCCGCGACTCGGTGATCGTGGCCGGCAAGGGCGACGACTCGGTGAAGGCAGGCTCCGGTGCCGTCGTCTGCCTCGGGCCGGGCGACGACGATTTCCGGGCCGGCGTCAGTGCGGGGATTCTCCCGCTGGTCTTCGGCGGGGCCGGCGACGACCGCATCCACTCGGGAGGCAGGATCATCGCCGGCCCGGGACGGGACCGGATCGTTGCCGATGGTGCTTCCTCGGTATTCGCCGGCCCGGGCGATGACAAAGTGATCGCCGCCGGCAGCCCGGATGTCAACGGCGGGCCCGGAGATGACACCCTCGAGGCAAGGTATGGCGGTCGTCTGAACGGGGGTCCCGGCAACGACCACCTGATCGGCGGGGACTCGGCAGGCGAGCTCGGCGACATCCTCGATGGCGGCCCGGGCGACGATCTGCTCGAAGGCAACGGCCGTCCCGATCGCCTGTTCGGAAGGGCCGGAGACGACCGGCTCGACGGTGGCACCGGACCGGACCTGCTGGTCGGCGGGCCCGGCCGGGACAGGGTCGATCCCGGTCCCCCGATCGCCGACCGGCAGATCTATGCGGTTGACAACCGGAAGGCGAGGGGCCGGATCTGGATGGACGGAAACCAGTGGTCGGCCGGCACGGTCCAGGTCTGGTACCGCTGCAGCGGCTGGAATCACGGAACGGTCCGGGACAGCTTCCATGACGCCAGCACCTTCAACGAGGACCTGAAATTCAACCGCCTGGGCCGGGCCCGGGTCGACTTCAACTACTGGGACGGTTTCGGATTCGACTCCGACGGCTGGATGAAGGCGCGAAAGACCGACCGCCGGATCTTCGTCAACTATTGGGGCCGGGAGGACTTCTCGTACGGCGAGGATGGTTCCTTCAAGTGCAGGACCGGGACCCTGAAATTCTCGCTCCACCGGATCGCCGCAGAGCGCGACATCATCCGTCCGTAGCCGTCGTCATTGTGGCCGCCAACAAACGTTTTAGCGGGGATTTAGAGGGAAAACCGAATCCATCTGGAAGATTGACGGTTAGAGAAGTCAGAGGGTGAGATGAACACACGCTTCCATGTTCCGACCAAGGTCTTTGGCACCCGCCGCAGCCGCGGCGAACAACCTGACGCCAGCGCCGGCAAGACTGTCACCCCCGCGATTCTCACCGGAACCGATCCCGTCCTGATCGATCCGATGCTGAACGACAGTCCGGGCAAGTCTTCCTCCTACCTGATCCCCGGCAGCCGGAACATCCTGATCGACCCCGGCTCGGCCAACGCCGCGCCCCGGGTGATCGAAGCACTCCGATCAAGAAAACTGCGGGTCGACCTGATCCTGCTTACCCACATCCATCCCGACGCGGCCGCCGGTGCCGGGATCATCGCCCGCCACTTCCCGAAGGCGGAAATCGCCGCGCCGGCCGGAGCGACCGAACGGCTGGCTGACCCCTCCGCCCTGGTTTCCGACATGAAGAAGGTCTACGGCGAGAAGGTCGAGACGATTTACGGTCACCCGGCTCCGATCGATGCGGTGCGGATCTCGGCGGTCGAGGACGGTGACAGCTTCGATCTCGGCGATCGATCGATCGCAGCGATCTCGTCTCCCGGTCACACCGCCGCTCACATGTCTTTCTTCGATCCGGAAACGTCATCTCTCTTCTGCGGCGATGCCCTCGGGGTGCAGGTCCCCGGCAGCAGCGTCGTCCGTCCCTCCACCCCGCCCTGGGACTTCTCGCTTGAAGACTCGCTGGCTTCGATCGAGAAGCTCTCGCGACTCGGAGCCGACACCGTTTACCTCGCCCATTACGGCGCGGCGAGGCCCGGCCCGGCCGAGATCTTCACCCGGGCGAGCAACGCCCTGAAGAGCTGGCACCGGTCCTTCCTCAAGAAGCTTGAGCAGACCGACAGCGACGAGGACCTTTCCCGGCAATTCAACGCCTGCCTCGAAGCCAGCCTGGAACCGATTGCACCGTCGGTGCGGCGCGATCTGGAAGTGGTCAGTCCGGCCTGGCTCAACCTGGCCGGGTTGAACGCCGAACAGGCCCGGCTGAGCGGCCGGCTTTCCGACGCCGCCTGATTAGCTGCGCACCATCCGGTCCCTTGCCTCGGGAACCGGTTCTGACAGGCTGGGAGTTGTGACCTCGGCGGATGACATGGATAGACGCTCGATCGGGGTCCTTGCCGCAGGTCACGCCATGGTCGATGCCTGCCAGGGCGCGGTCCCGGCGATGATTCCGTTCCTGATCTCACGCCGCGGCTACAGCTACGCGGAAGCGACCTCGCTCCTGCTGGTCATGACCGTTTGTTCTTCCCTGCTCCAGCCTCTTTTCGGCTACCTGACCGACCGCCGCTCCATCTCCTGGCTCTTGCCGGGTGGCGTGATGCTCGGCGGACTGGGAATCGGCCTCGCCGGGCTTGCCGACTCGCATGCCCTGACCCTGGCCGCGGTCGGACTGGCCGGACTCGGGGTCGGTGCCTACCACCCGGAAGGCGCCCGCAACGCCAGTTTCGTAGCCGGCAGCAGACGGCGGGCGACCGCGATGAGCTTCTACGGGGTCGGCGGCAACATCGGCTTCGCGATCGGTCCGCTGGTCGTCACCGCCCTGGTGCTGGCCCTGGGCCTGTCGGGACTGGTCTGGTTCGCCGTTCCCCTCACGATCGGTGCCTTCTGGCTGGCCCGGGAACTTCCCCGGATCGACGGATTGAGACTGGCGGCGATCGCCGAGTCCGAAGCAAGGTCAGGAGGAAGCGGAAAGGATCGCTGGTTGCCCTTTGCCGGCATCGCCTCGGTCGCCGGATTCAGGTCCGCCGCCTATTTCGGCCTGCAGGCGTTCGTGCCGATCTTCCTGATCACCGAACTCGGAACCTCCGACGCGGTCGGAAACGCCGCCCTTGCCGTGCTGCTGGCGGTCGGAGTGGCCGGCACGATCCTGGGGGGAGCCCTGGCCGACCGGATCGGCAACAAACCGGTACTGGTCGTTTCGCTGGGCACCGTTTGCCCCCTGATCCTGTCCCTGCTGGCGGTTGGTGAAGCCGGGGCCTTCCTGCTTGTGGGACTGATCGGTTTCTTCCTCTTCGGAACCTTCTCGATCGCAGTCGTCATGGGACAGGAGTTCCTGCCGAACCGGATCGGGGTCGCTTCGGGAGTGACCCTGGGGGCGGCGATCGGCTTCGGCGGTCTCGTCGCCTGGCTGCTCGGGCTGCTGGCCGACCAGACCGGTCTGACGACGGTCATGATCGTGATCGCCTTCTTGCCGCTTCCCGGATTCCTGATCAGTCTGTTCCTGCCGGACGAAAATGGTTCACAACCGATTGAAGATCCGAGCTGAGCTTGCCCCCCGACCAGTACGACCTGACCAACATCTCCCTGGAACGCCTTCGCCTGCGGCGCTCGGCCAAGTGGACCTCGTTCCCCCCGGACGTGCTCCCGGCCTTCGTCGCGGAAATGGACTTTCCGCTGGCCGGACCGGTCAAGCAGGCCTTGATCGAGGCGATCGAACTGGACGACACGGGCTACGCCAACGCACCTGATTCGGGGCTGGCCGACGCCTTCGCCGACTTCGCCTTCCGCAACTGGAACTGGCGGGTGGACCCCGGACAGGTGACCGCGACCTCGGATGTTGTCGGTGGCCTGAGAGCGCTGCTCGACCTGGTCACCGGCCCTCTCGAAGGGGTGGTCATCAACCCGCCGGTCTATTTCCCCTTCTTCTCGATCGTTCCCGAAGTGGGAAGTGAACTGATCGAGGTTCCGCTCCGGGAAGATGGAGGGCTGGACCTCCCGGCGGTCGAAAATGCTTTCAGGGAGGGCGCTCGGGCGATGATCCTTTGCAGCCCCCACAACCCGGCCGGAACGGTTCCCTCCCGGTCCGAGCTCGAACGGATCGCCGAGGTGGCCGCCGAGTACGACGCCTGGGTTCTGGCCGACGAGATCCATGCCCCGCTGACCCTGCCGGGGGCAGAACACGTCCCGTTCCTCGAGGTTTCCGATGCCGCCCGCGAATGTGGCATCTGTGTCACCTCGGCTTCGAAGGCCTTCAACATCGCCGGGCTCGGCTGCGCGGTCATCGTCACCGCGAGTGAACGGGCCGCCCGGATCGTCTCGCGACTCCCGGCCGGGGCAACCCACCCGGGGCACCTCGGCGTGATCGCTTCGATTGCCGCCTTCCGGGAGGGCGAGAACTGGCTCCGAGAGGTGCTCGGGCAGCTGGACGCGAACCGCCGGATTCTGGCCGGGCTCCTCGCCGAACACCTGCCTGCGGCCAAGTACCGCGCACCGGCGGCCGGCTACCTCGCCTGGGTCGACGCCAGGGAAACGGGACTGGGACCCGATCCTTCGATTCCGATACTCGACGAGGCCCGCGTCGCGGTGTCCAGCGGTCCCGGGTTCGGCCGCAGCGGAGCCGGGTATTTCCGTTTGAACATCGGCACTTCCCCGGATCTGATCGAAGCTGCCGTAAGGTCAATCGCGGAGATCGCATGAGTCCGGAACGTCGCCAGCCGAGAAGCAAGAAACCCCCCTCGATGGAGGCGCTGCTGGGTGAGCTGAAACGGTCGCGCTCGATAAGCGAGGCGGCCGAAGTGACCGCCCGGGCGATCGTCGAGCGGTTCGGGGCGATCGGAGCTGTGATCAGTGACAGCCAGGGTCCGATCGCGGCCCGGCCCACCCGGCTTGATCCGTTGACCATCGCCGAACTCACCTCGCTCTCCCCCGGGGTCGGGGTCGGGGGCCCGGGCAGCGCTCTCGAATCGATGACGACTGCCTGCTTCCGGCCAGCTGTCGGAGAACTTCGGCTCTCGGCCGCATGGGCCCCCGAGAGTTCGGCCCGGATCGCCGATCTGGAGGCCGCCGCCGAATCGCTTGGCGTCTGGTTGCGGCAGTACTCGGACCCGACCAAGGAACAGTCGAACCGGTCCTTCACCGGCCCCGGACCGACCGCGACGGAGTACGAACTGAACCGGCGGCAGATGGATTCCGAAGGGTTCGAGGACCTGATCGACTCGGTCCCCGCGATCCTCTATACCGCCGAGATGGGCGAGTCGGGCCGCTGGCTGTACGCCAGCCCCCAGATCGAGAAGATCCTCGGATACACGCCGGAAGAGTGGACCTCGGATCCGACCATCTGGTACCGGTCGATTCACCCCGACGACCGGGACCACGCGCTGGCCTTCGAAGACGAGCGGCTGATCGGTCTCGACATCCACCCCCCGGCGGAGTACCGGCTGCGGACCCGCGACGGACGCTACGTGTGGATCTACGAACGGGCGCGGCTGGTCAGGAACGACGACAACGTGCCGGTCTGGCACGGGGTGATGCAGGACATCTCGGCCCTGAAAGCAGCGGAGGCCTCGATCGAGCTGAAGGCCGAGCAGCAGGTCCTGGTCGCCCGCCTCGGCGAGATGGCGATCAGGGGAGAAGACCCGGACTCCCTGCTTCGGTACGCGGTCGACTGGATCGGCCAGATGGAGGGAGTGATCGAAGCCTCGATCTGGGAGCAGGAGGATTACAAGAAGCTTCACCTCCATCATCGCTCCGCCAACCTCGGCTGGTCGAACGAGCTGCCCTACGACCCCGAGCAGTACCCGGACAGCCACCTGACCCAGGGAGACGTGGTCCTGATCCCGACCTGGGACGACGATCCGCGGCTCTCCCGCTTTACGCCCTTCCTGCCAGAGCCGGTCAAGAGCTCGATGATCGCTCCGATCATGGGCGCGGTAGACCAGTTCGGCATGATCATCGTCCACTCGAGCCGGATCAGCGCCTTCTCCGAACAGGACGGCAACTTCCTGCGGGCTGCCGCGAACGTGCTCGGCAACTCGATTGAGCGCAGCCGGACCGACCAGTCGCTGGAACACCGGCTGAACCACGACCCCCTGACCGACCTGCCGAACCGCCAGCTGTTCACCAGGCGGCTCGCCGAGGCAATCGACGATGCCGGCTCTCGCGAAGGAATCATCGGGCTGCTCTTTCTCGACATCGACCACTTCAAGCTGATCAACGACGGCATTGGCCACCACGCCGGAGATGAGTTGCTGCGCGAGATCGCCCCGAGACTCTCGGCGAGCGTCCGCCGGGGCGACACGGTCGCCCGGTTCGGAGGCGACGAGTTCGGCATCGTCCTGGCCACCATCAAGTCCGTCGACGAAGCCCGGGAGGTGGCCCGGCGCACCCTGGAAAACATCTCGGAACCGATCCCGGTGGCCGGCACCGAACGGTTCGTCACGGCCAGCATCGGGGTTACCACCTACCAGCCGGGCCGGGAGGAACCGAAGTCGGCGGAAGATCTGATCCGTGATGCCGATGCGGCCATGTACCTGGCCAAGGAATCGGGCCGGGCCCGGGTCGAGTCCTTCGGCAAACCGATCCGCGACCGGGTGATAAGGCGGCTCGACGTCGAACGCCAGCTCCACAGCGCGATCGAGAACGGCGAACTTGAGGTCGTGTATCAGCCGATCATCGACCTGCGGGAAGGCAAGCTGGCGGCTTTCGAGGCCCTGACCCGCTGGAATCACCCGGAGGAAGGCACTCTCGAGCCGGAACTGTTCATCCCGATCGCCGAGGAAAGTGACCTGATCGCGCGCATCGACAGCTGGACCATGGCCGAAGCAGTGAAACAGGTGAGCGCCTGGAACCTGGGTATCGAGCCCGAGGACCGGATCACGGTCTCGGTCAACGCGTCCTCGCGCCAGATTCGCAAACCCGACCTCGCCGCCGAGATCACCGAACTGCTGGTCATGAATGACACTCGTCCGGAAAACCTGGCGATCGAGATCACCGAGAATGTGCTCCTGACCGGCAGCGCCGTGATCGACGACGTGTTGCGCGAGATCCACGAGTTCGGAGTTCGGCTGGCCCTCGACGACTTCGGAACCGGTTACTCGTCGCTCAGCTACCTGAGTGAGTTCCCGCTCGACGCGATCAAGATCGACCGGGCCTTCATCGAGGGGCTCGGTCGCGGCGATCCGGGGAACTCGGCGATTGCCGATGCGATCACCCAGATCGGCCGGGCGCTCTCGCTGACCGTGGTCGCGGAGGCGGTTGCGACCGAGACCCAACTCCAGATGGTGAGGGATCTGGGCTGCGACATGGCCCAGGGGTTCCTGATCGCCCCGCCCCTTAGCGTCGAGCAGGCGACCGACTTCGTGCGCGGTTCGGGACTACCCGATCTGATCCACTGAAACCGTTTCCCTCGCGAAGGACGGCCGGGTCAGAGGCAGACCCGGGGAAGGCCGGTAAAGGGCAACCCTTTCGTGTTCGGGGATCACGCCGACGATCTGGTTGACCCCGATGTCCCCTCGCTCGAAGGCGAGGAAGCTCGCCGTCATGTAGAGCCGCCAGACCCGCTCCCTCTCCTCGCCGACCTCGGCGATCGCCCGCTCCTGGTTGGCGGCGAGATTCTCCACCCAGTGGCGAAGCGTCAGTGCGTAATGCTCGCGCAGGTTCTCGACATCCCGCAGCTCCTGGCCCGACCTTTCCAGCTCGGCGATCACCCGCGCCACGCGGTGGAGCTCTCCGTCCGGGAAGACGTAGTGGGTGATGAAGGTGTTGGGCGACTCCTCGAGGCTGTGCTGACGGCAGATTCCGTGGTGCAGGGCCAGCCCTCCGGGTTTCCCGAGCCGGGCGGTTTCCTGGAAGTAGTTGCCAATGTCGGAGCCCGTGTGCTCGAACATCCCGATCGAGCAGATCTTGTCGAACGGGCCGTCAGCGACTTCCCGGTAATCCTGCACCCGGATCTCGATCCGGTCGGAAAGCCCCGCCTCGGCCACCCGTTCCCGGGCCCTTTCGGCCTGGGCGATCGAGAGGGTCACCCCGGTCACTTTCACTCCGTAGTTCGAGGCGGCGTGGATCGCCATCGAACCCCAGCCGCAGCCGATGTCGAGCAGCCGTTCGCCGGGCTCCAGGCGCAGCTTCTGGCAGACCACATCCAGCTTGCGAGTCTGGGCTTCTTCGAGGCTGTCGTCGGGCGAATCGAAATAGGCGCATGAGTAGACCATCGTCGGACCGAGGACCAGCCGGTAGAAATCGTTCGAGACGTCGTAATGATGCTGGATCGACTCGCTGTCGCGCCGCAGGGAGTGGAGCCTCCCCTTCGGCCTGGCCTCGGCCTCCGGGGGTCTCGGTGGCGGGATCCGGATCGCGCCAAGCGAGGTCGCAAGCCTGACCGCCTCGAGCTTGTCCTGAATCGTGAAGTCGAAGCCGTAGAGCCTTGCCCCGGCCGCCATCACCCTCTCGATGCTGCCTTCGAGCACCAGGTCCCCGGAAACGAAGGCCCGGGCAACGCCGAGCTGATCGGGCCGGGTGACCACATAGGTCATCGCCCGCCGGCTCCTGAGCACGATCACATCGGGGCAGGAACCCTCTTCGCCGGGACCGATCTCACTGCCGTCCCAGAAACGGACCGCAGCCGGCAGGGGGCCATCCAGCCTGCCTTCGACCCGGGACCAGAGAGGGACGAAACGATCGGCGATGCCACCCGTGCTGTACATGCTCAGGCAAGTTACCCCAGCCCCGCGCCCGCCTCAACCCCTTCCCGACCGGCTCGCCGTCTTCCCTGCAAATAAAACGGCCGCCCGGAGGCGGCCGTTTTTGATACTTCCGAGACCGGGTTCAGATGGTCTCGACGGAAGCGGCTGCGGGGCCCTTCGGGCCCTCTTCGGACTCGTAGCTCACCTTGGCGCCTTCGGCGAGGGTACGGAACCCCTCTGACTGAATGGCGGAGTGGTGGACGAAGACGTCCTTGGAGCCATCATCGGGTGTGATGAATCCGAAGCCCTTCTCGTCGCTGAACCACTTGACTGTCCCAGTCGGCATAACTTCCTCCAACATCATGATGCGGTGCCGGTTCTCTCCTCCCGGCCTGACGCCGCGCAAACTACCACTTGAGGCATCCCGGACGCAGGTCAGGAGCCGAAGACCTCGGCCTTGATCATGGTCACCGAGCGGATCACCGAGTCGAGAAAGGGCTCGATTTCGGGCAGGAGTGCCCGGTAGGCGTCCTCGCCGGCCGGGGTGATCGAGTAGAAGCGACGGGTGCGTTTGTCCGGATGTTCCCAGCTGCCTTCGATCAGTCCTCTGCCTTCGAGGTCGCGAAGCAACGGGTACATCGTGTTCGGATTCACCGAGATCACCCCCTGGGTCAGGGTCTCGATCGCATCGATCAACTGGTTGCCGTAGGACGGTTCGTCCCGGATCAGGTGAAAGATGAGCAGCGGCAGCAGATCCCGCCGTCGCATCTCCCCGCCGAAGACGTCCTGTGCCTTGCCGGGCTTCTTCCGGCGGGCCGGCTTGGGCAGGCTCGCGGCCTCGGTCGCTTCCGCGACCGCGTCACCAAGTGGCTTTGGAGGCTCACTCATCGGAGGCGAGTCTAAACGCGACCTCGAACAAGCGGAGTCCGTTCATCCATTCGTTGATTCTGTGAACGGACGGGTTCGACTTGTATCCGGCGAAGTCCGGATACTTCGCTTGTGGATCAACTCTTCGAGAGCGAGGCCTCGTTCAGCGGGGCGGTCGAAGTCGTACACGTGATCTTCGCTGCCGAGGACAGCGGCTTTGCCGTGATCGAGGTGCGGGATGACTCGGGAGATGAATTCATCGCGACCGGGACCATCGGCCACCTGAAGCCGGGCGAGCGGGCCAAGGTGGCCGGCCAGTGGAGCACGCACCAGAAGTACGGGCCGCAGGTCCAGGTCTTCACCGCCCTGCCGATGGACCCCTCCGACCGGGCCGGGCAGATCGCCTACCTGAGCTCGCTGCGACACATCGGGCCGGTCCGGGCGGAAGCACTCTGCGACCTCTACGGAGCGGAGGTGCTCGAGAAGATCGCCGCCGACCCGGACGGGATCATTGGATCCCTGCCGGGCCTCGGCGCGAAGCAGCGGGAAGCCGCGCTCGAGAGCTGGTACGAGACCCGGGCGGTGCGTGACCTCCACGTCGAGCTGGCGCCGCATGGTCTGGCCCATCTGGCCGGGAAGATCCACGCCAGGTTCGGCGACCGGGCGATGCGGACCATCCGCGAGGATCCGTATAGCCTGACCGAGATCGACGGGGTCGGTTTTGCCCGGGCCGACACGATCGCGATTGCGGCAGGGTTCCCGCCCGAGTCCGATCGCCGGGCCCAGGCGGCCGCCTGGTTCCTGGTCGGCGAGGCCGAGCGCCAGGGTCACACCCACCTGCCGGCCGGTGAACTGACCGGCAAGGCGGCGAAGCTGCTCGGCTACCGGCCCGACCCCGATGTACTCGTTTCGGCGGCCGGCCTGATCACCGAGTCCGAGCGGGTTTACCGCCAGTCCACCCTGGACCGTGAGTGCTGGCTGGCCAGCGACCTGAACCAGAGGGCCTCGGCCGGGCCGGTCCTCGAACACTCGCCGGAGCAGTCCGGAGACGAGCGGCTGACCGCCGAGCAGTGGCAGGCGGTGCTCGGTGCGTTCAGCTCCCGGATCTCGGTGGTGACCGGCGGCCCCGGCGTCGGCAAAACCGTCTGCACCAAGGAGATCGTTCGCGAGGCCAAGGCGGCCGGGGTGCGGATCGGCCTTTGCGCCCCGACCGGCCGGGCCGCCCGGCGAATGACCGAGGCAACCGGGGCCGAAGCGATGACCATCCACCGCCTGCTCGAGTGGAGGCCGGGGTCGGAACCGACCTACAAACCCGGTCATCCCCTTCCGGTCGGCCTGCTGATCATCGACGAGGCCTCGATGATCAACCTCCACATGGCCGACGTGCTGCTCAACGGGCTCGGGCATGACACCCACATCGTCTTCGTCGGTGACGCCGACCAGCTCCCCCCGGTCGGAGCCGGCAAGCCGTTCGCCGACCTGATCGAGTCGGGGGTCGCACCGGTGACCCGCCTCACCCACATCTTCCGGCAGGCGGCCCGCTCGATGATCACGACCGCCGCCCACGAGATCAACGAGGGCCGCCCGCCCCACCTCTCCCCCGGCCCCGACCAGGTCCAGGATTTCCACTTCGTCGAGAGGATCACCCCCGAACGGGTGCGGAACGCGGTGATCGAGATGGTCGGCGACCGGGTTCAGGCCGGCCTCGGGCTCGATCCGATCCGTGACGCACAGGTACTGGCCCCGATCTACCGGGGCGAAGCAGGGATCGACGTCCTCAACAGGGAGATCCAGGACCGGCTGAACCCCGATGGGCGGAAGGCGGTGGCCGACCGGTTCCGGATCGGGGACCGGCTGATCCAGACCCGGAACGCATACGAGTTCGGTCTGATGAACGGCACGATCTGCTTCCTGGTCGAGGACGACCCGGACGAGGAGATGGTCGTGGTCGAAACCGACGACGGCCAGTCGGTCGAGTTGCCCTACAGCGAGACCGGTGACCTGAAGCTGGCCTACGCGATCTCCGTCCACAAGTCGCAGGGCTGCGAGATCCCCGTCGTGATCTTCGTCTGTCACCGGTCACATGCCGGCATGCTTTCGCGCCCCCTGATCTACACGGCGATCACCAGGGCCCGGGAGATGTGCGTGATGGTCGGGGACCGGCCGGCCCTGGAGAACGGGGTCCGGCGCGACGAGGCCGGCCGCCGCTACTCCTCACTTGCCGCCCGCCTGGCCGGCACGCTCCAGTAGCCGGCTTCCGCAACTCTCCGGCCGGATGGTGTTCTCATGAACACTCAGGCACTTCAATGCGCCACATGTCCAGGAGGGAAATTTGAAACCAGTCGGGAAAATCGGGGCTTTCTGCCTGCTGCTGTTCCTGCTCTTTTCAGGCGCTGATGCGGCCGCGAGCGGCCTCGGCCGGGCCTGCACCGACCAATGTGACGCCTCCTACATCGCCGCCTCCGCCGACGGCAGCGAAATCCTCTTCAGCTCGGCCCGGCCCCTGACCCGGGACGACAAGAACCAGAGCGGCGACATCTATCTCTGGAAGGACGGTGTCGTCACGCTGCGCAGCAAGACCCCGAAGGGCCTCTACCGCGAGCAGGACTGGAGCTACCCGATCTGGGCCGACTTCCGTTCCGACACCGAAGCCAGGGCCGTTTTCTCGACGGTCGATTCCTTCTCCCCGGCCGACACGGACAAGGGCGCTGACGTGTACGAGGTCACCCCCGCGGGCCTGACCCTGCTGACCGACGACTCGATCTTCGACCGCCCCTGTGAAAAAACCTGCCACATCTCGAGCAGCACCTACTCCGAGGACGGCAACATCTTCTTCTTCGAATCGAAGTTCCCGCTGATGAACGAGGACACGGACTCCCGCAACGACGCGTACCGCTATGAGAACGGCGAGGTCACCCTGGCTTCCGGAGGTCCGCTGGCCGGCGGCAGTGATTCCTACCCGGTCGGCGTCGAACGCGGCGCGGCGAGCCCCGACGGATCCGAGTTCTATTTCGAGACCGCTGAAGTGCTCGACCCGGCCGACACCGACCGCGACAACGATGCGTATGTGAACCGGAACGGCGAGGTCCACCTCGTCTCGCCGTGGGCCAGCAACAACCCCGGCGGTTTCAACCTGCAGGCTTCCACCGTCGTTCCCGGCCGGTTCTTCATGAAGACCTGGTCGGAGTTCGAAGGCATCGAGTACCGGGGCATGATCTACATGGCCGAGGGCGGGAACCTCTACCGGCTGAACCTGCCCGGCGAGAACACCGGCGGGAGCCAGCCCGAGATCGAAGGCGAATCTCCCGACGGGGAAACCGTCTTCTTCTCGACCGAGTCGGCCCTCGACCCCCGCGACCTGAATGACCACAGCGACCTCTACGCCTGGCGAAACGGTTCGGTCGAGCTGATGAACGTCGGTCCCCGTAGTTCCGATTCCGGTCACTACGGGCGCAGCCACCTGGCCTTTCCCGGTGAAGGCGGAGACGTCTTCTTCTACTCGTCGGATCAACTGGTCGCCGCCGACTCTTCGGGTGACACCGATCTCTACCTCCGCTCCGGCGGCGAGACCACTCTGATCTCGACCGACACAAAGGGCAGAAGCGGCGGCGGCGGAGCCGATTTCGTGGAGCGCTTCGATGAAGGCCGGAAGATCGCGATCATCACTGCCGACCGGTGGACTCCGGAAGACCGGGATGACGGCCAGGACCTCTACGTCCGCGAAGGCAACGAGCTGACGCTGATCACCAAGGGTCCCGCAAAGAAGAGGTCCAGCTATCGCTACAACCCGATGTTTTACCGGTACCTCGGCGAGAACCGGTACGTGATCTCGACCGACAGCCCCCTGGTCGCTGAAGACAGCGACCGCAACGAAGACGTTTACCTGGTCGACCTGGATGACCCGGACTCGCCGTGGCTGGTCTCCGAGAGTCCCCTGCAGATCACCTCCGGGCCGATCGGCAAGGTGCGCACCAAACCTCCTTTTTCATTCAGCTTCCGCCAGGTCGGCGCCCGTCCTGCCTTCGAATGCTCGATTGATCTGGAGCCTTTCCGGCCCTGCAAGTCGCCGCTCGTGCTGCGCAACGTGAAGCGGGGCGGCCACAAGGTGCGGGTCCGCTCGACCGGTCCGGCCGGGCTCGGGCCCCGGCCAGCGGCTTCGCGCCGGTTCACCTACGACCCCGGAAGAAGCGAGTACTGGGTCGACCCTCGCCTCAACCTGATCTCGCCGGACACGAAGCGGATCCAGTTCGACATCGAGTCCCCCAACCACGGCCCGGGCCCCGAGTTCGAGAACCGGATATTGCGTCAGGACGTGGCCGAACCGGAGCCGTTCCAGATCGCCCGGGGCGACATGCGCACGGTCGGGACCGACCGTGACGGCAACACCATCGTCTTCCGGACCCGGAGGTCGCTGACCGAGGCCGACGACGATCCCTACAGCGATCTCTACCGCTGGACCGACGAAGGCGTGGAACTGGTTCCGGCCGGTCTCAACCTGATCGACTCCCCCACCCTCGGCGGGGTGAGCGACGACGGGGAGTCACTGTTCTTCGCGACCCGCCAGCAGCTTGCTCCGGCCGATACCGACCAGGCCACCGACGCCTATGTCGCCGGCCCGGAAGGCATCCGGCTGATGTCAGCCGGCAACTCGATGAGCATGGACATCCGGCCCTTCTTCATCTCGGGCGACGGCTCGGCCGTAATCTTCGACACCGCCGAAGCGATCGACCCGGTGGATTCCGACGGCAAGCTCAGCATCTACTGGAGCGACGGCGAGAGCGTCCGTTTCGTGGCCAGCGGCGGCCTGAACAAGGACTGCAGCGACTGCGGCGAGATCTACAGCGATCCCTCGCCGGACTGGTTCTCGGAGGACGGTTCCCGGATCGTCCTGACGACCGGAAAGCGACTGCTCGGTGCCGACCTCGATCGGGACCAGGACATCTACGAGTGGACGACGGCAGGCCTCAGGCTGGTCACCGAAGCCGAGGATCCGCTAATCAGCTTTGACGCGGAACTCGCCTACTCCGGCTCCGGTCTGGGATGGGAGCCACGAGACGTCGCGCCGTATCCGGATTGGGATGCCGCGATCGGCCCCGACGGTTCGATGCTGATCGAGACCCGGGAGAAGCTCCTCACCGAAGATCAGGACATGAACTTTGACGTGTACCGGAGCCGGAACGGGAATCTGGAACTGCTTGATTCCGCCGCCTGGCCGAAGCAGGGCAAGTGGGTAAGTGGGGCCAGTCGGGATCTTTCCACGGTCGTGGTCAGGACCAGGGCGCAACTGGTGCCCGGCGACACCGATGACGACGGGGACCTCTACCGGCTCCGGGATGGAAAGGCCACGAGACTCACCCTCAACGATCCCGACGAGTACTGGAACGGCCACCGGGTGGCCTGGATCTCGAAGGACGGCAACCAGATCGCGATCACCAGCCGCTATCCCTACGTCAAGGCCGACCGCGACCAGTTCGCCTCCGATCTCTACTTCTGGAACCGGGGCAGAATGCGGCTGGTCTCGAAACGGCCGGGTGAACTGGACGACATTCCGATCAAGTACCTGCAGACCGGTCTGGCCGGCCAGTACTTCTACTTCGAGACCGGACTCAAGGTGACCGGGGACGATCTCGACCGGAAGCAGGACCTCTACCGGATCTCCCGCAGCGGAAAGATCAAGCGGATCACCGGATGAGCGCACCCCGGGCGGGTAGGATCTCCGCCATGGGAATTCCGGAGTCGGGGAGAAGTCGTTCGTTCAGTCCTGCGCGCCTGCTGGTCGCGTCGATCTTCGCTTGCGCCGTGGCGCTGTTTGCGCCGGTCGCCCCGGCCGCCGCGCAGAAACTGGTCCAGATCGAGACGCCGAGCACCTTCGTCGATCTCTCGAACCAGAACCTCGCCGATCCGGTCACCCCGAACATGGGCCCCCACCCCGGCAAGCTGATGGCCAACGTGCTGCTGCCGGATGGCTACACGCCGAAGAAGCGTTACCCGCTGCTGCTGCTCTTCCACGGTTCCGGCGAGCGGTACGACTCCTGGGCCGACCCGCTGCTCGGAGACATCAGGGAAACCGCCAAGGGCCTCGACGCGGTGATCGTGATGCCGGAGGGCGCCCAGGGCTTCTACACGGACTGGTGGAATGACGGTGAGCGAAGCAACCCTGCCTGGGAGGATTACATCAGCGAGTCACTGCTGCCGCAGATCCAGAGCCGGTTCAGCATCCGGCCCGAACGCCGCTACCACGCGGTTGCCGGATTCTCGATGGGTGGCTACGGAACCTGGCTGACCGCATCGCAGCTGCCCGGTTTCTTCGGAACCGCGGTCCCGCTCTCGGCCTTCGCCTCGATCCGCACTCCCGAGTCGATCATCGCCTTCGCGGCCGCGTCTGGCGGAACCCCTTACGCCAAGGTGTATGGCGACCCGACCGGTTTCTACGCCGAAGGCCACGACCCGATCGCGCTGGGCGACAACTACCGGTATACGAACCTCGACGTCTACACCGGCGACGGCCAGCCCGACCCGGCGGT
The DNA here is from genome assembly GCA_020438425.1 of Solirubrobacterales bacterium. Taxonomy (GTDB): domain Bacteria; phylum Actinomycetota; class Thermoleophilia; order Solirubrobacterales; family 70-9; genus 67-14. The sequence continues at coordinate 17,497 of JAGQUQ010000035.1, forward strand.
GAGGCCCCAGAATGACCCGAGCCACCCCGACTTCATCACTGACGGCGACGGGATCAGCCTGCTGCTGGAGGGGTACCTGAAGGCCCAGAACGACCAGGCGGTCGCCGCGGCGGAAGACGCCGGCAACCCGAACGTGGACTACACGGTCCACAAGGGCAGTCACGACTGGGAGTTCTGGCGCCCCGACCTGAAGGCGGCAATCGCCAAGGGGCTTTTCCGACCCGCCCCGGAGATGCCGGCCAACTGGACCTACCGCACCGCCGCCACCGGCGGCGACGCCTGGGAAATCCACTTCGAGTTCAGCCCGCCCCCGACCGCGGTCACCACCTTCAAGCGAACCGGCAACAAGCTCGCGGTGACCGGCGAGGGCGAGATCACGATCTTCGACGGCAATGGCTGCTCGTTCTCCGGCGATCTGCCCTTCACCCGCAACCTGTCAAGCAAACCCTGCCGCAGCCTGAAGCTCAAGGCGGTCGGCAGAAACCTCCGCAAGGGCAAGGGCGGCACGGTCACGGTGACCGTGAAGGGAAGGAACGCCGCCCGGGTCACCGCCCCCGTCGACGCGGTGAAGGTGAGCGTCGCCGGCAAGTCGGCCCTCACTGCCTACAACGGCAAGGCCACCCTCAAGGTGAAGCCGAAGAAGTCAGGAAAACTGGTCGTCAAGGTCACAAAGAAGGGCTTCCGCCCCGCCACCCGGAAGCTGAACGTCCGCAAGTAACGGGTGGCTGGGGAACCGGCCAGGGCCGGGCGGAAGATCAGCCGATCGCCTGGACGGCCCGCACCCGGCGGCGCATCGCCTTGTCCGATGCTTCGAACAACTCCCGAAGTGAAAGCAGGCGGTTCTCGTCGACTTTCCCGGAACCGATCTCGGCCCTGACCAGATCAGCCGGCATCAGCAGGGCCGCCGAAAAGGAATTGGCCTCGGCCTCCGGGATCGGGTAGGTGGTGTGGACCCCTTCCTGGCCCTCATCCGCCTCCGAGACCCGGCAGTAGATGGCCGGCTTCCCGGTCTGATGCATCACGAAGTGACCGAGCTCGTGGCCGATCGTGAACCTGCGGCGGGTGGCACCCCAGACTTCATGCATGGCTTCCCAGTCGTAAACCCAGATCTCGCCGATCGAAGTGAGCAGCAACCCGGAGATCGTGCCTTCGATAGACACCTCGCCGGTCGCCTCCTTCATCTGATCCTGGCTGACTTCCCGGATCTTCAGCCCGTAGACCTCGCTGGCAATGAGATCGATCGGCACCGGCAGGCTCCGTCCGTCCCAGATCCTGGCGGGCACGGCGGCCATGATCTCGCCAACTTCGGTCTCGATCCGGTCAATCTCCTCCGGATCAAGCTGGACGACATTGCTCTTGTTCGATCTCCCTCCCACGACGGCGATCCTAGCGCCGCCCGATCCCGGAACCCGAATCAGCCACCGGTGAAGAGATCGTCGATCCGGTCCGGCGGATCAGCGCGGCGGCTCTCGCCGACCGGTGCCGGCGAGTCCGAAAGGGCCTTCGAATAGATGACCTGCTCGGCGTCGTCCGCCATCCGCGCATAGAGAGCTCCGGCTTGGGGTCCGCCGGAAGGTCCGAGCGCCTGACCGGCTTTTCTCAACGCTTCCCGGGTTGTTCCGAGCATCCCGGCAAGCGAATCGAGAAGCCGGTCGGAGATTCCCCGGGCTGGCAGGTTTCCGAATTCGAGGTCGTGGTAGTAGTCGTCGATCTTCTCGCTCTCTTCCGGCGAGGCCTCGAACTCCTCGGAGAGTTTCCCGACCACATCCTTCCGGTTCAGGCCCTGCCGGTTTCGCAGCTTCACGACCTCACCGGACATCGCTCCGCCAGCTCCGCCCAGGCGATCGACCATACGGTCGGTCAGCAACGACACCTCGGGACCTGAGGCGACAGGCCGCTCAACGCCAGCCGCGGTGTCCTGCTCGAGGTACTTTTCGATCATCAGCCGGAACTTCCGCCGGTCGCGATCATCGAGTCCTTCCATGAAAGGCCGGGGATTGCCGTCACCGGCCTCATAAGAGCGGGTGAAGGCGGCGAAACGCTCGTCCATGTCGCGGTACTCGGTCAATTCCTGCTCTCCAGACCCAGGGCCTTCTTCATGTCTTTCTTGAAGCGCGAATAGATCTGGTCCACGTTCGCCGGGGTCATTGTGGTCCGCCCATCAGACTCGATTTCACCAGATTCAAGCTCTTCGCCGAGAATTTCCGCGGTTTCGATCGAGGGGTGATCATCGATTCGCAACTCGATCGCCCGCTGATGGAGAGGCGACCTGGAGCCAAGCACCTCCACAAAAACCATCTCGACCTCGATCTCGCCAGCCCGGTCGGCACCGTGATCGATGATCTGGATGAACGGACCTTCCTCGTCATCGTCACTGTTGTGAATCGAATCCGTTCTCGGCTTACCTTCCCCCGAGCGGTGGAAATCAGCCACCTTGAAGACGACGATCCGCTTGAGCCAGTTGACGAACTGTCCGGTCGCAACCCCGCTGATCGTGGAAAGCGACCCGAAGGCACTGACCATGACTTCGGAAACGACGTCCTCGGTCGCGTACTCCGGCACCTTGTCGGCGACCAGAGCGACGACCATCCGGCGCCGGTTCTCGACAAAAACCTCAACCGCTGCCCGGAACTGGTCCATTTGATCCGCATCACGGGCAGCAACTGCATATTCGATGAGTCGATCATCCTCGAGCCTGCATAGTTCGTTTCTTGACTTCGGCTTGAAGTTCAAACTTTTCCCGTGGGTCGCCACTCACCAATCGATCTGACAGCGCAACCAACCAGGTCCCGGCCAGGTCACGCAGGGCCAAGATACCGGCTGGGTCGGCTACAGTCAGCCCATCGCCGCTGCCGTCAGCAATGCCGTCTGGCCCGAGTCGGAACCGACCGAATCCGATCGCCGTTCCTATGCGGAAGCGGAACCTGCCCCGTTCTGGCTTGCCGGTCCCCGGCCCGCCGCCCATCCCCCGCTGGAGGGATCGACCGAAGCCGACCTGGTCGTGGTCGGCGGCGGCTTGACCGGACTGTGGGCTGCGGTGCGGGCCAAGGAGCGCGACCCGGGCCGCGATGTAGTCCTGATCGAGCGCGAGCAACTTGCGATCGGGGCGAGCGGGCGAAACGGCGGCTTCATGTCCTCCTCCCTGGTCCACGGGCTCGGCAACGGGCTGGCCCGCTTCCCGGACGAGGTGCCGCTGCTGGAAAAA
>JAGQUQ010000035.1:20800-22462 GCA_020438425.1 Solirubrobacterales bacterium
TTCATGTCCTCCTCCCTGGTCCACGGGCTCGGCAACGGGCTGGCCCGCTTCCCGGACGAGGTGCCGCTGCTGGAAAAACTGGGTCTGGAGAACCTCGACGGAATCGAGCGGGTGATCCGCGAACAGTCGATCGATTGTGACCTGGGGAAACCGGGCGCGATCGAGGTGGCGGTGACCGAGGCCCAGGTTGAAGAGCTTCAGGGCGGCGTCGAGGAACTGGCCGAGTACGGTCACGAGGCGGAGATGCTCGACGCCGACCAGATCCGGGCCGAGGTGAACTCGCCGATTTACCGGGGCGGTCTCTGGCAGAAGTCGGGCGAGTGGACGGTCGATCCGGTCCGGCTCTGCGACGGTCTCGCCGAATACGCAGTCCGGCTCGGGGTGCGGATCCACGAATCGACCCCGATGGAGTCCTTCGACGGGTCAGGTGCGGGGGTCGAGGTCCTGACGGCCGGTGGATCGATCAAGGCCGAACGGGTGCTGCTCGCCACCTCAGCCTTCAAGGTGCCGGTCCGGCAGATCCGCCACCGGGTGATCCCGGTCTACGACTACGTGCTGGTCACCGAGCCGCTGACCCGGGCCCAGTGGGATTCACTTGGCTGGAGGAACAACCAGGGCATGTCCGACTGCTCGAATCAGTTCCACTACTACCGGCCGATCGATGGCGGCCCGGACGCGGCGACGGCGGAAGCACCGGGTGGACGCCTGCTCTGGGGTGGCTACGACGCGATCTACAACTTCGGCGGCCGGGTCGAGGACGCCGCCTACCAGCGGGACCGGAGCTTCGCCGGCCTTTCCCAGCGCTTCTTCACCGCCTTTCCGCAGCTCGAGGGGATCCGCTTCTCGCATCGCTGGGGCGGGGCGATCGACACCTGCTCGCGCTTCTTCGCCTTTTATGGCACCACGATGGGCGGCCGGGTCGGCTGGGCGGTCGGCCACACCGGTCTCGGGGTCGGCGCCAGCCGCTTCTCGGCCGAGGTCGGGCTCGACCTGCTCGACGGGGTCGAAAACGAGGTCACCCGGCTTCAGTACACCCGGTCGAAGCCGATGCCATTCCCGCCCGAGCCGGTCCGCTTCGGGGTGGTCCAGTTCACCCGCAACCGCCTCGCCGCCGCCGACCGCAAGGACGGCCGCCGCGGCCTGTGGCTCCGCACCCTCGACCGCTTCGGCCTCGGCTTCGACAGCTAGATCCCGGAAGACCCGGTCGAGGTCAGCGGATCAGCTTGATCTCGACCCCGACTTCCGCCTTTGCGAGCTGTCGGTCGGCCGAGAGAACCGTCGCGTCCCGGAAGGCGGCCAATGCCAGGCAGGCGCGGTCGGCGAGGGAAGTTCCCAAGTGTTTCGTTGGTTCGTGCATGGCTGCCGCGACCGCCGCATGAGGTTCCAGGAACGCCGCGATTTCGAGCCCGGGCAGGGACTGACGAAGATCGCCGTGTTGTACCCCGAAGGGAAGCATCTTCTGGACGACTTCCATCCAGTTGACACTCGACATGACGGCACCTTCCAGGTCGGGCTCGACCACCTCGGAACCTGCCTCTCCCTTCAGCACCGCGAGCAGGGCCGAAGCATCAAGAATCACCGAGCCGCTCATTGATCTCGCGCTCCTCCCTTGCGGCCTCCAGCCGCTTTTCCGCGAGATACTCGTCAACCAGGCTCTGGTCA
>JAGQUQ010000036.1 GCA_020438425.1 Solirubrobacterales bacterium
AGGCCCAGATGGCCAAGATGATGGGTCAGACCCAGCGGCCGAAGATCCGAAGGCGATAGCCGGCCTTTTTCGCTGTCTGAAGCGAAGTGAAGCTCAGACGCCGCCAATCGCCCCAAACCTGTACGATTCCGCGTCCAATGGCAGTCCGCATCAGACTTAGAAGAGTTGGTTCGAAGAAGAACCCGATCTGGCGAATCGTCGTCGCCGACAAGCGTGCACCGCGTGACGGTCGCACCATCGAGACGATCGGCCAGTACAACGCCCAGACCGATCCGTCGACCATCGTGATCGACGAGGATCGCGCCAACTACTGGCTCGAAAAGGGCGCCCAGCCCTCGGAGCGGGTCGCCGGCCTGCTGCGCATCAAGGGCATCAAGGCCACCGCCAACGTAGGCTGGTTCCCCGCCGATGCAGGAGATGCTTCTCTACATCACGCGGGCGCTGGTCGAGGATCCCGACGCGGTCGAGGTCGAGGAACTCGAAGAAGACGGCGACCTGGTTTTCGAGATCACGGTCGGTGAAGACGATCTCGGCCGGGTGATCGGCCGGGGCGGACGGGTGGCCAACGCGATCCGCACAATCGCCAAGGCCGCCGCGGTTCGCGAAGAGCGCCGCGTGCTGGTCGACATCCTCGACTGACCTGGCCGGGCCGGATGGTGGCCGGATGAAGCTCGACATTTTCACCCTCTTTCCCGAAGCATTCGAGTGGTTCGGGCAGCAGCGTCCGGTTCGCAAGGCGATCGAGAACGGGGCCGAACTCAACCTTCGCGACTATCGCAAGTGGACTCCGCTGAAAGGCGGGCGAGTGGATGACGCGCCTTACGGCGGTGGAGCCGGCATGGTCCTCCGGGTCGACGTGGTCGACGCTGCGCTGGAAGGGGTCTACGGGCAGGGCGAGCGGCCAAGGACCGTGGTGCTGAGCCCGGCAGGCCGGGTGCTCGATGACGCTCTGGTCACCGAACTAGCTGCCGAGCCGGGGCTGGCCCTGCTCTGCGGGAGGTACGAAGGCTTTGACCATCGCGTCCACGATCATCTGGCCGACGACGAGATCTCGATCGGCCGCTACGTGCTGGCCGGAGGAGAGCTCCCGGCGATGGTCGTCGCCGACGCGATCATGCGGAGGCAGCCTGGCGCGCTCGGCGACGAGGACAGCGCCGTCGAGGAATCCTGGTCGGAGGCTCTCGATGGCCTTCCCGAGTATCCGCATTACACGAGGCCGCCCGAATACCGGGGATGGGGCATCCCGGAGGTGCTGGTTTCCGGCGATCACGCAAAGGTGAGAGAGTGGCGGCTTGAGCAAAGTCGCAGGCGGGGCGGGGCCGCCGAGCCTCCCGGAGACCCGGAATGACGCCGCTTGCCCTCCTTCGGTAGGATTGCGCGTCTGCGGGCCTTCAACCGGGCCCGTCTTTTTGAGCAATGAGCACCGTAATCCAGGACATCGAAAGCAGCCAGCTGAGGGAAGGACTTCCGTCCTTCGCCCCGGGAGATCGCGTTCGCGTTCACTTCCTCGTCATCGAGGGGAACCGCAAGCGCCCACAGGTATTCGAAGGCGTGGTGATCAAGCGCCAGGGTTCCGGAGTCCGTGAGACTTTCACGGTCAGGAAGCAGTCCTTCGGAGTCGGTGTCGAGCGTACGTTCCCGCTCCACTCGCCGAAGATCGAAAAGCTTGAGGTTGCTTCCCGCGGTCGCGTGCGTCGCGCCAAGCTCTACTACCTGCGTGGCCGGGTCGGCAAGGCCGCCCGCGTCGCCGAGCGGCGCTGGGGTATCGACGAGGACATGGTCGGAACTTCAAAGGCCCAGGATGCTTCTGGCGAGTCACTCGAGGAAATCGAGGAGACCACCGAGGTAGAGGCGACCGAGGCAGAAGCCACGGAGGCGACCGAAGCCCCCGCAGCCGAGGCAACCGAGGCTCCGGAAGCCGAAGCCGCTGAAGTCGAGGCTCCGGCCGAGGAAGCTGCCGAGGAAGCGGCCGCCGAGGAACCCGCCGCTGAAGCGGATGAGGCTCCGGAAGCCGAAGCTCCCGCTGACGAGGCTCCCGAAGCTGACGCAACTGAAGAGCCCGCCGAAGACGGCGAGCAGGGCGAGAAGGAAGAAGCCTGAGCCCGAAGATCCCCAAGCCGAAATCGGCCGGGGGGAGCTTCGTCGAACTGGTCGTGATCGTGGCACTGGCCCTCGGGCTGGCGTTGCTGATCCAGGCATTCCTGATCAAGCCGTACCAGATCCCCTCCGGCTCGATGGAGCCGACCCTGGACATCAATCAGCGGATCCTGGTCAACCGCTTCATCTACCACTTCACCGATCCCAAGCCGGGCGACGTGGTCGTTTTCCATCCGCCGGCCGGAGTTGATCGCGGTGGTCCCGAGGAATGTGGTGTCCCGAGGGAAAGTGACCAGCCCTGCGCCGAACCGACCTCTGACAAGTCCAGCGAGACCTTCATCAAGAGAATCGTTGCCGGTCCGGGAGACACGGTTTCGGTGGAGAAGGGCCTGCCGGTAGTGAACGGCGAAGTAGTCGAACCGGACGGATACGAGATCAACCCCTGCGGGCCGGCCGGCTCGGGCTGCAACCTGCCGAAGGAGATCACCGTCCCCGAAGGCCATTTCTTCATGATGGGTGACAATCGGGGCCAGAGCGACGACAGCCGTTTCTGGGGACCGCTTCCCGAGGAGTGGCTGATCGGCAAGGCCTTTGCCACCTACTGGCCACCAAACCGGATCGGTGGGCTCTAAACAGGGCGCACTTTTCCGGCATGACCTCGACCTCGGCGCCGATCGCGTTGCCGGGGCCGACGAAGCCGGACGTGGTTGTCTCGCAGGACCGATCGTCGCAGCTGCCGTGCTGCTGGACCGGGACTGCCTGGAAAGCGAAGGCGGCGGTCGCCTGAGCGACATCCGCGACTCGAAGAAGCTGACGGCGAAAGCCCGCGAGCGGCTCTACCCCGAAGTGCTCGCCTGCGCCACGAAAGTCGTGGTCGTGATGCGCTCCTCGGCCTACATCGACAGGAACGGTCTTCACGTCAGCAACATCGAGTGCCTCAGCCGGGCGATCGAAGGACTGGGTCCGGGCAGCGAGGCCGTGACCCTGGTCGACGGCTTCGCTCTTGCCGGCTGCGAGGTGCCGCATCACCGACTGGTCAAGGGTGACAGCACGAGCGCATCGGTCGCCGCCGCCTCGGTGATCGCGAAAGTGACCCGCGACCGATGCATGGCCCGGGCCGGACAGCAGTACGAGGGCTACGGCTTCGAAGGTCACAAGGGCTACGCGTCGGCCGCCCACCGCGATGCGATCAGGTTGCTTGGTCCTTCCCCGATCCATCGCCTCTCCTTCGACTCCGACGCCTACGCCGCCTGATCTCAGAAGGCGTTCTCGAGGTGGTCGTAGCCGACCACCCTGCCGTCGTGATCGAAAGTGACCCCGACCACATCGAACCGCACGTCGCGAAAGTTGACTTGCCGGCCGTGACCGGCAATCCAGCCTGATGCCAGTCGCCTGAGACGCCGCTGCTTGTTCGGGCCTACCGCCAGGACCGGAGCGGTGGGTCCGCGACGGGAACCGGTGTGATGAGCCTTGACCTCGACGATGACCAGTACCGGTCCGGCCAGGGCGATCAGGTCGATCTCCCCGGCCTTGATCCGCCAGTTGCGCGCGAGGATCCTCCAGCCCCGGGCTTCGAGGCGGGCCGCGCAAATATCCTCGGCGCTCTGTCCGGTGCTCCGTCGCTGGTCCATGTCCCGACCGTAGGTACCGGAGCCGCGTTTTCAAGTTGAACTGCACCGGGATTCACGGATTCGTCGCACCTCTTTCAAGGAGAACGCCGAAGAGTGACGGAGCCGTGCGGAATCGTTGCGCCTGCAGCGCCACATGTGAGCGTTTGCGGCCTAGCTTGGTTCGCATGCTTGCCGAGACCACTTCGTTCACCCTTGACGGTATCTCCGCCCGGATGATCCGGGTCGAGGTCGATGTTCACCGGGGGCTGCCGAACTTCCAGATCGTCGGTCTGCCGGACGCCGCAGTCAGGGAGGCTCGAGAGCGGGTCCGTGCCGCGGTGGTGAACTGCGGCTTCGAGTTTCCGCTCCAGCGGATCACCGCCAGTCTCGCCCCGGCCGAACTGAGGAAGGCCGGACCTGCCATGGACCTTGCTCTGGCCACCGCCCTTCTGGGTGCGGCCGGGGAACTGAAGATCGAAGCCCTGGCCGGCTGGTCGCTGATCGGTGAGCTGGCTCTGGACGGGTCGGTCCGCCCGGTGCGGGGTGCCCTGGCGATGGCCGAGGAGGCCCGGGAGAACGGTCGCAAAGGAGTGCTGGTTCCGGCCGCCAACGGACCGGAGGCCGCACTGGCCGAGGGGATCGCGGTCCGGGGTATCGAGAACTTCCACGAGCTGGCCTGCCTGAACGAGGGGAGGATTCCGGGGCGGGAAGCCATTCCCGCCGCGGTTGACGATTCCGGCGACCTGCCGGACCTGGCCGACCTTCGCGGTCAGGGTCACCTCAGGGCCGCGGTCGAGATCGCGGCAGCGGGCGGACACGGCCTCTTGATGATCGGTCCTCCCGGTGCGGGAAAGTCGCTGGCCGCGAGAAGACTGCCTTCGGTGCTGCCGCCACTTGAGGGAGAAGAAGTACTCGAAGTTGCGAGGATCGCAAGCGCCTGCGGCATCGGGAATGGAAGAGTCAGTTCGGTTCGTCCCTTTAGGGCCCCTCACCACACTGTCTCTGCCGCCGGTCTGGTCGGGGGTGGAAGCCCGCCCCGACCCGGAGAAATCACTCTCGCCCACCGGGGAGTGCTCTTTCTGGACGAACTCTGCGAGTTCAACCGGCCATCCCTCGAGGCGCTGCGCGAACCGCTGGAGAACGGTTCGGTGACGATCTCGAGGGCCAAGGGCAGGCAGACCCTGCCCAGCCGGTTCACCCTGGTCGCCGCGGCCAACCCCTGTCCTTGCGGGAGGGGAGAGGAGGACCCCCGATGCCGATGCTCGGAAGTTTCGGCACGGCGATACCGGGCGGCTCTGAGCGGTGCCCTTGTGGACCGGATCGATCTTGTGGTCGCAGTGACCCAACCATCGGCCGAGGCCCTGGAAGGGCCCGCAGGCGAGAGCTCGGCCGAGGTCAGAGAACGGGTGGTGATGGCTCGGGAACTGATGAGCGAGCGCCTCGGCCCGGGGCGGACCAACTCCGAAGCGGAGCCCGGGGAAGTCGCTGATTTCAAGGTGACCGCATCGGCGGCGGGACTGCTGGCCGAGGCTCACCGCTCCTGGCAACTGAGCGGTCGCGCTCATGGCCGGATTCTGCGCGTGGCGAGGACGGTCGCGGACCTGGCCGGCTCGACCGCGATCGGAGAGGAACAGATGGCATCGGCAATTCAGTTTCGGAGAAGGACTGTCCAGTGAGCGGGAACGATCTGAAACCCGGGGTGGGCGTGGACGCGGGTTCGGCTTGCGTGGAGTGCCTGAGGCGGAGCTGGCTGCTGGGGCGTCTCGGCGCCTGGATCCAGAACGTGGCCGACGATCGTCCCGGAAGGCGAACCCCCGAGATCCTGCGACTGGGCAGCGAGGAACTGGTCGAGTCGGTTGCCGCCCGCCAGGCTGACGAGATTCTCGCCTGGAACGAATCGCTGGACGAGGGGGAGATGCGAAAGGTGCTGGTGAACGCTGATTGCTGGGCCTGCTGCCGTCACGACGAAGGATTCCCGGAAGGCCTCGCCGACGGGGCCGATTCACCGGTTGTCCTGATCGGAAGAGGAGAGGGCCTGCGCCTTTCGGAAATCGGGCTCGGCAACTCGGTCACCGTGGTCGGGGCGCGCAAGGCCACCGGATACGGGCTGGAGGTTGCCGCTTCGATCGGCCGTGAGGTTGCCTCGGCCGGTCTCAACGTGATCAGCGGCATGGCTCTCGGAATCGACGGTGCCGTCCATCGCGGGGCGCTTGAACGAGGTCCGACGATTGCCGTCCTGGGCTGCGGGGCCGACCGGCCCTATCCGGCCAGCCACACCCGCCTCTACCGGCAGATCCTCGACCGGGGCCTGGTCATATCCGAGGTCCCGCCCGGAGCCGATGCCTGGCGCTGGAGTTTTCCGGCCCGCAACCGGATCATGGCCGCGCTCTCCGGCATGACCGTGGTGGTCGAGGCCGCCTGGCGGTCCGGGTCACTGATCACCGCCGAGATGGCATACGACGCCGGCCGGGACGTTGGTGCGGTGCCCGGACCGGTGACGGCGGGAGCGGCGGCAGGCACCAACGAACTCATCTCAAGCGGCGCGGCACTGATCCGCGGCGGCCAGGACGTGCTCGACCGGATGCTCGGTGCCGGCGCGGGCCAGAAGCTCTTCGGCCCGGAGATCGGACCGGGAGAGACCGAAGTTCTCGAGGCCGTCGAAGCCGGGTTGCGGACGGTTGACGAAGTGGCCGTGAAGCTGGGCCGGGACACCGGTGAGACCGCCCGGACCCTGGCCCGGCTGGAGATCGGGGGATACCTGCGGGGATCCCTTACCGGCACCTGGACCCGGACCTCGCTGGCCGCCTATTCTTCGGCCGGTGAAGAGTGAACGGTCAATCCCCGCGGTCCTCTCGATCGCCGGATCCGATTCCGGCGGCGGAGCCGGGATTCAGGCAGACCTCAAGGCTTTCGCTGCTTGCGGAGTCCACGGCATGACCGCGATCACCGCAATCACCGCGCAGAACACGGTCGGGGTCGACCGGATCGAGCCGGTCAGCCCGGAGATGATCGTCGCCCAGATCAAGGCCGTGGCCGACGACATCGGGGTCGACGCGGTCAAGATCGGCATGCTCGGCGACCGGCCGACCATCGAAGCGGTGTGCGCCGGACTCGATCTGCTTGGTGAGGTTCCGGTCGTGCTCGACCCGGTAATGGTTTCCGAGAGCGGTGCCGAACTGCTCGAGCGGGAAGCCCGGGACTCACTTGTCAGCCTGATCCTGCCCCGGGCGACGGTGACGACTCCGAACATCCCCGAGGCCCGGGTGATCACTGGTATCGAAGGCAGCCAGTCGGAACTGGCTCGCGGAATCGTCGCGCGCGGTGCCGGCATCGCGGTGGTCACCGGTGGTCACAGCGACGACTACATAGACCTCTTCTTCGACGGGCGGCGCGAGGAGGAAATTGGCGGCGAGATCTATCCGGATCGTTCCGCCCATGGTTCCGGCTGCACCCACTCATCGGCCCTCGCTTCGTTTCTGGCGCTTGGTTTCGATCCCTTGGAAGCCGCCCGCAGGGCCCGCGCACTCGCATCGCGGGCGGTCGCCGAAAGCCTCGAAGCAATCGGCTCCGGTCCGGGCCCGGTCAACGCACTCGGCCTTCGATCCCCGGACCGGGAGTGAGCAGGGTGATTCAGCGTTGAAGTTATCCGCACATGGAACGAATAACTTCAACGCTGATCGCGGCCGGGCCTAGGATGAAGGCATGACCGGGAATGGCGCTTCACCGAATCTGCCCCGTCCTCGCTCCGCTGCCGTTTTCGACGGCCCGGACCGGGCCGCCGCTCGCGCCTACATGAAGGGAATCGGTTACAGCGAAGCCGATCTCAAGAAGCCGACCATCGGAATCGCCAACACCTGGACCGAGGCAATGCCGTGCAATTACGGGCTGCGGGACCTGGCCGCCTATGTGAAGGAAGGCGTGAAGGCGGCCGGCGGCACCCCGATGGAGTTCAACACGGTCGCGGTCTCCGACGGAATCACCATGGGGACACAGGGAATGAAGAGCTCGCTGGTCAGTCGCGAGATGGTCGCCGACTCGATCGAGCTGATGGCCCGTGGCTACCAGTTCGACGCGATCATCGCCCTCGCCGCCTGCGACAAGACGATTCCCGGCGCGGTGATGGGCGTCGCCCGGATCGACGTTCCGTCGATCGTGCTCTACGGCGGCTCGGTCAAGCCCGGCAAGTACAAGGGCAAGGACGTAAGCATCCTCGAAGTGTTCGAGGCGGTTGGCGCGCACATCGCCGGCAAGATCAGTGACGAGGAGCTGACCGAGATCGAAGATGTCGCCAGTCCCGGCTACGGCGCCTGTGGCGGACAGTTCACCGCCAACACCATGGCCTGCGCCTTCGAGGCGCTCGGCATATCGCCCGCTTTCTCGGCCATGGTCCCGGCCGAAGACGAGCAGAAGCCGGAAGTCGCGAGGGAGATCGGTGAACTGATTCTCAAGGTGCTGACCGACGACCTGCGACCGAGCCGGATCATTACCCGGAAGTCGCTCGAGAACGCGATCGCCGCAGTCTGCGCCTCCGGGGGCTCCACCAACGGAGTCCTGCACCTGCTGGCGATCGCACGTGAGGCCGGGGTGGAGCTCGACATCGACGTCTTCGAGGAAGTTTCCCGCCGCACTCCGCTACTGGCTGATCTCAAACCCGGCGGCCGTTACGTCGCGACCGATCTCTACCGGGCCGGGGGAGTGCCGCTGATCCTGCGGAACCTGAAGGAAGGGGGCCTGCTTCACGAAGACGAGGTCACGGTCACCGGCCGGACGATCGGCGAAGAAGTGGAGAAGGCAGAGGAAGAACCCGGGCAGGACGTGGTGCTTCCGGTCGACTCGCCGCTCAAGGCCCAGGGCGGACTGGCCATCCTGCGCGGCAACATCTGTCCCGATGGCGCCGTGGTCAAGGTGGCCGGCACCGAACGGCGCAAACACGTCGGTCCGGCCCGGGTCTTCGAACGGGAGGAGGACTGCTTCGCCGCGGTCAAACGCAAGGAGATCGAGAAGGGCGATGTGATCGTGATCCGGAATGAGGGCCCGGCCGGCGGTCCCGGCATGAGGGAGATGCTCCAGGTCACCGCCGCGCTGGTCGGCGAGGGTCTCGGCGAGCATGTCGCCCTGCTGACCGACGGACGCTTCTCCGGCGCGACCCGCGGCCTGATGATCGGCCACGTCGCCCCCGAGGCGGTCAAGGGCGGACCGATCGGCGCGATCCGTGACGGCGACGAGATCACCGTCGACATCGACGGCCGGCGCCTGGATGTGGACCTCGCTCCGGAGCAGATCGACGAGCGCCTGAAGGGGTATTCCCCGCCCGCGCCCCTCTATGATCGTGGCGTCATGGCGAAGTACGCCGCGACGGTGAGTTCGGCGTCAAAGGGAGCGGTCACCTGAACGGGTCTCCGCGCGAGGAGAGGGAAGAAATGAAGTCGAGGAGCAGGGCACTCGGAATCGTTGCCGCGCTGGCGGCAGCACTTGCGTTCACATCGGTCTCGGTTTCGGCCAGCGCGGCCGAACCGCAATTCACCTGGCTCTGCAAGCCGGGCCGGGCCAACGACCCCTGCCGGGGCAGCCTGCGCACCGAGACCGTCTCAAAAGACGAAACGATTTCCGTCGCGGCCCCGAGGACACTGCCGAAACTGAAGAGCAAGGTCGACTGCTTCTACGTCTACCCGACCGTGAGCCTCCAGGACGGACCAAACGCCGACCTGGCAGAGGATCCGCAGGTTCGCGCGATCGCCGAGCAGCAGGCCAGCCGGTTCGTCCCCGGTTGTCGCATGTTCGCGCCGATCTACCCCCAGTTCACGGTCTCGGCGATTCTCGGCGCGAAGGTCACCGAAGAAGTAGCAGCGACGGCCTACGGTGGAGTGAAGGCGGCCTGGAACGAGTACCTGCGGAAGTACAACAAGGGCCGCGGAATCGTCCTGATTGGCCACTCGCAGGGCACTGGTCACCTCAAGCAGTTGATCGCCGAGACTTTCGACCGCAAGCCGAACCTCCGGAAGCGCCTGGTTTCGGCCGTGCTGATCGGCGGCAACGTGACCGTGAAGAAGGGCAGCCGCACCGGAGGCAGCTTCCGGAAGGTGCCTTCATGCTTGAAGTCGACCGAACTCGGCTGCGTTATCGCCTACTCGAGCTTCCTCGAGGACCCGCCGCCGGAGGACGCGCTGTTCGGCCGGGTCGGCGGAGCACTCTCGGAAGACCTCGACCCGGCCACTCACGAGGTGCTTTGCGTGAACCCGGCCCGGCTCGACGGATCGAAGGGCGCGTTGAAGCCGCTCATGAGCACCGCCACATTCCCCGGTCTCTACGCCGCCCTCCTGCCGGACCTGACCGGCTACGAGTATCCCTGGGTCGGCTTCCCCGGCCTGTACACGGCATCCTGCAAGAAGGCCGGCGGCGCCAGCTGGCTGGACATCCATGACATCTCGGACGAAACCGACCCGAGGCCGAGAGTTGGCGAAAAGCTGGGTCGCAGCTGGGGCACCCATCTGGTCGACATCAACGTTACCGGCGGCAACCTGGTGTCCGTGGTGACCAGCCAGGAGAAGGCGTACGTCAAGAAGCTGGAGAAGGCCCGCAAGGCAAAGCAGAAGAAGGCGAAAAAGAACCGGCGCTGATCGGGCCAAACCGAAGCGCGAGGAGGGCATCCGTGTTCCGGATGGTGGATGATGCTGAAGTCAATTTCCGTGGGAGGAGTCTGATCGTGTCGAGAGTTGCTGGTCGTACCTGGCTTGCCGTGGCGTTTCTGGCTGCGTCAGTCGCCTTCATTGCCGTGGTGATGCCGTCGTTCGCGAAGGCGGAGGAAACGGTCTGGATCTGCAAGCCGGGTCAGGCCGATGATCTCTGCGCCGGTTCGATCTCGACAAAGGATGCAGGTACCAACGAACCGTTCGGATTCGAACGCACGGCGGACCCGAAGGTCGACTGCTTCTACATCTACCCGACGGTCAGCTCCCAGGACACCCCCAACGCAAACCTGGACAAGGATCCGGAAGTCAAGAGGGTTGTGGTTCAGCAGGCTCGGATGTTCTCGCGCGTCTGCGATGTATATGCGCCGATGTACCGGCAGGACACCAGTCCGGGGGTCTACACCGAACGGACCGAGGTCGCTTATCAGAGTGCCCTGTCTGGCTGGAAGGACTACCTCGAGAACTACAACAACGGACGCGGTTTCATTCTGCTCGGCCATTCCCAGGGTGCGGCCACCGTCGCCCGTCTGATTGACGAGGAGATAGATCCTGATCCGGCACTCCGCAATCAAATGGTCGGAGCGATCCTTCCCGGAGCGAACATTCACGTGAAGAAGGGGCAACTGACCGGTGGCATGTTCGAGAACGTGCCGGCTTGCTCGAAAATGGGCGAGTACGGTTGCCTGGTCGCCTTCTCCACCTTCAAGGGTGAGCCTGCCGACAATCCACCTTTCAGCGATCTTGGTTCCGGCTACTGGGCCTATGACATGCCGCGTCCGTCGAGTGACGAATACGAGGTCGTTTGCACCAACCCGGCCGTATTGAGCGGCCAGGAGCTGCTGACCCCGCTGGCCAACATGGACTACCTGCAGTCGCCTCCCGACAACGGCGTCGAATCTGCGTTCTGGATCTCATTTCCTAACAGCGTCAGTGCTTCCTGTCAGCGCGAAGGCACCAAGCACTGGCTCAACGTGGACTTGACCACGCCGATCAACCCTCTCCTGTCGCTGATTGTTCAGGAGACGGCTAGCGGCAACAACTGGCACGTGCCAGAGGTCAATATGGCGGAGAACAACCTCGTGGAGATCGCCCAGCTCCAGGCCGACAATTACACGACCGAGCAGGTCCGGATCGAGCGTCTAAACAAGAAGGTCAAGGAGCTCCAGAAGCAGCTGGCCAAGGCCCAGAAGCACGCGCAGGGTCTGAAGGCCAAGGCGAACAAGCTCGCGAAGCAGGCTCGCAAGGCGAAGGGCAAGCGGAAGCAGGCCCTGCAGCGGAAGGCGAAGACCGCCAGGAAGAAGGCCGCTTCCGAGCGCAAGCGGGCGGCCAGCCTGAAGAAGCGAATCGCCGGCCTGAAAAAGCAGATCTAGGAGCTCGCGGAGAGATCAGCCGGCGCCGCTCCCGCGGCAAACCGACCAGAGCTCAGGTGAACAGATCAACCGGTTTGTGACGCAAACCGGTTGATCTCTCCGTTGAAGCGGGCCGGTCGCTCGAGCTGGACCATGTGGCCGCAGTCGTCGATCAGCGAAAGTTCGGAGTCCTTGATCCGCTTCGCGTAGGAGTAGGCGGCGCCGACCGGCACCAGCCGGTCCTGCTGGCCCCAGACGATCTGGGTCGGAATATCGATCTGGCCGAGACCTTCGCGACTGTCATACCCGCCCAGGGCATAGGCCGCCTCGTAGAGGGCGGGGGAGTGAAGGGTTCCGTAACTGCCGAGTTCCCACAGGATCCTGGGGTCGATCATGGCGGGGTGGGCAATCACCCCGACGAACGATGCGGTGCGAAGCCGCTTCCTCGCCATGTTGCGCTCGATCCGCCCCGCGGCCAGTGGAATCATCATCTTCACGATCGCCGCGGTCACCGACTTGCGGGCCCCGGTGATGGTCGCGAAGCTGATTCCGGCAGCCGAGATGAGGCTGAGGCGGGAGAAACGCCCAGGGGCCGAGGTCACCGCTTCGGTCGAAATGAAGCCGCCCATCGAGTGACCGATCAGGAAGGTCTCCTCGCCGAGTCCGACCGCTTCGGCGAAGTTCAGCAAGAAATCTCCGTAGGCGGGAATCGACACCGGTTTCTCCGGCATCGGGGAGAGTCCGAACCCGGGGAGGTCGAGGGCGATCACCCGGTGGGAATCGGCCAGAAAGGGGATGTTCTCCAGCCAGTTGCGCCAGCTGCCACCGAGGCCATGCACGAGCAGGATCGGGGATCCTTCGCCCTGGTCCACGTAGCTGACCGGCGTCTCGCCAAGCGGGGAGCGCACGGTCACGCTGTGCAACCGCTCGGACCAGTTGATCTCCAGCCAGCGTCCGTCGGAGGATCCGTAGTCGTCATGAACCGGTTCGGGAGGCGCCGACCCGGTGATCAGTCCGTCGTTCTGGGTCACGAGGCTGACTCTATACACCTCGCTCCCGGCCCAGACTGAAAGAATGGGGCCGATGGCGGACGACCTCAAAGGTGCGCGCCGGGTGCTGGTGACGGGTCTCTCGACCTACTGGGGCGGGCGGCTTGCGGCTGCCCTGGAATCGAATCCGGAGATCGAGGCGATCATCGGGGTCGACTCGAATGAGCCGACTCGCGAGCTGGCCAGGACCGAGTACGTGAAGGTCGGGGTCGAACACGGCCTGATCGAGAAGATCGTGCGCGCCGCCCGGATCGACACGGTGGTCGACGCCAGGCTGATGGTCGATTCGGTTCGCGGACCTGACGGGCGGCGGCCCGATTCGATCCACGAGAACAACGTGATCGGAACCCTCAACATCCTTGCCGCCTGTGCGGCCGGAGGGTCGCCGGTCCGCAAACTGGTCTTCAAGAGCTCGGCCCACTGGTACGGCTGCGCCCAGGACGACCCGGCCTACTTCACGGAGGACATGGCCCGGCGTTACGAGCCGGAAACCAGGGTCGAGCGGGACGTGGTCGAAGCGGAAGCGGCGGTTGCCGAGTTCCGTCACCAGCGTCCGGGGGTCTCGGTTTCGGTGCTTCGCTTCGCCAACGTGCTGGGGGCCGAGGTCGATACGTCGCATGTCCAGTTCTTCGCCCTGCCGGCCGTGCCGATGATCGCCGGTTTCGATCCCCGCTACCAGTTCGTCGACGAAGTCGATGTGGTTCACGCGCTCGAACACGTCGCCGTGAGGGACGTTCCCGGTGTCTTCAACGTGGCCGGGGACGGTGTTCTGACCCTTTCCGAAGTCATTTCCCTGCTCGGCAAGCGACCCCTTCCGGTAATCCCGCCCTGGGGCACCTCGCTGGCCATGGCCGGGTATCGCCGGCTCGGTCTCACCCTGCCTTCGGAAATGGTCAAGCAACTGCGCTTCGGGCGGGGAATCGACAACCGTGCTTTCAAGGCGACCGGCTTCCATTTCCGATACACCTCGCGGGAAACCGTGCTCCACCTGCGCGATCGTTTGCGTCTCGATCCGGTGGCCGCTCCGGGGGAGTCGAAGTACAGCTACGAGCCTGCGGTCGAGGATTTCCTGCGGCACAGCCCCCACGTGGATCGCTCCCGGACCGACCTGGGGAGGGAAGATGCGGCGCTTTTCGACCCCTCGCCGCCGGTTCAGGAGTGAGGATCGGCCTGCAAAGGCGATTTCCTTGTAAGTGAAGGGTTTTGCCCGACTGTCGTGGTATCTACAATCGTTGCAGGCTTTTTCACGTAATCAGAGAGCGGGAATCGAGTGGGGCGCAAGACTCAGGTAGCAATCGTCGCCGTGGTGGTGCTTCTCCTTGGAGGAGCCGTTGCCGCCTACGCCTATGACGGAGCGCAAAAAGACACCATCGCCGACGGCGTGACCGTCGCCGGGGTCGACCTGAGCGGAATGAACCGGGAAGAGGCAACCCAGGCTCTTGCCAACCAGGTTCTCGCCCCGCAGCGCAAGCCCGTGGCCGTGAAATTCAAGAAGGAGACGTTCCGGCTGCCGGCCAAGGAACTGAAGATCCGGGCCAACGTCCGGGCCGCGATCGACCAGGCATTCGAGGAGAGCCGCGAAGGGTCCCTGCCGAGCAGAGTCCTGCGGGAAGTGACCGGGGGAGAGGTCAACGCAGCGATCCCGGTCCACGTCGCCTACTCGAAGAAGGCGGTGAACCAGTTCGTCAAGGAAGTGGCCGACGGCATCGTCAAGGAGCCCGTCGACGCCTCGGTGTCGGCCGGACCGGCTTCCCTCTCGGTGGTCAAGGCCGAGAACGGCTACAAGCTTCGTGACAACCTGCTCTCGGAGGAGCTCAACTCGCTGCTGGACAAGGGCCGGGGATCAAGAACCCTCGTGGCCAAGGTCAATGTGACCAAGCCGGCGGTCACGACTGAAGAGGTCGCCAGCAAGTACCCGACCTATCTGACCGTCGACCAGAGCACTTTCCAGCTCAAGCTCTGGAAGAACCTCGAGCTCGTCAAGACCTACACCGTCGCTCTTGGCGCCGAGGGCTATGGCACTCCAAGCGGTCTCTACAACATTCAGAGCAAGCAGGTTGACCCCGTCTGGACCGTCCCCAACTCGGACTGGGCCGGTGACATGGCCGGGCAGACCGTGCCCGGCGGATCCCCCGAGAACCCCCTCAAGGCCCGCTGGCTGGGCGTCAACGGTTCGGTCGGCATCCACGGCACTTCCGAGGATTACTCGCTCGGAAGCGCCGCTTCCCATGGCTGCATCCGAATGGGCGTGGATGACGTGATCGACCTCTATGACCGGGTCGATGTCGGAACTCCGATCTACATCGGCTGAACCGGCCACCGGGAAACCGGCCTGCCCGGACTGGCCGGATTCGCTCGAGCTCTACCGGCGTGACCTGACCGCGGCGGGAACCTCGCCGCGAACCCTGGTCGCCTACGAACGCGATCTGGGCCAGCTTCGGAACTGGGCTGGCGGGTCCGGCCTGAAGCCGGATCAGGTCGGTCACAAGGACCTGCGGCGGTACGCCGCGTCGCTTTCGGCTGCCGGGCGGGCTCCGGCCACCGTGGCCCGGAAGCTGGCGGCGATCCGGGGCTTTTACGGGTTCCTGCTGAGGACCGGAAGGGTCGGCCAGAACCCGGCCGACCTGGTTTCCGCACCCCGCCGCAAGGCGAAGCTGCCGCAGGTGCTGACCGCCGAGCAGATGTCCGGGATGCTGGACGCCGTCCCGTCCGGTTCTCCGCTGGAGATCCGTGACCGGGCGATGTTCGAGCTGGCCTACTCCTGCGGGCTCCGCAGCGAGGAAGTGCTGACCCTCACCCTGGACTCGATCGATTTCGATGACGAACTGATCCGGGTGCTCGGCAAGGGAACCAAGCACCGGCTGGTGCCGGTCGGCGAACCGGCCAGGCAGGCGGTCGAGCTCTACCTTTCGAAGTCCCGGCCCAGCCTGGTCGCCGATCCGGCCGAGCGGACCCTCTTTCTTTCCCGCAACGGGCGACCGCTTTCGGCATCCGACCTCACCCGCCGTCTGGCGATACGAATGCGTGAGGCTGCTGCCGCGGGCGGAGTGTCACCTCATGCCCTGAGGCACTCCTTCGCCACCCACCTGCTGGAGGGCGGGGCGGACCTGCGCACGATCCAGGAGCTGCTCGGTCACGCCTCGATCTCGACCACGCAGGTCTACACGCATCTTGACGCCGCCCGGCTGAGAGATGCCTACGCTGGCAGCCACCCGCGTGCCTGAGGGCTGCCCACCGGGCCGGAGCGGGCTGCTCCGGGCGGGTAGATTGCCGTCCATGAAGATGATCGTCAACGTCGACGGTGGAGCGAGGGGAAACCCCGGCCCGGCCGCAATCGGAATCGTGATTCGCGACGGCGAGGGCAATGTGCTCCAGGACCTGGGCGAGACGATCGGTGAAGCGACCAACAACGTCGCCGAGTACGAGGCTCTTATTCGCGGCATCGAACTGGCGAAGGAACTCGGGGCCGACCAGCTCCAGATCCACGGTGATTCGGAATTGGTGGTCAAGCAGATGCTCGGCCAGTACAAGGTCAAGCACCCGGACATGAAGCCGCTTCACGCCCGGGCGAAGGAAGCCCTTGACGGGGTCGAGTGGCAGATCAGCCACGTCCGTCGCGAACAGAACGCGGAAGCCGACGCCCTGGTCAACCAGGCCCTCGACGCCGCCGCCTGATCAGGGCGCTACGGCAGCGCGAAGAGGCGCCTACCGGAGTCGAACCGGTGTAAACGGCTTTGCAGGCCGCTGCGTAGCCACTCCGCCAAGGCGCCGAATGGGACGGCCCCCAAGAGGGCGTCCCGGAAGCGGCTGAAGGGATTCGAACCCTCGACCTTCTGCATGGCAAGCAGACGCTCTAGCCAACTGAGCTACAGCCGCGAAGTCGGCGGAGTATATCCCGCCCCCGGATCTATCTGCGGTGACGCTTGGCCTTCTTGATCTTGACCGTGCGGACCGGGGAGTTGGCCCACTTGTAACCGTCGATCGAAAGCGCCCTCACTCTCAGGCTGGTCTGTTTCTTCACCCTGGCGACGCCGGTCGCGGCCTGGCACTTGCTGCCGCTGACCATCTTCGATCCGATCGACTTCCAGACCCAGTTCCGGCCCTGCTTGACCTTGCGCTCGAACCGGACGGTCTGCCAGGTCACGGCGGGGCAGGGGTTCAGGGTCGCGGTCAGCTTCACGGTCGCGCCCTTGCGGCTCTTGTTGACCTTGTACTTGTTCAGGGTCAGACCAAGCTTGCGGTTGGTCGTGGTCAGCGACTGCGCCGGGCCGTAGGACCGGTTCAGGTTCGAAGAGCTCAGGCGCGACTCGCCGGGACCGGGCTGGGACCAGTCGCAGACTCCGGTCGGGAAGATCTGGTTCAGACGCGTGATCTGCTCCGGGGTCGGCGAACCGTAGTCGGCGGGGTTAACCGGCTTCAGGGAGCACTTGACGGTGATCGAGTCGAGCGGCTTTCCGGCAACGTTCACCGGCAGCGAATGCGGCGCGTAGGTCGTCTCGCAGGTGTTGGAATCACCGATCTGCGCCACACCATCGGTTCGGTTTCCGCCGATCCAGCAGGCATCGACCGCATCGGCCGGCTTGTTGGCCACAACCTTCCCGGCCAGAGATGTCGAAGAGTTGTCGGCGGCGATTGCATCCAGCCAGTTGGAGATCGTCTCGGTGCCGGCGTCATCCATTGCGTTGACCGAGCCGTTGCCCTGGGCCCGGAACATCACCTGGTTGTCGTGATTGCCGTTGAACCGGTCGAGCCGGGCCCGCAGGCGGTATGTGTTGACGTATTGGTGGACGTTGCCGCTGGCATCCTCGTCCTGATAGTTGCGGCGGTCGACAACTGCCAGGTTCTGCCAGTTTCCGGCTCCGGTGTTGAGCCGGCCGGTCTGGTAGGCGATGTCGATCGCATCCTGGTCCCCGACCGAGCGTGCGGACTGAATGAAACCGTTGTTGTTGAAACCGCCGATCGACTCGTTCAGGTCGAGGAACCGCTTCATGTTGATGTTGCCGCCCTGGAGTGCCTGAAGTCCGTACTGGATCCCCGTGTTGTCATAGGTCCGGCGGGCGTATCCGGTATCGGGATCCTTTCCGTAGACGTTGACCATGTTGTCCCAGATCGTGCAGCGCACGCCGTTGGGGTTGGTCAGGGGATCGAAGATGACCGAAACCGGGACGACCGACTCGATGCACCCTTCGGTGGCATTGACGACGTCGGCACCGCTCGAAAGCGGATCGCAGCCACCGTTCGTGTTGGAGAACATCCCGGTGATCGCCTTGCGCTGGCCATTGGTCAGGCTCTGGCCGTCGGGATTGTTGAGGAAGTAGTTCCGGAGCAGCCGGCAGTCGGCGTAATCCGGGGAGGAGTTGTCGGGGAAGCTGGCGGAAGGGACGATCCCGTCGAGAAGACCGGGGTAGTTCTGGCCAATCATCTGGATCTGGACCGAACCTCCCGATCCGCCTTCGCCGGCGGTCCACACATCCGGCTTGCCCATCGACTCGATCGCGTGTTCCTTGACCATCGAGGTCGTCTCGGCGGAAAGCACGTCGTTGCAGGAGGTGTTGAAGACGTTGAGGCTCGAACCCAGAACCACGAATCCGCGCTTCAGCAGATCGTTGTTGAGGCCGCCCGAACTGCCCTGACCCTGCTGGTGGCCGGCCGAGCAGCCGCCTCCGTAGAGGTAGTAGAAACGTCCGTTCCAGCCGTTCCCCATCTCGCCTCCGGCGGCCAGGGTCGCGAAGTTGTAGACGGCGCGGTTGATCACTCCCTGCTCGAGCCGGACCACGTAATCGACCGTCTGCCCCGACCTGGTCGTGGTCTGGACCATGTCAGCCGGGCGGTCGGTCGGGTTGGCCAGCGGTTTGAAGCTGTTGTTGTCGGCCCGGTAGTACCAGCTCACCTTGGTGCTGGCGAAGCAGTCGGAGTTCTGGGCCGGTCCGAGACCGAGGGTTTCGGTGGTGCAGTAGAAGGGGGCCTGACGGGGGCCGGAGAGGACCGGGCCCTGGAGCGAACTGTTGAAGACCGAGAGCCGGGAGCCGGAATTCTGGCCGGGTGCCCAGGCGGTGATCCAGTTGCGTCCGTTCTTCATGCCGGAGATGACCCCGGACTTCCGGACCGGACTCTCGGGATCGGCCTTGAGCGAGCCGGTGACGACCTTGCCGTTCAGCCGCACGACCATCCTGTTGCGGGCGGCGGAATCAGAGGCCGTCACCCGGACGAGCGCGTCGCCCCCGGTGACCCGGTCTGCCTGGCTGGAGAGGACTTCGAGCTTTAGCGGGGTGGCCGCATTGGCAGCGGTGGAGCTGAAGCCGAGGAGCCCGGCAGCCAAGGCCAGGGAAATGGCGAGAAATGAGCTGATTCTGGACTGGGATTTCAAGACTTCTCCTCACAAGGCGGTTGGTGGCGGTGCTGCGCTAGGCTCTCCGTCCGCGGGCGCATAGCTCAGTTGGTAGAGCGCCACCTCGACACGGTGGAGGTCACTGGTTCGAGCCCAGTTGTGCCCACTCGAAAGTTGAAACCCGGCCCCCGGAGCCGGGTTTCGCTTTTTATCGAGACTTAACGGCGCTTCCGCTTGGGCTTCTTGACCGGATTGACCTTGAGGCTGGCCGAGGTCGAAATGCTGTCTCCGCCGCCGCTGATCGTGAACTTCACCGGTCCGGACTTCCTGCCCTTGAACCGGCCCTGGAAAATCTTCCGGGTGGCGATCTTCACGGTGGCGGTTCCCTTGCCGGGGTTGCCCTGGGCCACGTAGACCGCCTGACACTTCGGCTTGATCGCCAGCTTGCCGGGAACGCTTGCGCAGACCTTCGTCAGCGCCGACTCGGCGTCACCCCAGTTGGTGAGGGGGAGTTTGAAGGTGGCCTTGGCACCCGACTTGACGGTCGCGTTCCTGGGTTTCGTGACTTCGAAGAAGGGCCTGGGCGAGACACCGTTCAGTTCGCGCACCGCGCTGACCAGGTCGCCGTCACCGAACTGGTCGATCGCGACGATGTTCGGCAGCTTTCCGCGGCGTGCCTCGCAGGCCTTCGCCCTGGCGACCAGCACATCCGGCTGGTTGAGCACCTGGGCCACCGCCGGATCGGGGGAGAAGGTGTTTCCGGTGACCCCGGTGTCGATCAGTCCGTTGACCCAGTGATTCATCAGAAAGAGGGCCCCGGTTGAGTCACCACGGTTGGGGCGGCAGGATGAGTTCAGGTTGGCCGGATTAGTCAGCTGGTCCATGCTTTGCCGGGTGGTGAGTGTGTCCTCGTTGTTCTCGCCGGGATCGTTGTTCTGGTCGATCTCGTCCTGCTCGGTCTTGCGGAAGTTGTAAGGCGTCTCCTGAAGGGCCCCGGCGTACCCGTCGTGGAACCAGGGCACCGATCCGGTGTTGCCCTCGGAAAGCATCACCACGCGTTGGTTCGTGGAAATCATCTCGGCCAGGGTCGGGTACTGGTCGGTCGGACCGGTGTAGATGAAGTCGATCAACCCGCTGCTTGTGACCGCGGCCGCGTAATCGTCCGGGTCGATCCCGTCCTGAACGACGAAGGTGAGCACCTCGCGGGGATGGGTCGAAAGGAAGTCGGCGATCTTGCCCAACTCCGTGGCCAGCGGGCTCGCACCCCAGGCGCACTGCTCGTGGCAAAGGTAGGTGGAGGCACCCAGCGCATGCGGGTCCCCGTCCTGGCCCGGCTTCCAGTTGACGATCTCGCCCGGGCTCGTGCCCGGCTTGCCGTAGTGGGTGTCGATCAGGAAGGCCCGGACGCCGTACTCGAGCTGGGTCGGGATCGAGAAATGCTGGTTCGGAAGCGTCCAGCCGTACTCCTCGTTTGACATCGAGTTGTGGGTGCCGGGCAGGACGACCTGATCCAGGGTCCGGCTGCACAGTTCGACCGAGCCGTTGCAGGGGCGCTCGCGGGTGGCGGCGCTTGCCGATGCTGCGGTTGTGACGGTCAGGACAGTGATCGCTGCGGCCAGCCACAGCAGGCTCTTTCTCCCAATCATTGAAGTCATCATCTCAAGTAACCGCAATGTGAAGCCGCAGTTGCGGCCAATACGATGGGCGAGGTGAAGCCGCAAGGGTTGATGGCAGTGGTTCAGAAAGTGATCGGACTCGTGGTCGGTGCGCTTTTCGCGCTGCCCGATTCACTGATGCGAAAGATCTTCGGCGACCCGCCGCCCGAGGCTGCCGGACTTAGGCCAGATGCCTGGGCGATGGGCCGGCTGATCGGCCTGGCCGAGGACAAACGCACCGACTGGGACCCGGAAGACGCCCGAAAGGAAACCGATTTTCTGGGCGGGGCAGTCAGCCGCCCGGTGGCAGGCGTGAGAACCCAGGACTGGAATCTGGAGGACGAAGGCCGAACGATTCCCGCCCGCCTTTTCACACCAGAAGCAAATCCGCTGGCCGGACCGATGCTGGTCCACTTCCACGGCGGCGGCTGGGTGCAGGGGTCGATCGAGTCCCACGAAGGTGCCTGTGCCTGGCTCGCCCGCGAGGCTGGAGTGCGGGTGCTCTCGGTCGAGTACCGGCTGGCGCCCGAGAATCCCTTCCCGGCCCAGGCCGATGACGCACTGGCCGCCTGGCGGTCGGTTATGAGTGACCCGGCCCGCTTCGGTGCGAACCCGGAGAAAGTCGGAGTGATCGGTGACAGCGCCGGGGCCCAGATGTGCGCGGTGCTCTGCCTCGACCTGAAAGAGGCGGGCGAGCCGCAGCCGGCCTGCCAGATCCTGATCTACCCGGTCACTGACTGCACCGGGTCTTTCCCCTCGCGCGAGACCTTCGCCACCGGCTTCTACCTGACCAAAGCGAGGATGGACTGGTTCGAGGATTGCTTCGTACCTGCCGGGGAGGCGAAGAACCCCCGGGTCTCGCCGCTCTTCGCGGAGGACCTTTCCGGGCTTGCCCCGGCCCTGGTCTCGGTTGCGATCGCCGATCCGTTGAGGGATGAGGGGATCGCCTACGCCAACCGTCTCGGTGAAGCCGGGGTGCCGGTGACCCTCGAGGAGATGCCGATGCTCCACGCCTGGTTCAACCTGATCGCCAGTCGCTCCTCCCGTCGAGGTCACGAGGTGCTGGCCGCAGGCGTGAACGAACTGCTCGGCTGATCCCTCTACGATGGCCCAATGTCCGCCGAATCCAGCGAAATAACGGTCACTCTTCCCGACGGCACCCCGCTCGGGCTGGAGACTGGCGCGACCGGGGCCGACGTGGCCCTGGCGATCGGCGAAGGCCTGGCCAGGGCCGCGCTGGCGATCAAGGTCGGCGACGAGATTCGCGACCTGAGTGCGGCGGTGACCGACGGCGAGCAGATCTCGATCATCACCAGCCGCGACCCCGAGGGGCTCGATCT
>JAGQUQ010000037.1:0-3029 GCA_020438425.1 Solirubrobacterales bacterium
CTGATGGCCTCTGGCAAGACTGCGGTCGAGATCGGCTTCGATGGCGGCCAGGTGATCCCGGCCCGCCTCGACGATGGCCAGGTCAAGTCGCTGAAGAAGGCGCTCGGTTCGGGCGAGAGCCCGCATGAGATCGAGACCGACGAAGGCGTTCTGCTGATCGACCTCGGCAAGGTCATCTTCGTCCGCATCTCCTCCGACGCGAAGACTGTCGGCTTCTAGGCGGACTTCTCCCCGGCTTTTCCGAGCAGCTTCAGGTAGGCCGTCCGGCGGACGAAGGTCTGCTTCATCTCGTCGGTGATCTGGTTGAGGAACTCCCGGCGATACAGGTCGTCGGTCAGCATCGAGATCGCGAAGTAGAGGCCGGTGAAGGAGGCCATCGCGGCCGCCACCCGCAGCAGCTCCGCGGTCAACTGGGCCTGCCGGCCGGCCAGCGGGAACTCGAGCAGAACCACAGCCGGGTCGCTGGTCCAGCCGGCGATCGTCTCGGCGTTGATGGTCAGCATCCCGAAGATCACGAAGAAGAAGGCGACCGCGACTGCGACCAGAAGCACCTGAAGCGACTGGCTCACGAACAGCACCAGCCCGACGTTGAATCGCTGCCTGGGCTGCAGGGGAGGCCCACCCGCACCGGCACTCTTCTCGAGGTCCTCGACTTCCCGGGGGATGCGGGCGATCAGAAAGCCCGATCCCAGCAGCATGAAGAGTCCGATCAGCAGGAAGAGCGAAGCATCGGGCAGCTGGCTGAAAACCTCCCAGAGTTCCGGCGTCAGGAACAGGATCAGGGAGAAGATCATCAGCAGCGGAACCGCCTTGACCAGCAGACCGAGCGAACGGGAGAGCTCGTCGAGCAGCCGGGTCATCGCCCAGCGGACGATCGAGATCACTCCGAATCCGACCACGCCGAGGATCAGAAAGAGAAGGCCGAGGTTGAAAAGCGCGGTCAGTCCGGCGATCCCCCAGTGATCCGAGATCAGGCCGGGCAGGAGCGCGGGGACGATTACGAATGCGGCCAGCTCCGGGCGGCCGACCTTGCGGGGCAGCGAGAAGAACCTGCGACCGCGGATGCGGTTGATCACACCCATCGCGGTGACCAGGAAGATCAGACCGAGGATCACCGCAACAACGTTTTCGGCGGTCGTGAAATCGCTGCTGAGCGGGCCGAGCAGCTCGGCCACCACGACCAGGCCGAGCAGGGGAACCGCGCGGTTGAAGATGTCTTCCGAAGCGGAGTAATCCTCGGTCAGGAGCGGCAGCCCGGCCCGCCGGAACTCCCGCTCGAACTCATCCTCGGTTTGCGGTTCGGGTCGATCCACGCCGCGATCATCCCGAATAGCCCCATATCCTGCCCCGCAGATGCCGGAGCTGGATACGAAACTGCTGAGGTTCATGCGGACCCGGGGCCACACCCCCGTGGTCGAGAAGTCCGCCCACCTGATCTCGAAGTCGGGCGAGAACGGCTACCTCTGGTTCGCGATCGGGCTGGCCGGCGCGGCGATCGACGGCAACCGGCGCAAGCAGTGGCTTGCCGCTTCACTGATTGGCCCCCTTGCGATCGGGTTCAACTTCCTGATCAAGCTTGTGGTCAAGCGACCCCGGCCGACCCTCGAAGGTCTGCCCCCGCTCGGTGGCGCACCATCCTCGCTTTCCTTCCCCTCGGCCCATGCCACCGCATCCTTCGCCGCGGCCACGGCGATGAGCCGGCTCGCCCCGGAACTCAAGTCCGCCCTGTTCGGAGCGGCCGCCCTGATGGCGGTGACCCGCCCCTACCTCGGCATGCACTACCCCAGCGACATAGTCGCCGGAGCCGCCCTCGGAACCGCCCTCGGAACCATCGCCGGCAAAGCCCTCACCGAATCAACCGAAGACCCAAACGCCCCATATAACTTCTAAGGCCGGGACCTTTCAGCCGTGGTGCCGGGTGGCCCTCCCAAAGTGGCTTGGCGATTACTTTTCGCGTCAGCGACCTGGCACTCGTTAGCGCGACGGTGGAGCCATCTTTGGGAGGGCTGCCCGGCAGCGCGGCGTATCGCCTACCGGCGGACCGAGATCTTTACGAGGAGGCGATCGGGTAGCCCGAGGGCGTACTGGAGTGAGTCGCCCCGAATCCTCGTGGTTCCCCGGGTGCCGGTGAGCCGGGCCCAGATCACCCTTCCCGAGACACCCTGCTGAGTCACCTGGATTCCCCGCAGCCGTCCGCTCACATAGCTGCCGAGCAGCGAGTTGATCCGGGCGTGGGAGAAGCTGTAGCTCCAGCGGTGGTAGGGGGAACCCTTGTCCCAGGGGTCGGGCACCCCGCGCAGGTAGGGGATCGCGCCGCTGTAGAAAACGTTCTCGACGTTCTCGGTGTGACCTCCCGAAGAAGCGGAGAAAAGGGCCATCGCCACTTCGCCGCCGTAGAAGAGGGCCTGGCTGGCAGTCTGGGCGCAGGCCCGGTTGGTGCGGGAGTACTCGGAGGAGATCGGCCGGTAAACCTGGCTGCGGGTATCCGGATAGACGTCGAATCCATCCTTGGTGCCCTTGGCGTCAAGACCGATCGAACGGGCCGCAAGCGCGAATGCCTTGAGAGTCTCCATCGGCCAGGACGGGATCAGCTCGCCGGCCAGGACCCCGCGGCAGTAGTAGTTGAGCGGAACGTTGTTGACAACGTAGAAGGACCCTCCGCCTCTGGAGATCTCGACTCCGCCGCGGTAATGGCCCAGCCCCTTGAAGACGACCGAGTCACTGGCCTCGGTCCTCAGGCGAGCGCCGCACTTCTTGAGCGGCTTCCCTCCGGCGCCCTTGAGGAAGATCCCGTTTCGACCCAATCCGGCTCCGTAGGTGAGACGGGGCAGGATCTTCCGCCCGCAGGCCCAGCGCGCCCCGCTGAACCAGGGCGTCGAATCAACATCCAGCAGCACCTTGATGTTGCGCTTCGCCTTCACCTTGCGGAGCTTGATCCCGCGGTAGTAGTAGCGCAGGATCCGGCCGTACTTGTAACCGTCCTGCCCCATCCCGTAGGCGCCGTAGGCGCTCATGCCGACCCCGTGACC
>JAGQUQ010000037.1:3128-22091 GCA_020438425.1 Solirubrobacterales bacterium
AAACCCGCCGCCCTTGAAGGTCCAGGTGACGGCATCGGCCTTGGCGGGAGCCAGCCCGGGCAGCAGAACCGCAGCGGCGATCAGCAGTAGGAGCAGGAAGCGGCGTTTTGACGAAATGTCCAGAGAGGAGGTCATCTCTTGTCCCAACAGGTTCGGGGGATGAAGGTCGCGGCCTGCCATTATCTTTGAAACGAGTCTTGCCCGCCACATCCGAGGAGAATTCGAGTGGATCACAAGTTGCTTCTGGCCGGTGAATGGATCGAAACCGGCGACTGGGACGAAGTTCTCAGCCCCTGGGACGAGAGCCCGGTCGCCCGGGTTGCCCAGGGAGACGAGAGCACGGTCGACCAGGCGGTTCAGGCCGCCCACAAGGTCTTCACCGAGGCGCCGATCCCCCAGTACGAGCGGGCCGAGATCCTCGACCGGGCCGCGCACCTGATTCGCGAACGCCAGGAAGACCTCGCCAGGACGATCTCCGACGAAGCGGGCAAGCCGATCAAGACCGCCCGGGTCGAGGCGTCACGCGCCGCCGACACGATGACCTTCTCGGCGGTCGAGGCCCGCAAGCTGACCGGCGGCACGGTTCCGATGGAGGCGTCATCGGCCGGCATCGGAAAGCTCGGCGTGATGCTGCGCGTACCGCTCGGCGTGGTGGGGGCGATCAGTCCCTTCAACTTTCCGCTCAACCTGGTCTGTCACAAGCTCGGCCCGGCCCTCGCCGCCGGCAACGCGGTGGTCCTGAAGCCGGCCGGCCAGACCCCGGTATCTTCGATCAAGCTGGCCGAGATCCTGATCGACGCCGGATTGCCGGACGGCTGGCTCAGCGTCATTCCCGGTGGCGGCTCGAAGGTCGGCAACGCGATCGTCGAACATGAACTCACTGCCGCGATCTCCTTCACCGGGTCCGCTCCGGTCGGCTGGGGAATCCGCAGCAAGGTCCCGCACAAGAAGGTCGGACTTGAGCTCGGCTCGAACGCGCCCCTGATCGTCAACGAGGACGGGGACTGGGAGACCGCCGCCGACAAAGCCCAGATCCATGCCTTCTCACATGCCGGCCAGTCCTGCATCTCGATTCAGCGGATCCTCGTCCACGAAGCGGTGGCCGACCGGTTCATTGAGCGGTTGGTCGCCAACGTGGAAAAGCTGAAGGTCGGCAACCCGGCCGAGGACGACACCGATGTCGGGCCGCTGATCACCCGCGGTGACCGCGACCGGGTCAAGGAGTGGATCGACGAAGCCGTTGCCGGTGGAGCGAAGGTCCTGACCGGCGGCGAGCTGGTCGACGAGGACCGTTGCCTGGCGCCGACCCTGCTCGAAGGCCCCTCCCGCGAGGCCAAGGTCTGGTGCGAGGAGATCTTCGGTCCGGTGGCCACGGTTGACCGTTTCAGCGATTTCGACGAGGCCCTCGCCCGGGCCAACGATTCCAAGTTCGGTCTCCAGGCCGGCGTCTTCACCCGTGACATGGGCAACGGCCTGAAGGCCGCCGAGACCCTCGAGTTCGGCGGGGTGCTAATCAACGAAGTCCCGACCTTCCGGGCCGATCAGCAGCCCTACGGCGGAATCAAGGATTCCGGCAACACCCGCGAAGGCCCGGCCTTCTCGATCATCGAGATGACCGAGGAGCGCTTCATCACCCTCCAGGGCGGCTGATCCTCAGGGCGCGTTCGCCTCGATCATCCAGAAGGCGCAGGTGAAGCTGACCGTTCGCTCGCGCACGCAGGGCGAGAATGCCTCGCTGACCGTTTCGACCAGATTCTCCGGGATCTGATCGTCGGGCAGGTCGTCGAGGTGGCGGGCCAGCGGGCCGAGACCGGAGAAGTAACGGACCAGTTCGGATTCCGGAAACGAACATTCGATGTCGACCGGGCGGAGGTTGATGTCCTGCCATCCGGCTCCGCCGAGAACCTCGTTCACATACTCCTCCTCGGCCAGTCCGAACTGACCCGGGGCATCATTCGAGCGCCTCGATTCGAAACCCTCCAGGAGCGGGGCCGCGGCTTCTTCGGCAACGGTCATGAACGGATTTTCCGCGTAGCTGCGCCAGGTGATCGCGCGCAGCCGGCCGCCGGTGCCGACCCGGGCCAGGTTCGAAAAGGCGGCGACCGGATCGCTGAAGAACATGACCCCGCACCTCGAGACCACCTGGTCGAATCGAAGCTCGCCGAAATCATGGGTCTCGGCGTCGGCCAGGGTGAAGTCGATCTCGACTCCGGCCGAGGCGGCCCTCTCGATCGATGCCTCGATCATCGGGGCGGAGACGTCGATGCCCGAGACCACCGCCTCCGGTCCGAGGCGATGCGCGATCGCCACCGTCGTGGCACCGGTCCCGCAACCGACGTCAAGCACCCGGTTTCCCTCACCGCTCGCGACCTCCTCGGTCAGCAGCCGCTCGACCGGCTCAAAGATGCTGTCGGTCAGATCCTGAATCGCCACCCAGGCGTTCCCGGCACTCGCACCCCAGTTCGGCCCGGTATCCGGGCTGTCTTGACTTTCGTTCATACGACCATTCTGCCGACTGGCAAACCGAAACTCGGAGGCCTTTGGCCGGTTTCTTCACATGGCGGTAACGTAGGCTCAGTTCCGTCCACGTCCGGAGGAGACCGGACGGTGAATTTCCACCCACAGGTGCCGGCTCACGGGAAGCCGGCCGCAAGGAGAATTGATGAACCGGTTCAGGACCAAAGTCGCTGCCGCGCTGATTGCGATCTGCGCGTTGACCACCGTTGCGATCGCCCAGGCGGCGCCCGGAGACACGCTCGGTGTGTCGACCACCACCCAGCGGATCGTGCCCGACTCTTCGGCCGGCTTCAACTTCCTGGCGACCGGACCCGGTGAGGGCTACACGGTCCGCGACGGTTCGGAAAGCGGCACCGCCCTCGGCGCCGCCCTTTCCGGTCGCGAGAACCGCCGCACCTCGATCTCCTACTTCGGCCAGCTGACCGACTTCCAGCTCGCCGACGAAGAAAGCCCGCTCCGGGTCGAGTTCCTCGATCCCCAGGGTGGCGCCTTCACTTCCTCCTGGCGACCGGGCGAGGCACTGAACCCGCAGGAAGAAGACGCGATGATCCGCCAGTTCAACGCCTTCTCGGCCAAGCCGCCGCATGCGGCCAAGGGCGGGGTCAAGCCGAAAATGGACTTCGTCGTCAACACCGGCGACATCTCCGACAACAACCAGTACAACGAGGCTCTCTGGAATCTCCAGCTGATCGAAGGCCAGACCGTGAACCCGGGCTCTGGCGTCGATCCGGCTTCCTCGATCGGCAACCATCCGCTCTGCCCGAACGGGATGAACGTCCTCAACGCGGCCGACCCGAGCGCCTACACCGGCGTCCAGGACCGTGACGAGTGGCCCACCCCGACCATGGGCTACTTCTGGGATCCGGACGAGCCGAACCCGACACCGGTTCCGGCCAACCCGAACTTCGTCAACCCGTTCGCCGACTGGCCGGGATACCCCGGCCTGATGGACCGGGCCCAGCGTCCCTTCAAGGCGACCGGCCTCAAGGTGCCCGCCTACCAGGTGTTCGGCAACCACGACGGACTGGTTCAGGGCAACGCCTGGGGCAGCAACATCTTCAACCAGATCGCGACCGGCTGCCTGAAGCCGATCAATGACGACTCGGCCAACAGCGGCCGCTCCAGCAACCCGTTGCTGAACTTCGTCCTCAACCCGAACTTCACCGCCGAGGACTTCCTCGACATCCGGACCGGTGAACCGAAGTACTTCATGGAGGTCCCGCCGGACCCGGACCGTCGCCTGCTCTCCAAGAAGGAGCACATGAACCTCTACCGGAGCACCGGCAAGGACAGCGGCCACGGCTTCAACTTCGTCGACAAGGCCGAAAAGACCGCCTCGAGCGGCTTCGCTTCCTACTACTCGTTCAGCCCGCGACCGGGGGTCCGCTACGTCTCGCTGGACACCACCTCGGAAGGCGGCACGGTTCTCGTCTCCGACAAGGGCAACCTCGACGACCCGCAGTTCAAGTGGCTGGAAGCGACGATCAAGAAGGCGACCGCCAACAACGAGCTGGTCGTGCTCTTCTCGCATCACGCGCCCGGCAGCATGACCGCCGACGTGATCGACGAGAAGGCCCCGGGTTGCTCGACCGTCGATCCGGCCGAGGTTCCCGGCTGTGACGGCGACCCCCGGGATTCGGCCCCGATCCACCTCGGCAACGACACGGTGGACATGCTGCTCGGCTACCCGAACGTGATCGCCTGGGTCGCCGGACACAGTCACGTCAACAACGTGACCTCGTTCGCCGCGCCCGACGGCAAGAGCGGCTTCTGGAGCATTCGCACCTCGGCCCTGGCCGACTGGCCGAAGCAGAACCGCCTGATCGAGATCTTCGACAACCGGGACGGCAACCTCTCGATCTTCGGCACGGTGATCGACCACGCCGCCAAGGTGGACGCACCGGCCGACGGCACCAGCGCCGCCAACCTGAGCACGGACGAGCTGGCCTCCCTCTCCAGGGTGATCGGCTACAACGAGAACCAGAACGGCGCCGAAGCCTGCGGCTCGGAGAAGTGCGGTGAAGGCGAGGCGGAAGACCGCAATGTCGAGCTGCTGATCAAGGATCCGCGCAAGAAGAAGGCCAACGTCAACAAGGTGACGGTCAGCCCGAAGAAGCGCAGCCTGAAGGCCGGCAAGAAGTTCAAGCTGACGGTGAAGGTGAGCAACTTCATCACCGCCACCGCCGACGCGAAGAACGTCAAGGTCGCCGTCAAGTCCTCGAACAAGCGGGTGAAGGTCTCAAAGAAGACGATCAAGAAGATCCAGCCGGGCAAGACCGCCACGGTCAAGATCCCGGTCCGCGCTCTGCGCACGGCGAAGGGCAAGTCAAAGATCACGATCACGGTCGCCGGCAAGAAGGCGGTCGCCAACATCAAGGTGATCAAGGCGAAAAAGAAGCGGCGTTAGCCGTTACGCCGCGGGGGCGGGTGGGCCTCCCAAAGATGGCCCACCCGTCGCGTGAACGAGTGCCTGCTCGCCGACCGGAGCAGTAATCGGAAGCCACTTTGGGAGGCCCACCCGCCCCCGCGGCTACCCGAACCCGTCGCCAGTTCATCCCGCCCCGGATGGAGCCCCTTCCTTCCGTCTGTGGATGTGAGAGGAAGGGGCGGGTTGCTATTCGGAGGGCCGGCGCAGGCCGGCCCGACTGCAGTTAAGCCCCGTGGGGATTGGCCATTTTGTGGTGGTCGAGGGCCTCGTCTAGGACTTTTTCTTCTACTCCGAGTTCGATTGCTACTTCGCGGAGGGGGCGTCCTGAGTTGGCGGCTTCCTTGACGATTTCGCTGGCCTTGTCGTAACCGATGTACGGGTTGAGCGCCGTGGCCGTGGCGAGGGTCGCTTCGGCGTGGTGCTCGTTGCGCGGCAGGTTGGCCTCGATCCCGGCGACGCACTTCTCGTCGAGCAGGCGGCTGGCGCTGGCCAGGATGCGGATCGAGAAGAGCAGGTTGCGGGCGATCAGCGGGACCCGGACGTTCAGCTCGAACTGGCCCTGCGAACCGGCCATGGTGATCGCCATGTCGTTGCCGACCACCTGGGCGGCGACCTGGATCACGACCTCGGGGATTACCGGGTTGACCTTGCCGGGCATGATCGAGGAGCCCTTCTGAAGTTCGGGCAGAGCCAGCTCGGCGAGCCCGGCCCGGGGGCCGGCTCCCATCAGGGCGAGGTCGTTGGCGATCTTGTTCAGCGAGACCGCATAGACCTTGAGGGCTCCGGAAAGCTCGACCAGCGAGTCGCGGTTGGCCTGCGCCTCGAAGCGGTCATGCGGCGGAGAGATTGCCAGGCCACTCGCCTCGGAAAGGCGGGCCCGAACCAGGGCCGAGAACTCGGGGTGGGTGTTGAGGCCGGTGCCGGTTGCGGTGCCGCCGAGCGGAATCTGGCCGACCCGGTCGAGGGTGCCGGTGACCCGGTCGATGCCGTGCCGGACCTGCGAGGCGTAGCCGCCGAACTCCTGGCCGAGGGTGACCGGAACCGCGTCCATCAGGTGGGTCCGGCCGGCCTTGACCACATCCTTGAACTCCTCGGCCTTGGCGCCCAGCGCAACCGCGAGCTTCTCCATGGCGGGCAGCAGGTCATTGGTCACCTGGTCGAGCGCGGCGAGGTGAACTGCCGAGGGAAAGACGTCGTTCGACGACTGGCCCATGTTCACGTGGTCGTTCTGGTGGACCCCTTCACCGGCGAGGCTGGCGATCACCTCATTGGTGTTCATGTTCGACGAGGTGCCGGAACCGGTCTGGAAGATGTCAATCGGGAACTGGTCGTCGTGCTTGCCGGCGCCGATCTCGTCGCCGGCGGCGGCGATCCGTTCGGCGATATCCGCGTCGAGCAGACCGAGTTCGGCGTTGGCCCGGGCGGCGTTCGCCTTGATCAGTCCCAGCCACTTGACCAGCGACGGCGGGATCGTCTCGCCCGAAACGGGGAAGTTGTCAATCGCCTTGGTGGTTTCCCCACCCCAGAGTTGCTCGCTCACTTCAACGCCTTCCGTATCGACTTGCTGACTTGCCGGGGACAGTCTTTCAGCCGGTTTCCCGACCCGCTTCGTAGCCCTTCTCGTAGGTGCGCCTGATCTTCGGACTGGCACCCTGAAGCCCGTTGGTCGCCGCTGCCTCGACCCGGCTGACCAGAGTCGCGTGGATCCCTTCGGTTTCTTCCGCTGCCTTCTCGATCGCTCCAACCAGGTACCCGGCCATCATCGCGGCCTCGACCGAGCTCTCGAAATCGCCGTCCTTGCCGCTCGCCTTGGTGAAGGTCGCAAGCCGGGTCGCGACCTCGACCGCGGTCCGGCCGACCTCTTCCTGATGGGCGGCCGTCTGGTCCGCTGGCAGGCATTCGCTGATCTTCGAGTCCCCTTCGATCAGGACCTGATCGGGTGCCTGGGCCAGGGCGGTCATCCAGATCTCCGGGGTGGTCAGACAGGCCGGCGGAGTGGGGATTCCGGCACCGGTTCCGCAACCGGCGAAGGGCAGGGCGAGGGCGGGCAGGATCAGGGCCAGGGCGAGTGATTTGCGCACCGTTCAATCCTGACAGGCCGGGCAGCCCGGGTTCGGTCCCGTACCCGGCCGTTCACATATAGGCTGCGGCCATGCCTACCGTGCGCAATGTCACTTTCGACCTGTTCCGGAAGCTGGGGATGACCACGATTTTCGGCAATCCCGGCTCGACCGAGTTGCCGATGCTGGCCGACTACCCGGATGACTTCAAGTACGTGCTCGGGCTTCAGGAGGCCGCCGTGGTAGGCATGGCCGACGGCCGCGCCCAGGTAACCCGCAAGCCGACCCTGGTCAACCTCCACACCGCTCCCGGCCTCGGCAACGCGGTCGGCGCCCTCTTCAACGCCCAGGCGAACCACTCGCCGGTCGTGGTCACGGTCGGCCAGCAGGTCCGGGCCCAGATCACGATGCAGGCGAACCTGACCAACCGTGACGCGATCCGGGTCCCCGACCCGTTCGTCAAGTACTCCTATGAGCCGGCCCGGGCCGAGGACGTGCCGCTGGCGCTGGCCCATGCGGTCCACCTCGCGGCGACCCCGCCGATGGGTCCGGTCATGGTCTCGATCCCGATGGACGACTGGGATGTCGAGATGGACGCGATCGAGGCCCGGCACGTGATCGACCGCGCAGTGTCCAGCCGCACCGGTGCCGACCCGGCCGCGATCGAGGATCTCGCCGCCCGCATCAAAGCCGCGAAGAATCCGGTTCTGGTCGCCGGACCCGACATCGACGCCGCCGACGCCTGGGAGGAGGCGATCGCCCTTGCCGAAGACCAGAACCTCCCGGTCTGGGCCTCGCCCGCGACCGGCGGTGGCCGGCTCGGTTTCCCCGAAAGCCACCCTCACTGGCGGGGCGTGCTGCCACCGGCGATCCAGCCGGTCGGCGAGACCCTCAAGGATCACGACCTCGTCCTGGTCGTCGGCTCCTCGGTCTTCCCGTACTACCCCTACCTGCCCGGTCCGCTGCTCGGCGAGAACACGAAGCTGGTCCAGATCACCTCCGATCCCGACGAGGCGGCCCGCGCCCCGATGGGCGAGGCGATCATCTCCGATGTGAAGCTCGCGCTCGCCGCGTTGAACGGGGCCCTCGACGGCACCGACCGGCCCGCGATCGATCCCTGGCCCGGTCCGGTCCGGATGGATGAGACCGACCCGCTCAATCCCTCGACCGTGATGAACACCCTGAAGCGGGTGATCCCGGAGGACGCGGTGATCGTGCTCGAGGCGCCCACCTCGACCATGGCGCTCCGCAACCAGCTCCGGATCTCGAAGCCGAACAGCTACTTCTTCGGCGCCGGCGGCGGACTCGGCTTCGGTCTTTCCTCGGCCGTCGGGATCGGCTACGCCGAAGACCGTCCGGTCGTCTGCGTGCTCGGTGAAGGCTCGGTCCAGTACGCGGTCAGCGCCTTCTGGACGGCGGCCGCCTACGACATCCCGGTGACCTTCCTGATCCTCCGCAACGAGGAGTACGGGATCCTCAAGTGGTTCGCCGAAGTCGAGCAGGTTTCGGATGCCCCCGGGCTCGACCTGCCGGCCCTCGAGACGGCAAAGATCGCCGAGGGTTACGGCATCGAAAGCAGGACCGCCGCCAGCGCCGAAGAAGTCGAAGCAGCGCTCAAGGAAGCGATCGCCGATTCGAAACCGCGGCTGGTCGAAGTACCGGTTGAACCGGGAATGTCGCTGTTCTAGAAATCATCAACCAGGGAGCCTGAGATGCCACTGCTCGAACCGGATGTTCTGAAGATCACCCCGGAAGCGAGCGAACCGGCTCTCGACCGGGCTCCCGACTGGGTTGCCGGCGGCACGCCCGAGCCGCTGCGATCGCGGCTGGTCGAGCTGCTGGGCGAGGAGAAGCTGCTGGGCCGGGCGACCGACCTGATCCGCTACGCCTCGGATGCCAGCCCCTACCGGATGCTGCCCAGGGCGGTGGTGATGGCCCACGACGCGGAGGACGTGGCGAAGGTCCTCGAGTTCGGGCGCGATCAGGGCATCCCGGTCACCTTCCGCTCCGGTGGCACCAGCCTCAACGGCCAGGGCCAGACCGAAGGCATCCTGGTCGATGTCCGCAAGCACTTCACCGGGGTCGAGGTAATCGATGACGGTCTCAAGGCCCGGATCGGACCCGGAGTCGTGCTCGGCCACGCCAACAAGGTGCTCGCCCCCTACGGCCGCAAGCTCGGCCCGGACCCCGCCTCGACCGACATCGCTACGGTCGGCGGCGTGGTCAACAACAACTCCGGCGGCATGCGCTGCGGGGTCACCTACGACTCGTACCAGACGGTCACCGGCATGACCTTCGTGCTGCCCTCGGGAACGATGATCAACACCGAGGACGAGAACGCCGAGGCCGAGTTCGCCGCGAAGGAACCCGAACTGGCCGAGGGCCTGATGAAGATCCGCGAGGAGATCCTTGCCGACCAGGCGCTGGTCGACCGGATCCGCCACAAGTTCGAGATCAAGAACACGACCGGCTACCGGCTCTGCGCCTTCCTTGACGGCGAGACTCCGGTCGAGATCTTCCGCCGCCTGATCGTCGGCTCGGAGGGAACCCTCGCCTTCGTCGCCAGCGTCACCTTCGAGACCGTCGAGCTGCCCGTGGTGACCACCACCGCGTGGCTTCACTTTCCGGACATCCAGACCGCGGTCGATCCAGTCCCGGATCTGGTTGCCGCCGGGGCCACCGCAGTCGAGCTGATGGTTGCCCCGGCCCTGATCACCGCCGGCTGGAACATGCCCGGCGCCCCCGAGTACTTCCGCGAGATCGATCCCGAATCAGCCGCCCTGCTGGTCGAGTTCGGGGGACCCGACGAGGCCAGTCTTGACGCCCAGGAAGCGAAGGCACTCGAGATCGTCGACGCCGACAAGCTGATCCTGCCGGCGAAGTTCGGTCGCGACGAGGAAACGATCGAGATCAACTGGAAGGTCCGTGAAGGACTGCATGGGCTGATCGGCAAGATGCGCCTGGCCGGCACGGCCCTGATCATCGAGGACGTCTGCGTGCCGCCGGCCCGGATCGCCGAAGCGGCGGTCGAGCTGCGCGGGATGCTGGCCGAGCATGGCTTCCTGGCCGGAGTCGCCGGTCACGCCTCGGCCGGCAACCTCCACTTCATGCTCACCCCGGATTTCTCCAAGCCGGAGGACACCGAGCGGTACGAAAACTTCATGAACGCCCTGGTCGAGGTGATCATCGACAAGTACGACGGCGCGCTCAAGGCCGAACACGGGACCGGGATCAACATGGCTCCCTATGTGGTGAAGGAATGGGGCGAGCAGGCGGTCGACCTCATGTGGCGGGCCAAGGAGCTGGCCGACCCGGACAACGCGCTCAACCCTGGATCGATCCTGACCCGGGATGACGAAGCGCACCTGAAGAACCTGAAGACCACCCCTCCGGTCGAGGAGATCGCCAACGCCTGCGTTGAGTGCGGTTTCTGCGAGCCGGTCTGTCCGAGCCGCCACCTGACCACCACCCCCCGGCAGCGGATCGTGCTGCGGCGCGAGATGGTCCGGCAGGGCGAGGACACCCCGGTTCGCCGGGCCCTGCTCCAGGAGTTCGAGTACGAGGCGATCGAAACCTGTGCTACCGACGGTTCCTGCCTGCTGGTTTGCCCGGTCGGGATCGACACCGGCAAGTTCATCAAGGGTTTTCGGGCCGAGCAGCACAGCCCGGCGGCCGAGAAGATGGCGCTCCGGGCGGCCCGTCGCTGGGACCGGATCGAGAAGCTGGCCCGCACCGGCCTGAAACTCGGCGGGGCCGTCTCGAAGGTCACATCGGACGGAGCGATGCGCGGCCTGACCAGGGGTGCCCGCAAGGCGATCAGCGCCGACCTGGTCCCCGAATGGGGCGAGGACATGCCGCCAGCCGCGTCACCGGAACTTCCGAAGACGACTTCCCACGGCGCTGCTGCCGTCTACATGCCGGCCTGCATCAACCGCATGTTCGGCCGCTCCAAGGACGACCCCGGTAAGAGCCTGCCGGAAGCGATGGTCGAGGTTTCGGCTCGGGCC
This sequence comes from Solirubrobacterales bacterium, assembly GCA_020438425.1. Lineage (GTDB taxonomy): Bacteria > Actinomycetota > Thermoleophilia > Solirubrobacterales > 70-9 > 67-14. The sequence continues at coordinate 14,141 of JAGQUQ010000037.1, forward strand.
GGCAAGCCGGTCTGGATCCCGCCCGACATCAGCGGCACCTGTTGCTCGGTGCCCTGGAGCTCGAAGGGATACAAGAGCGCCCACGAGTTCAAGGCGAACCAGACGGTCGAGCGGATCTGGCGCTGGACCGGCGGCGGCACCCTGCCCCTGGTCATCGACGCCTCCTCCTGCGGCCACGGCCTGATCGATTTCGGCGAGGGCGTGCTGAGCGAGGAGAACGCCGCCCGCCACGCCGACCTCACGATCATCGACTCGGTCCAGTGGGCCGAGGAGTTCCTGCTGCCGTCACTCGAAGTCACTCGCAAGGTCGAGTCGGTCACGGTCCACCCGACCTGTTCGGGCAGGCACCTGGGACTTGAGAGATCACTGAACCGGATCGCCGGCGCCCTCGCCGAGAAGGTCGAGGTGCCGGACAACGCCACCTGCTGCGGCTTCGCCGGGGACCGTGGCCTGCTCCATCCGGAGCTGACCGCCAGTGCCACCGCGGAGGAGGCCGCCGAGGTCAGGGCAAACCCGACCGAACGGCACATCTCATCGAACCGGACCTGCGAGGTAGGCCTCGAAAGAGCAACCGGAGAACCCTACGGCTCCTTCATCTACCTGCTCGAGGAAACAACCCGGCCCTGACCCGGCACCCGCACCTGATCCCGGTCGAGGCCGGCGGGATCGGCTAGCCGCCGGAGGCGAGGTATTCGTCGATTGCCGCTTTGGCGGCGGCCATGTCGAGGCCGGTCTGCTCGCGGTGGACCTTGATTGCCTCGATCGTGTTGTTTTGCTGGAGCAGGGCCATGACCTCGGGCGAGAGGGCCTCGTTCCCGCTCGGCTCGGCAATCCCCAGGTGCCGGTAGAGCTCGCTCACCTTCTGCTCGAGTTTGGCTATGCGGACGACATATTCCGAATCGATGCTCATGCTCCGACTCTAGCCAGCGGTTCCGGTCACAGGACGAATACACCGGTTGCGAGTCGAACCCTAGGATCAGGGGTTATGGGAAGCATGGGAAAGAGAACGCTGCTCGCCGTCCTGACCGCGCTGGTCTTCATTGCCGTGCCCGCCTCATCGGGCGCGGCGCCGAACCGGCCGGCCACGCCGCCGCCGACCGACTTCTGGAACACCAAGGGCTTCATGAACTTCGCCCATCAGGGCGGAGAGCGGGAGAACCCGGGCAACACTCTCTTCGCCTTCAAGAAGTCGCTTGCCGACGGGGCCGACGTGATCGACATGGATGTCACCCTGACCAGTGATGACGTCCTGATCGCAACCCACGACGGCGAGCCCTGCCACACCTCCGACGGCCCCTGCACCGCATTCCGGGACCTCACCCTCGAACAGGTCCGGCAGTACGACTTCGGCTACTGGTTCTCGCCCGGCCTCGCGACCTACTACGAAAAGAGCCTCGACGTGCCGCATCCCTATCGCGGGATGGCGACCGGGGATGTAGCTCCCCCGCCGGAATACTCGGCCAGCGACTTCAGAATCGCGACCTTCGACGAGATCCTCGACGCCTTCCCGAACACGCCGATGAACGTCGAGCTGAAGTCCCATGCCGGCGCCGAAGCCACCGCCCAGGCCGCGGCGGATGTCCTCGCCGACCACCCGGGACGGGAGAAGGACGTGATCATCAACGCCTTCAGCCAGGCGATGATCGATGCCTTCCACGAGAAGGCTCCGGGTCACCTCGCGCTCGGCGGCAGCCTTGAAGGCACGCTCGACTACATCACCGGGACGCCGATCACCCCGACGCCGGTCGCGGTCCAGCCGCCGGACATGTACGACCTGAACGGGGGCAGCCCGGGCGGTCTGGTCGACACGATTCCGATCCTCAAGCCGCACTTCGAGTACGACGGGTTCATCTCGGTGGTCTGGCCCTCGGACATCGACGAAAACCAGGAGACCGACCCCTGGTACGCGAAGCTGATCGGCCAGGGTGCCGACGCGATCAACACGATGTTCCCGGCCCGTCTCCACGAGTACCTCTGCGAGAACGGCATCCCCCGCCCGGACGGCAGCCCGCGCTGCGAGCAGCAGGAATGCCCGGCAGGACAGACCGGTATCGCTCCGGACAACTGCACCAACACCCCGGGGGTTCTGTCGGGAATCAGCCTGACCTCAGCCAAAGGCAAACTGAAGGCCGGGAAGAAGACCGCGGTCCGGGTGAAGCTTTCGAACTCCGGTGGCAGCCCGATCAAGGTGAAGCTGAAACTGAAATCCGGCAACCGTGAGGTCAAGGTCCCGGGATCGGTAACCGTCACCGTTCCGCGACTCAAGTCGGTAACCAAATCCATTTCGGTGCGCGCCACCCGCAAGGCCAAAGGCAAAGCGGCGATCACGATCACGACCCAGGGCAAGACCAGAAAAGTCACCCTGAAAGTTCAGGCGCGCTTCCGACAGCGTTGAAGTAATTCGCTCCATGTGCGGATAACTTCAATGCTGTCCGGAGCCGCCCAGTCTGTCCGGAGCCGCCCGGGGGATCAGGGAGTGCGCTGGCGTTCTTCTGCCTGGGGGATGATCTGGGCGATCGCCTGGTCCTCGTCGACCCGCTTGTCGAACATCGGGCCGATCAGGCCGCGGGCGTAGAACATCGCCTTCCACTCGGCCGGGGCGATCGCCCTCGGCTCGCGCTTCTCCAGTGCATCGATCACGACCTTGCCGGCCTTTGAAACCGGGACCTTGCGGGTCATCCAGCCCGGGGTCACGTCTTCCCTGATCCGCTGGATCAGGGGGTCCTCGAAGGCACCGGTCACGAGGTCGGTGTCGATCCAGCCGAAGTAGGCGACCGTGGCACTCGCCCCGAGCGGGGTGAGTTCCACCCGGAGGCCACGACCCAGCGCCTCGACCCCTGCCTTGGCGGCGGCGTAGGAGGAGTTCATCACGCCGTTCATGAACGAGTAGGAGGAGGCGATCAGGACGAACTGGCCGCCGTTACCGATCACGTCCTCGATCCCGGCCCGCACGGTCCGCCAGACCCCGAACAGGTCGACATCGAATACGCGACCCCACTCTTCGGAGCCCTGGGTCCGGATCGGACTGGCCTGCTTCGGGCCGATCCCGGCGTTGGCCACGACCACATCAATCCGGCCGAAACGCTCACGGGTTCCGGCGAAGGCCCGCTCCAGATCTTCGGCGCTGGTGACATCGGCGCCGAAACCCGCCGCGCGGGAACCGATCTCCCTGGCCGAAGCCTCGGCATCGGCCGAGTTGACATCAAGAATCGCGACCGAAGCACCCCGGCCATGGGCCTGACGGGCAATCTCGAACCCGATGCCTTTCGCCCCGCCGGTGACCAGCACCACCTTCCCGGCCAGGTTGTAGGGCATGCCGGAGCGAACCGGGGGAAAGAGCGGTGCCGCCGAATCGCCGATGTCGCGACGCTCGAACTCGCGGATGAAATCCCCGATCTTCGGGTTGCGTTCGAGCTGCCGGTCGCTGAGCGGGCCGACCTGGCCTCGCGCCCGGAGCAGCGGCCGCCACCGGGCCGGTTCGATCACCCGGGGCTCGCGGGCCGGAATGCTGTCGACCAGGGCCCGGGCCGCCTGCTCGATCGGGATCGCCCTGGTCAGGAAATCCGGAGCCGCTTCACGGCGGAAGGCGTCGGCCAGTTCGTTCCCGAAGACCTGGCTGATCAGCTCGGTCTCCACGTAGCCGAAGTAGGCAACCCCCGCAGAGGCACCGTGGGGTTCGAGTTCGGTCCTGAGCGATCGGCCGATCGCTTCGACCGCTGCCTTGGATGCAGCATAGGAAGTGTTCAGTGCCCCGTTGGCGTGGGCGGCCTGGGAGGCGATCAGGACCATGTGGCCGCGGTTTGCGATCACCTGGTCAACAGCCGCCTTCACGGTGTTGTAGACGCCGACCACGTTGACCTCGATGACCTTCTCCCAGATCACCGGGTCGATCGCCCGGGCGGTGGTCTTGGGTGGCGTGATGCCGGCGTTGGCGATCACCACATCGACCCGGCCGAGCTGTTCGACCGCTCGGGCGACCGCGTCCTGCATCTGACCGAGGTCGGTCACGTCGGCCTGGAGCCCGATCGAATCACCGCCGAGTGCCACCGCCGAATCCTCGACCGCTTCGAGTTCGAGATCGACCAGCGCGACCGACGCACCCCGCTCGCGAGCCAGACGCGCGGTCTCGAAACCGATCCCCCTGGCGCCACCGGTTATCAACACGACCTTGTCCCTCAACTCCAGCGAACCCATCGCACCACTCTAATTAATGAGCGCGCCGATCCCGTCAATGCGGGCAATTCATAGACTCCCCTGCTCATGTCGTCATTTCGCCCGGTCGATCCCAAGCAGTCCTTCCCCGAGATGGAGGAACGGATCAATGCCGCCTGGAAAGAGGATCGGATCTTCGAGCGGCAACTGGAGCGGCGTGAGGGCGCCGAGGTCTGGAGCTTCTACGAGGGTCCGCCGACGGCCAATGGCCGGCCGGGTTCGCATCATGTGCTGAGCCGGGTCTTCAAGGACATCTACCCGAGGTACCGGGCGATGAGCGGCTACCGCGTTCCCCGCAAGGCGGGCTGGGACTGTCACGGTCTGCCGGTCGAGCTGGAGGTGGAGAAGCAGCTCGGGATCTCCTCGAAACGGGAGATCGAGGAGTTCGGAATCGAGGAGTTCAACCGGCTCTGCCGGGAATCGGTCTTCACCTATGTGGAGGAATGGAACCGGCTGACCGAAAGGATCGGCTTCTGGATCGATCTCGACGACCCCTACGTGACGATGGACAACGAGTACATCGAGTCGGTCTGGTGGTCACTGAAAGAGCTCCACGATTCCGACCGGCTTTACGAGGGTCACCGGGTCTCGCCCTACTGCCCGCGCTGCGGCACCGCTCTCTCTTCGCATGAGGTGGCGCAGGGTTACAGGGACGTGATCGATCCTTCGGTCTTCGTGCGGTTCCCGTTGAAAGAACGGGACGCTTCGCTCTTGATCTGGACCACCACCCCCTGGACCCTGCCCGGTAACTACGCGGTCGCGGTCGACCCGGAGGTGACCTACGCCGAGGTCGATTTCGAGGGCGAGACCCTGATCCTGGCCGAGAAGTTGATCGAGAAGGTGCTGGGCGAGGGCGTGGTTGCCGAACGGACCTTCAAGGGAGAGGAGCTGCTCGGTCAGGGCTACGAAGCACCCTTCCCGGGCATGGCCGAGAACTCGGGAGTGTTCAAGGTGATCAGCGGCGACTTCGTGACCACCGACGACGGCACCGGCATGGTGCATATAGCCCCTGCCTTCGGCGAGGACGACTACCGGGCGGCAATCGCGGACGGTCTCTACGACCCATCCAGCCGGGGCCCGGAAGGGTCACTCTTCAACCCGGTCGGCCTCGACGGACGCTTCGACGACCGGGTCACCGGATTCGCCGGCGAGTTCGTCAAGGACCCCGAAGTGACCGCCCGGCTGATTGAACACCTGAGGGTCAGCGACCGGCTTTTCCGGGCCAGCGACTACGAGCACTCGTACCCGCATTGCTGGCGCTGCGGAACCCCGCTGCTCTACTACGCGAAAGCCAGCTGGTACATCAAGACCGCCGAGGCCAAGGGCGCGATGCTGGCCGGAAACGAAGAGATCGGCTGGCACCCGGAGCACATCAAGGACGGCCGCTTCGGCCGCTGGCTCGAGAACAACGTCGACTGGGCCCTTTCCCGTGACCGCTACTGGGGCACTCCGCTGCCGATCTGGGAATGCTCTGACCCGGCCTGCGAAGAGTCCTTCTGCGCCGGCTCGGTCGCTGAACTGGAGGAGAAGTCCGGAGGGCCGCTGCCGGAGGATCTCCACCGCCCCTACATCGACGAAGTGAGCTGGGCCTGCGAATGCGGCAACGGCGAGATGAAGCGCGTGGTCAGCGTGATCGACACCTGGTACGACTCGGGCGCGATGCCCTTCGCCCAGTTCCACTACCCCTTCGAGGGCAAGGAAGAGTTCGAGCAGCGGTTCCCGGCCGACTACATCTGCGAGGCGATCGACCAGACCCGCGGCTGGTTCTACACGCTGCTGGCCGAGTCGACCCTGCTGTTCGACCAGCCCAGCTACCGGAACTGCGTCTGCCTCGGCCTGATCCTCGACGGCGACGGCCAGAAGATGTCGAAGTCGAAGGGCAACGTGGTTTCCCCCTGGGAGGTCCTGGACGAGTTCGGCGCCGATGCCTTCCGCTGGTACCTGTTCACCGCCCAGCAGCCCTGGGCCGGCTACCGGTTCTCGACCGAGGCGATCTCGGAAGCGCTTCGTTCCTTTCTCTTGACCCTCTGGAACACCTACTCCTTCTGGGTCCTCTACGCGAACGCGGAGGGCATCGACGCATCGACCGCGCCGGACCCGCCAGCCGAGCCGACCGACCTCGACCGCTGGGCACTTTCCCGCCTGCAGGCGACGGTCGGGGAAGTCAACGCGAAGATGGAGAGCTTCGACTGCACCGCCGCCGGCCGGGCGATCGCGGCCTACGTCGAGGAACTCTCCAACTGGTATGTGCGGCTTTCCCGTCGCCGCTTCTGGGAGGGCGATGCCGCCGCCTTCGCAACCCTGAGGCACTGCCTGGTCGAGGTGTCGGCCCTGCTCGCCCCCTTCACCCCGTTCATCGCCGAGGAGATCCACCAGAACCTGGCCGGAGGCGCCAGCGGTGATTTCGGCTCGCTCCCCGATTCGGTTCATCTGCGTGACTACCCCGCGCCCGCCGAAGCACTTCGCGACGAAGAGCTGGAAGCGGCAATGGCGGCAACCCGGCAGACGGTCGAACTCGGGCGCGCCTCGAGGGCCCAGGCCAAGGCCAAGGTCCGCCAGCCGCTGGCCCGTGCGGTTGTCGTCGCGACCGACGCCGAGCGCGAGGCGATCGAAACCCAGGCGGCCCTGATCAAGTCCGAACTCAACGTCAAGGAACTCGAGTTCGTCACCGACCAGTCGGACCTGGTCAGCTATCTGGTCAAACCGAACTTCCGCACTCTCGGCCCGCGCTTCGGAAAGTCGATGCCTCAGGTTTCGGCTGCGGTCGCAAGCCTCGACCCCGCCCATGTCGCCGAAACGGTGGAATCCGGAGGTGAGATCGGCATCTCGATCGAAGGCAGGGACCACACCCTGACTGCCGACGACCTGCTGCTCAGCATGGAACCGCTCGAGGGCTACCAGGTGGAAGCCGAGTCCGGACACGCCGTAGCGCTGGCCCTGGAACTCGACGAGAGCCTGATCCGGGAGGGCCTGGCCCGCGAGATCGTCCACGCGGTCCAGAACGCCCGCAAGGATGCCGGCCTCGAGATCACCGACCGGATCAGCCTCTCGCTGGCCGGCGACCAGGAGTTGCTGGATGCCGCCGGGGCCCACGAGGGTTACCTGACCGGCGAGGTGCTTGCCCGCTCGATCGAAATCGGCGGCGACACTGCCGAGGCCGCCGCACCGGGCACCCCGGAAGTCACGATCGACGGCCGCAACCTGGCGATCTCGGTCGCCCGGGTCGAGTGACGGCCGATATCGTCCCGGCATGACCTCGTCCCGGGCGGCTGACCGCCCTCGTCCCAAGACCCAGGCGGAAAGACGCGCCGAGACCCGGGCGGCTTTGCTGGACGCGACCATCGAGTCGCTGGTGACCTACGGCTACTCCGGGACCACGACCGGGCGGATCGCCGAGCTGGCCGGAGTTTCCCGCGGTGCCCAGACCCCCTATTTCCGCAGCCGGTCCGATCTGCTCAGCGCCGCAGTGTCCCACCTTGCGGAGCTGCGTCTCGCGGCGGTCAGGGAACAGTTCAGCGGCAAGACCGTCACCGTCGAGGAAGGCCTCGATGCGCTTTGGGAGGAGCACCAGGGTGCGGCGTTCGACGCCTTGCTTGAACTGTGGCTGGCTTCACGAACGGATGACGAGCTTCGGGAGAAGCTGGTCAAGATCGAACGGGATGTGGGAGTCGCGATCGTGCGGGAATCCCAGATCGCTCTCGGGCCGATGGCCGACCGCCCGGACTTCAACGACGACATG
>JAGQUQ010000038.1 GCA_020438425.1 Solirubrobacterales bacterium
ACGCCAACACCCTCTACCGCCCCCGCCCCGCCTTCTACACCGACCCGCAGTGGGACGGTCTGGCCGACTGGGAGGTTGAACTCGGACCCCACTACGTGACCGCGGAGCGCATGCTCGGAGTCACCCTCTACCGGGATACCGGACCGGCCGACCAGCTGCTCCACGAGTACGCGGACGAGATCGGAGCCGACAAGACCTACTCGAACACTCAGGTGGGCGTGTTTTTCGGCGAGGAGAACAAGACCGTGCCCGACCCGTACTTCGGCGGCGAGGGCCCCGATCGCACCGGCTGCAGAAAATGCGGCTCATGCATGGTCGGCTGCCGTTACGGGGCCAAGAACACCCTGGTCAAGAACTACCTCTACTTCGCCGAGAAGCTCGGAGTGAAGGTGTTCCCGGGACGTGAGGTGACTTCGGTCAAGCCGCTGGGACCGGCAGCGGACGGCACCCGGGGCTACGAACTCATGACCGATCGTTCCGGTGCCGTGCTCCGTCACCGGCGCAAGAAGATCACGGCCGGAGGAGTGATCTTCTCGGCCGGGGCCCTCGGCACCAACAAGCTGCTTGCCAACTGTCTCCACAACGGTGACCTCCCGAACCTTTCGCCGCGGATCGGTCATGTGGTCAGGACCAACTCGGAATCGATTCAGGCCGTGACCGCCCGGGACGACGAACGCGACTTCAGCGATTCGGTCGCGATCACCTCGAGCATCTACCCGGACCCCGACACCCACATCGAGGTCGTCACCTACGGGCAGGCGGGCGACGTGATGAGCCGCCTCTACACGATCTACACCGGCAACGGAACAAGACTGACCCGGCCGGTCAGGTTCCTGGCCGCGATGGCCCGCCATCCCGTCGACACGCTTCACCTGCTCTTCCGGCCCCGCCACTGGTCGAGGCGCACCGTGATCCTGCTGGTCATGCAGGCGCTGGACTCGGCGATGAGACTGAAGCCGGTCAAGAAGAAGTTCGGCAAGGGAGTGCGGCTCCAGACCGAGCAGGATCCGGAGCGACCCAACCCGACCTTCATCCAGGCAGCCGAGGACGCGACCAAGTGGTTCGCGAAACGGACCGGCGGCATCCCCCAGGTCTCCTTCGGCGAGTCGCTTTTCAACATCCCCACCACCGCCCACATTCTTGGCGGCGCCGTGGTCGGCCACAGCCCCGAGACCGGGGTGATCGATCTCGACAACCACGTCTTCGGCTACGAGAACCTGATGATCTGCGACGGCTCGGCCGTGCCGGCCAACCCGGGAGTCAACCCCAGCCTGACGATTACCGCAATGACCGAGCGGGCGATGAGCAAGATCCCGCCGAAACACGCGGACGGGAGGCTGAAGCACCTGCCGTCAGAGGCCCGGCCGGCCCGGACCGCGGACAACACCCCTCCGCCCCGCGAGCCGGGACCGTCCGAGACCGCCGAGTCCTGGACTCCGCTCGAGCCCTAGCCGCGAAAGCCCACTTTGCGCCACGTACCGGCGCAAAATGGAAACTCGCGAGGAGCTAGAGCCCGTTTTCCTGCTTCAGCTGCTCGACGTCGGCCCGGAGTTCCTCGACCCCGACCGCGCCTTCGATCCGCCTCTGGATCGTCCCGTCCTTGTTGATCAGGAAGATCCACGGCTCGGTCTGAAGGCCGAAGGCCGCGAGCTGTGACTGGATGCCCTTGTTCGGATCGTTGTCGTTGTAAACCTCGTTGTGGATGAAGACGACTCCGTCACCGACTTCGTCCTTGACCTGCTCGGCCACATCCACGACCGGGCCACAGACCCGCGACTGGCAGAGCGCCGGGGTGGCGAAGACCAGGACCACCGGCTTCTTGCCCACCACGTCCTTGAAATCGTCGTCATGCATGCTCGAAGGCGGCTGGCGGGTGTCGATCTTCGAGAGGTCGCCACCGACGTCCTCCGGAGTCAGGGTGCTGACCTTCGGTGCCATCTCGCCCACCTGCGCGACATTCGGGTACTGACCGACCACCGGGCTCGGCGTGATCCGGGCCGCCTCGAAACCATCGCCGGTCTTGAGGATCGCAACGCCGAGCCAGGGCCCGGTGCGGTCGAAGCTGGGATGGGCGAGATAGAAACTGCTCGCCTCGCCAGCGCCACTGGCACCCTTCGACCGGTAGGCCGGCTTGGTCTCGAGTGAAACTACCTCGGCCGGCAGCGGACCTTCGACCGGAGTCTGAGGAGACTTCGCGAAGTACAGCGCCACATCCGCATCGTCAACCTGGCTGCGGTCGACGTTGAAGATCCCGAACGGATAGCGGTTCTTTCCGGTCTCGAAGACCACCGCGGCAGGCGAGACCACCACGTCGCTCGGGGTCTGGTCGTTGAGCAGTTGCTCGATCGTCTTGCCTCCCGCCGACGGGAAGTCGGAGGCCGACGGGGCGCTGCGGGCGACGTCATCTCCGGACGAGTCGTCGCCACCGCAGCCGGAGACCAGCATCCCCAGCCCGGCGATCGCGATCAAGGCGAGGAAGAAGAGCTGCTTCGGAGGAATTGGCAGGACCGCGAGTTTTGACGGAAGGCCGATCATGGAAAAATCATAAGTCGGCGAGCTTCGCTCCGCCTCCCAGGGAACCCGCCCGCCCACAGAACAACAAAGAAAAGCGGCCCGGTCTACGCCGGGCCGCCAATGAAACCCGTCGGCCCAGGACGTCCAGGAATGGATGGGCCGACTCTGACTGAGGCAGGACTAGGCGGCGAAGCGCTCCGCTACGTAGTCCCAGTTGACCACGTTCCAGAAGGCATCCAGGTAATCCGGGCGCTTGTTCTGGTACTTGAGGTAGTAGGCGTGCTCCCAGACGTCGGCACCGAGCAGCGGGGTCTTGCCGTCGGACAGCGGCGAGTCCTGGTTGGCGGTCGAGACGATCGCGACACCGTCGCCGTCCTTGACCAGCCAGACCCAGCCGGAACCGAACTGGCCGATGCCGCCGGCCTTGAACTGCTCCTTGAAGTCATCGAACGAGCCGAAGGCGGCGTCGATCGCAGCGGCGAGATCACCGGTCGGGGCGCCTCCGCCGTTGGGGCTCAGCATCTCCCAGAACAGCGAGTGGTTGTAGTGGCCGCCGGCGTTGTTGCGGACCGGACCCTGCTTGTCGGCGGGCAGCGAGGAAAGGTTGGCGACGACTTCCTCGACGCTCTTGTCGGCCCACTCGGTGCCTTCGAGGGCGGCGTTGGCCTTGTCGACGTAAGCCTGATGGTGCTTGTCGTGATGCACCTTCATGGTCGCTTCGTCGATGTGTGGCTCGAGAGCGTCGTATGCGTAGGGAAGATCGGGAACTTCGTATGCCATTTGGGGGACTCCTTGTGACTGGTCTTTGAGGTTCGTGACAGGTACCCGAACCCTAACGATCCGGACGCCTCCGCCTCAGGGCAGGTTCGAGAAGTCGCGGCAGCGGGTGGTCCCGTACCTGCCGACCCGATCCAGATCACGGGCGAAACGCAGGTATCCACTCGCTTCGCGCTTGCCGATCCGCAGCTTCTTCAGTGACGCAAACGAGCCTTCGCGACGCCTGGTCTCCCGGACCATTTTCGCGGTCTTCACATCATCAAGAGTGAAGACCGGGCCGTCCAGCCGGTCGAGTGCCGGGCCGGCGACCGGCTGGATAAGCCTCGCCGCCTCGACGAACTCCGAGAACGACTTCGCATCGTTGATCTGGATGTCGACCGAGAGACCCCCGGTGTAGACGGTCGCTTCATTGCGATAGTCACGATTCTGCTTGACGATCAAGGCGCCACGCACCTTCCTCATCCCGGCGTAGTTCTCCGGAAAGAACGGGAGGCTGCAAACCTCATCGGTGCCGATCGAGCGGAATCCGGGACATGCCGAGGATTCGAACTCGGCGCAGTCCCCATAGTCGAAACTAACCCCATTCATGATCCGAATAAGACTGTCGTAGAGCATCCCGTTCCAGACCGGACCCATCCAGAAGCGGTGGGGCTCGAGTTCGAGCACCCGTTCGGGAATGCTGGTCTCGACCACCGGGTCCGGGGCCCGGTCACCGCAGGCGCCGGGCTCGAAGAAATCACCGGCCGCCCCCAGCCAGACCGGCCCGGTGCTCTCCGGAGCGCCGTTGGTCAGGCGGGTCAGGCAATCGCCGTCCGGCTGAACCGACCAGATTTCCTCGGAGTAGGCGCCGTTCTTGCCGCCACGGTCACTCTCGAAGACGATTCTGGTGCCGTCGGCCGACCAGTCGGGCTGACGATCCGCGTACCAGGGCTCCTTGGGCGCGATCCGGACCGCACCGCTGCCATCGGCCTCCATGACGTTGAGCGAGCCGTATCCCTGCTTCATGTTGATGAAGGCGATGCGACTGCCGTCGGGCGAGTAGGAACCCCAGGCGGCACCGGCCTTCAGGGGGGTCAGCTCGCCGGTTTCCGGATCAAGCAGGTCGAGATGACTGTCGCTGGTGTCGAAGTCGAAGGTGAGAAGCAACCGGCCATCCGGGGCGGGAGCGATGCCGCCGATCGAGTACTCGTCCGAGTTCTCCCGGTCGATTCCAGCGGCGGTCCACAGGGTTTCCCCGCCGGATCCGTCGGAGTGGATTGACTTGACGGTGAGGGTGACCGACTCCCAGTCGCTGGCGTAGCGGGTCGTCGCGAAGTAGATCAGCGAGCCGTCGTCCGAGTACTCCGCGGCGGAGATCCAGGTTCGTCTGCCAGCCGGGACCAGCATCTTCGGCTTGCCGCCATCGAGCGCCAGTGACATGAGGCCTTGCGGACCGACCGGTTTGTCGGACCAGTCATCCCTCAGCAGGAGAACCGACTTGCCGTCCGGCGAACCGGCCAGCGCGGTGTCATGAAGTCCTTCAGTGCTGCTCACATATGACTTCTTCAGGGTGAGGACTTCACGGTCGGTCGCATCGGCCTTAATTCGGATCAGCCGCTTCCCGTTCGAGAACACGATCGATGCCTTGGGGGCAAGCGGCGGGGACAGGGCTCTTGCCGGGGCGGCAGCGAACCCCGTTCCGATGGTCAGTACCAGGACGGCCAGGATTCCCCCGAGTTTTCTATTCCCCATTGCGATCCTCCCGATTGCTCTGCCGGAGAATCTAGCCCATCCGGCCGGGCCCGGCGAAAGGGAGGATTGGACTCCGGCCCCGCATCCCGATAGGTTTTTCACAGTTGCTGCACAGGGTTCAGGCCCGGGAGAATTGAACCGAGGAGAGGGAGTTGTGACCAGCGGGGTCCCAGTCATCAGTCGCGCCACGTTTCTGATTGCGCTGTTGGCGGCAGCTTTCTGCCTCTTTGCCTTCCAGGCCAGGGCGGCGGCACCGACCCCGACGGCGGCCGACCCGGGCATGCCGAACTCGATTGCAGTGCTCGGAGACTCGATGTCGGTTGCGACCGGGATCAACGTCATCCCGTCGGTCACCCAGCCGGAGAGTTCCTGGTCGACCGGCACCAACTCCTCGGTCAACAGTCTCTACCAGCGGATCCTCGCCCTGAACCCGGGCATCTCCGGCAAGAACCGGAACATGGCCGCCAACGGCGAGGACATGACCGACGCCCCGGCCCAGGCGAACTCGACCCCGACCGACACGGAGTTGGTCACCGTCCAGCTCGGTGGCAACAACCTCTGCAAAGACTCGGTCGCGCAAATGACCTCGGTCGCCGAGTACCGGTCGAAGTTCGTCGAAACGCTGAACATCCTGAACAACCGGATGCCGAACGCGTTGATCCAGATTCAGAGCGTTCCCGACATCTACAACCTCTGGTACCTGCGCGGCGCCCCGAACCCGCCGAACAGCCAGCCCTCGAGCCGGGCCGGCACCGCCCGCGTGTTCTGGGACACCCTGGCGGTGATCCCCTGCAAGTCGCTGGTCCTCGACCCGACCGACATGAGCCAGGCGGCGATCGACCGCCGCAACACGGTCCGCCAGCGGGACCTCGATTACAACAAGGTGCTCGCCGAAGAATGCGAAGCCCGGCTGCGCTGCCGCTTCGACCGTTACGCGACCTTCACCTTCTCTTCGAACCGGGTCGATCCCTTCGCCCTGGAAGGCCCGTATCTGCCCCGGAACACCTGGCAGTTCGTCGACGACGACATCAGCACGGTCGATCACTTCCACCCCGGTCTTTCCGGCCAGCGGAAGATGGCCCAGGCCGCATGGGAATCCGGCTACCAGTTCACCGACTCGACCATGCCGACTGGCAGCGCCTCGATCAGCCCGACTCCGCCACCCTCGGGAACCAGTTATCTGCCCTCGACCGCGAACCTGACCTGGACCGACGCGGCCGGAATCAAGGGCGTTCAGTACCGGACCCACAAGGACGGCAACGTCTCGGCCTGGACGACCCAGCTCGGGACGACCAGTTTTCCGGTCAACCAGCCCGAGATCAACGGCGCGAATTACAGCTACCTGACCCAGAAGACGATCGCGGTCGGCGTTTCGACTCCGGGCATCACCTACGTCGAGAGTCGGGCGATGGATGTGAACGGCAATCTCAGCGCCTCGCGGGTTACCGAGGTGAACTACGACCCGAATGCGATCAGCGCCCCGGAGATCACGGCAACGCCGCCGTCGATAACCAACTCGGGTTCCGCCGCCTTCACTTTCACCGGTGCGCTCGACGGGACCTCATACGAGTGTTCGATCGACGGCGCGACTTTCGCGGCCTGCACCAGCCCGAAGTCCTACCTCTCCCTGGCCGACGGCGGCCACGAGTTCCGGGTCCGACTCAAGTCAGCGGTCGCGACCGGACCGGTCGACAGCTACCAGTGGCAGATCGACTCGAGCGCCCCGGCTCCCCCGACCATCAGTTCCGGCCCGAACCTGAACACCAAGCTCACCGTGGCCGATTTCACCTTCTCCGGGACTGAAGCGGCTCTCGAGTGTTCGCTCGACGGTGCGGCGTTCGTCGCCTGCACTTCGCCCCGGCATGTCTTCGTCCCGAATGATGGCGTCCATACTTTCGAGGTCAGGCAGAAGACGATCGCCGGTACTCCGGGCACCTCTGCGGTCTACTCCTGGACCGTCGACAACACGGCGCCGCCCGCACCCGTCTTTGGCGACGGACCCACCTCGCCGACCAACTCGACTTTGGCCGAGGTCAGTTTCACCGGCGAACCCGGGGGCACCTTCCGCTGCACCCATGACCCGCCGACGGGTGCCAACCAGATCACAAGCTGCAACTCGGGGACCTGGAGCAAGACGGGACTGACCGAAGGCACTCACACGCTGATGGTCGAGCAGAAGGACGACCTGAACAATCAGGGCCCGGCTTCCACTTACGCCTGGACAATCGATCTTTCCGAGCCTGAACCACCCTCGATCGGCTCCGGCCCGCCCGCGGTGACCAGCAGCCGCAGCGCCACCGTCACTTTCACCGGCGAACCCGGCGGCTACTTCGAATGCGCCCTCGACGAGGCGAGCTTCTTCTTCTGCTCCAGCCCGAGGGAACTCTCCGGCCTCGAAGACGGCGAGCACACCCTGCGGATGCGGCAGATCGACGCCGCCGGAAATGTCGGTGGCGCCTCCTCGCGCAGCTGGACCGTGGACGGCACCCCGCCGGAAGCTCCGGCCCTGACCGGCGGTCCGCCCGCCCTGACCAACTCGGCTTCGGCTTCCTTCAGCTTCAGCGGTGAAAGTGGTGGCAGCTTCGAGTGTTCCCTGGACGACGGACCCTTCTCGGCCTGCACCTCGCCCCGCAACCTGAGCGGACTCGCTGACGGCGGACACACCTTCAAGGTCCGCCAGACAGATGACCTCGGCAACACCGGGCCGACCTCGAGCCGAAGCTGGACGATCGACACCGTCGCGCCGGCCGCTCCGACGATCGGCCCCCAAACCCTGGAACTCAGCGAGGACCCGAACCGCCAGATCGGCTTCTCCGGGGAACCCGGGGGATTCTTCGAGTGCCGAATCAACGAAGGCGCCTGGGGTCATTGTCTGCCGCTTTGGAATGTGACTTTCCCGGGGGCAGGAACCCACACCTTTGACGTGCGACAGACCGATGACGCCGGCAACACCGGCCCGGCGGCACGCGGCAGCCGGTTGATCTGGGGCGGTGAACCGTCCACCCCGGTTATCACCAGCGCGCCGAGCGGGATCGTCCGCTCGACCAGTGCCGAGGTGCAGTTCACAGTCGGTCCGGTGGGCGAACCGCAATGCAACCTGGACAATGTCTCGTGGAAGCCCTGCGACGGCGTCTGGGCCGGGGAGAACCTTGCCCAGGGTCCGCATACGCTGGTGATCCTCCAGCGCAACGAGGTTCCGGGGCCGTCAGTCTTGGTTCAGTGGACCGTGGACACGCTCGCCCCGAAGCTCTCCGGCAAGGTCACCGCGAAGGCGAAGGGCAAGGCGAAGAAGGGCAAGCCGCGCACCTGGATCCTGAGTTCGACCTACGACCGCAGCCTCGAGAAGCCGGCGACCCTCGAGTTCTCGACCGCGAAGGCTAAGCCGAAGTCAACCGCCGCGCCGGTCAAGTCCCGGACCCGCAAGTGGGCGCCGAAGCTGACGATCAAGTCGAAGCCGAAGCCGGCCTGGGTGCGGGTAATAGACCCGGTCGGCAACGCCTCGACCTGGGCACGGGTCAAGTAGCCCACTCAGACCGTGGTGGGTATCGGAGTTGTCTATATGGACAACTCCGATACCCACCTGCCCCGGGACGGGGTTATTCCGGTGTTCGGGGGCGGAGCAGGACAGCGGCGACGGCCGCGCTGACTCCGACCAGGGCGATCGAGACGGCGATCGCCGTGTGGTACCCGGACATGAAGGCAAGCTTGGCGGTCTCGATCAGGGGTTCGGCGACGCTGCTCGACATCCGTTCAGCGATCTCCAGGGCCCGCGAGAGTGATTCCTCGGCGTTCTGGATGCCGACGCCGCTTACTCCTTCGATCGAACCGATCTTGCTGGTGTAGACGATCGCGAGGATCGACCCGAGCACGGCCACGCCGAAGCCGCCACCGAGCTCGTAGGCGGTCTCTTCGATCGCCGCCGCCTGGCCGGCCTCGTCGGCCGGCACCGAGGAAATGATCACGTCATTGGCGGCGACCAGGGCCACCTCGAGGGTGAAGCCGATCACCAGGAAGCCCGGCCAGAGCAGGAGGTACTGGTCGGTCAGGCCGAGCGCCAGCATCGGGATCAGACCCAGACCGGTCCCGGCCAGGCCGAGGGTGATCGTCCAGCGGGTACCGAGCCGCCGGAGCACCCGGGCCGCGAGCAGACCCCCGGCCAGGGTCGAGAGCATCAGCGGCAGCAGGCGGACCGCCGCCTCGAGCGGTTCCAGGCCCAGAACCAGCTGCAGGTACTGCGCCCCGAAGAACTCGATCCCGACCAGTCCGAACATCGAAAGGAAGACGCAGCCGACCGCGACCGAGAACTCGCGGCGGCCGAAAAGACGAACGTCGAGAAGGGGCTTCCGTGCCCGGAGCTGGCGCCGGGCAAACCAGCCGAGACAGGTGACGCAGGCGACCAGGGCGACCAGCACCTTGGGGTCAGCGAAGCCGTACCTGGCCCCTTCTTTCAGCCCGAAGGCGAGGCCGAGGATCCCGACCACCGTGGCGGCCACGGCGAGGCCGTCCCAGGGCGGCGGCTCGGCAGCCCGGCTCTCGGGCAGCAGGCGGATCGCGATCGGAATGATGATCAGGACGATCGGGACGTTGATCAGAAAGACCGCACCCCACCAGAAGTGTTCGACCAGGAAGCCGCCGATCAGCGGCCCGATCGCCGCGCCGCCGGCACTGACCGCGCTCCAGATCCCGACCGCCTTGACCCTTTCATCGCGATCCCGGAACACGTCGCGGATGATCGACATCGTCGGCGGCATGATCATCGCGCCGCCGACCCCGAGCAGGGCCCGGGCCGCGATCAGCAGCTCGGCGGTCGGGGCGAAGGTCGCGCCGACCGAAGCGAGTCCGAAGACCGCCATGCCCCAGATCAGCATCCGCTTGCGGCCGAGCCGGTCACCCAGAACACCGGAGGCGATCAGCAGTGGTGCCGCGACCAGCGGATAGACGTCGATGATCCAGAGCAGCTGCAGGGCGGTCGGATCGAGGTCGCTGGAGATTGCCGGTGCCGCGACATGGAGCACGGTCACGTCGATGACCACGACCAGCAGCGAGAAACAGATCACCGAGAGGATCGCCCAGCGGCGCGGGTGTGAAGGGACTGTCTCGACCATCAGTTCCCCTTCGCGGTGAATCCGCCGAAGGTTGCTTCGCGAATCAGCCGCGGTACCTCGAGCTCGCCGGCATAGCCGTCCTCGACCAGGTACCAGGCACTCATCACCTGGCCGCCGAACGAGTAGGACATCCACTTCGGAGTCAGGTCGGTCCGAAAGTAGCCCTCCTCCTGGCCTCGGGCAAAGTAATTCTCCAGGCGCTCATCCTGCTTCCGCAGGCGATCGCCGATTTCCGGTTCGCGCTCGAGCCGGGGCGTCGCAGTGAGCAGCCAGTAGGACTGGGCCAGCGGGTAGCAATCCTCGATCAGCCGTTCGAGGGCCGGACCGATCTCGCCGGAGTCGATCCCGGCGGCATCGAAGACCTCGTCGCAGAGATCAAGCAACCAGCCATAAACCGACTCGACCAGCGCCTCGCGATCACCGAAGACCCGGTGGAGGGTGGCCCGGCTTACACCGGCCGTTTCAGCGATGCCCGAAGTCGAGGCACCGGGGTTCGCCACCAGTGCCTTGGCCACATCGTGAAAGAGCTGTTCATGCCCGGAATCCATAACGGACACAATTGTATCACCTAAGACACTTTTGTCTCAGGAAGGGTTACAGACGGCCGTCCTGTAGTTGCCAAGCTCCGCCAGGTCTTCGGCGAAGCGCGCGAACGCCTCGACTGCCTCCTCCGGCATCTCCAGTTTCTCCGCGGTTGCCGCCACCGATCCGGTCCCGGCCAGGGAGTCCGACACCATTGCTGCCCGGTTGACCAGACTGCTCCTGAACACCGGAGCCGGAAGAGGCGCGCTGGCATCTGGCTCCCCGACCGCCCGGATCGACCCGGCGAAACTCATGAACTCGTCCCGGTACAGGGTTTCGTTGAGCAGCGCGTACCAGGCGAAGGTGATCACCTGACCGCCCACCATCGCCACCTGCCGGGTGTAGCCGCTCTCGCTCTCCCCTTCGCCTTCCATGACAACCGCGCCGCGCAAGGGGGTGAGTCGGCTGTAATCACCATCCCAGAGAAGTTCGCGATCGCGCCTGTACTGGAAGCCCGAGGCGCAGACTCGCTGCGAAGTCATCTCGAATCCCCGGCCGCAATCCTCCGCGTAGTACTCGCTGCAGTCCTCGTACCAGGACATCCGGGCGCCGTAGTCAATCCCGTCGTAGCCATAGGTCACGCCGTCAAAGACGGGGCCCAGCCAGTATCGCTTCTCGGCCGAGCGGGTTCCGTCAGCTTCCTTCCAGAACCTGAACTTCGTTCTGACGACGGGCTCCCGTTTGCCCGGGCCGCAGCCGCCGGCTCCGAAAACCTGATCACTTCCCGGAGACCAGTCCGGCGACCCCGTTTCCATGTTGCTGTTTGTCAACCAGGTCTCGCAACTGCCGTCGGAACGGATCGAGTAGATCTCGTTGCCGCCATACATGTACGAGGGGTAGATCCCGTAGTACTCGTTCTCATCGATGAAGTAGTTGTTCCGGTCGCTCGCATAGACGATCTGCGAGCCGTCCGGTGAGTACTGCGCGTCGTACTGGGACCCTGTCTCCTCGGTACCCGTGACCCGTTTGATGTCCGAGCCATCCGGTTTGACCGTGTAGAGCTTCGAGTCCGACCAGCAGACCTGATCGTTGTTGCAGAAGGTGTGGAGGCTCTCGTGCTGTGAAGCGAAGAGAATCCGTTTCCCGTCCGGTGACCACTCCCCTCCGGTAGCGGAGTTCCGCAGGGTCCGGGCTTTGCCGGTGGCGATGTTGACCAGGTCGAGCGGGCCGTCGATGCCACGGAAACTGATCCGGCTCGTGATCAGCCGCTTGCCGGCGGGATCGACATCGACATGAGCCAGCGGCTCCCTGGACGGATGGATCGGCTCGGGGACGTAGACGACCTTTCTGGCGGAACCGTCGGCGTTCATTCGCAGAACCTTCTGGGTGAACGGTCCGAAACGGTATGGATCGGATTCATCGATCAGGTAGAGACGGCCACTTGCATCGAGAGCGGGCGAAAGCAACTGGCGCTTCTTCGCCACCCGGTAGAGCACCTCTGCGGGACCCCCGCCGAGCGGCTTCGACAAAAGGGCCCTTCCTCCCCGGATGAAGATGATCCGGCTGCCATTCGGGCTGAATAGCGGAGAGCCGTCGGCGGGACCGGAAGTGACCACCTCCCGGTTCGAACCGTCGGCATCGATGGTCACGATCTGCCCGCCCTGGGAAAAGACGATCTTCGCCATCCCGGCTTCCCTGGCGTCAGTTGCCGGCGAGAGCGCCAGCAATCCCAGAACCACCGCGGCGACGAGACTCCCTCTCACTAGACCTCCTCCTGGATCATCGGTCGACGGCAGTCTAATCCGGCCGGGCGCATCTCACGGTGTCAAATCCGTCGTAGACCGCAAGTCCCCGGGCGAACTTGAGGTTGGCCCGGACCATGACCGGCCTGAGCCCGGTTCGTCTTGCGGTCTTGACCACCGAGCCCGTGGCCTTGAAGACCCTGGAAACCCGCTTCATACGGTGGATGTCGGAGGCCGGGAACGCTGCCAACGGGAGATTTCCGGCGACGGACTCCTCTCCGATCTTCCGCAAGCGGGCCACTTCCCTCTCGCCGAACTTCGAACCCTTGCCGGATCCGCCGAAGAAGAAGACGGTCGACCGGCCGGCAAAGAGGAAGGCGAAGCGACCGATCTCGGTGTCGTTCCCGAGGAAGACTGTCACCCCGCGCTGCCGGCGGATCGAAGGCGCCTCGCTGAACACTCCGGCGATCTGCCCCTCGTAGGCGCAGACGTCAACGCTCCACAGCCCGACCGGGGGAAGGCAACCGGACCTGCGTTGCAGGTCGCAGTCGTAGTAAAGGAACTGGCCGCCTCCCCGGATCGGACTGGCGTTGGTCAGCAGCCGGTGGTCGGCGCGTTCCCCGATCCAGAAAACCTCGGGGTTGGAACCAAGGCTGTCGGGGATCCTGAGGTCGACCATCGAATCGGCGGGCAGCTTTTCGCAGCCGGCCGGTGTCGTGTTCGACCTGCCGGAGCCGACCCAGGCCGGGGTGAGGCTGGCCGGAGAATCGTTGGTGAGCGGGGTGAGGCACTTGCCATTCGGCCGGACCGACCAGATTTCACTCGCCTCACCGGTCCCGGGCAGGTTGCGGGCCGAGTGGAAAACGATCCGGCCGTCGCGGGACCAGTCCGGGCTGCGTTCGTCGATGCCCCGTCCGTTGACAACCCAGCCGCTCGAACCGTCGGCCCTGACTACGGCCAGGGTCGCTTCGAACTCGCAGCCCGACTCCCACCAGCAGGTCTCGAGGTCATCGTCTTCGGTCTGGAGCGAGTAGGCGATCAGGCGGCCATTCGGAGACCAGGCAGCGTCGTAGGCGTCTTCTGCCACTTTGCGGGTCTTGCCGCTGGTCAGGTTGAGCACCATCAGCGAGTTTTCGAAGCCTTCGTCGAAGTTGATTCCGCCGAAGCCGGAGTTGAGAACGAAGAGGACCCGATCGCCATCAGCCGCAGCGTCGGGTTCCATGACCAGCTCCGGGGCGACGAAAGGCCGGTTCCTTCGGGTGATCAGATACTCGGTCGCCCGGTTGCCCCCGTTGGTCCCCAGCGAGATCAGCCCCGTCCTCGTGGCCCTCCTCTTCTCACGGAAGAAGGCGGCGAGAATCCTGCCGTCCGGCATGAAGACCGGGTCGCCGTACTGGGCCCTGGCTGTCGATTTCAGGATTCGCCTGGCCCCCTGGCCGTCGATGCCGACCCGCCAGATGTCGAACAGATCGTGAATTCCGTGCTGCCGCTTGAAGGCGAAGACGACGGTCTTCCCGTCCGGCGATGTCGCCGGCTCGACCGCACCCAGATTGTCGTTCTTCGGGTTCCGCTTCTTGCCGAAAATCACCTCGCGCCCGGTCCCGTCGGCGTTCATGACGAGGATGCGCCCGCCGTTCGAGTAAACGACCTTTCCCTGCGGCGGAGCCGGAGAGAGCGCCCGGGCCTGAGCCGTGATCCCGGCCGTGGCGGCGAGGGCGAAAACGGCGAGCAACGCCATCCGGACCGCGCGACGAACGGTCATTTCCGCGTGCCTGCCCGGCACTTGGCCAATGCCGGGGGCGGTAGCGCCGAACCCGGGTCGAGCGCCTTGCCGACCGGCCGCAGGGCGTCGATCAGGGCCAGATGATCGGCCAGGGTGATCGCCTTGCCTTCAAGTTCCTCGACGTCGAGCATCGAACGGCCGATTCCGACCCTGACCAGACCGGTCCTGAGGGTCGTGCCGGCCAGCTTTCCTCTCGCCGTCCGGTAGGTCGTCACCTTCACCCCGCGGCGGGTGGACGACCTGCTGGTGCCACGCGGCGGCAACCTCACCTCGCCGATCGGCGAACAGGCCCGGGCCAGTTCCAGTGTGATCGCCCGCCGGCACTTTGAACTCTCGAAGTACGGGCAGTCCCCGTAGCGGTAGAGCTGGTTGCCGAACTGGTCCTGGGCGTAGCCCTCGATCTTCGAAAGCAGCTGGCCGGCCGCCTTTGGTCCGGCCCAGTAGCGGGGACGCGGGTCGGTTTCCTTCGGCTTCGGCGGGCGGGCCTCGGCCAATGGCTTGCGACCGGCGTCACCACATTCGGCGCCGGGATCGGTCCGGACCTCGGTTTCCGGTGCCCATGAGGGCTGGATGCTCTCCGGGCTACCGTTGGTCAGCCAGGTAAGGCACTCGCCGTCGGAGCGGACCGAGTAGATCTCGTTCGAGTCCTGGCGCTCGGCGGGAAAGTTCCGCGAGCTCGAGAAGATGATGTAGCCACCGCCCGGTCCCCAGTCGGGCGAGGCGTACTCGCCGTCACCGGAGACGATCATTTCGCGGTCCGACCCGTCGGTCTTGACCGTCCAGACACCGTTCTCGCGATCGGCGCTTTCGCAGTTCGAGTACCCCTCGTCGGCGCACATCTGCGTGAAGGCGACCCGGTCTCCGTCCGGGGAGAAGGATCCGGCCTTCGCCCCGTTGACCAGGGCGCGGTCGGTCTTGTTTTCGAGGTTGAGGATCCGCAGCTGGTTGCGGTCCTCCCCGTCGTTGCCCTCGCCGAAATCGCGGGCGTAGAGCAGCAGCCGGCCGTCGGGGCTGACTTCCTGGGCCTCGAGCGTGTCGACCACGTAGTTGCCGAAGAACTTCTTCGAAAGGAAGACCTGCTTCTTTCCGGTCGCCGGATCCACGGCCATCAGGCGGTAGGTCTCGGTGGTCCTGGTCTGTCCGTAGCGGTAGTCCCAGGTGGTCAGCAGCAGCCGGCCGTCCGGCATCCAGTCCATTGACTTGATCTCGCCGTTGATCCCCTCGACCGGGGTTGCCCCCGATCCGTCGCGGCCGGCGATCATCACATGCTGCCAGTACCGGCGCGGCAGATACCGGATGAAAGCCAGCTTCTGGCGGTCCGGTGAGATCGCCGGCTGGCTGTCCCCGAAAAGGTGAATGTCGGCGAGGAAGTTGCGGCTGAGCAGCTGTGTGTTTGCCCTGGTCAGGACGTTCCGCTCCGAACCGTCGGCCTTGATCGAGACGATCCGGCCGGCGTTCGAGAAGACGATCTCGGCCAGATCGGCCGGCGGCGGCGTAAGTGCGCTGGCGGCGGAAGGCAGCGCGAGGCATCCGGTCACGACAAGGAGCAAGGACAGTTTTCTGAGCGATCTCACTTGAGGAAGTCCCGGTATCTGGATCGGACCTCGATTGTGCCCGGATCGTTGCTCCAGCGCCTGCATCTGACCGACTTGACCCTGCCCAGCCGCTTCAGGTCGCGGCCGAACCGGAGCCAGGCCCGGGCCCCCGCCCTGGTCGGGCGGACCCCGATGAAGTTTTTCTCGCTGAAGACTCCGGCCTGCGCGGCGGCCTTTTTCAGCGAGTGGCTGCGGGCGAAAGCCCTGACCATCGCCCGGGCCTTCCTGACCGTGGTCCAGGGCAGAACAACGGGTCCGAGCTCGCCGCCTACCGGCTGATTCCGGTTGACCGGGCGCAGCGCCGCGACGACCGAGCGGTGATAGCCGAAACCGACCTTGCGCTGGTCGAGCAGGCCAGGACTGGCGATCCGGGTTTCCATTCCACCCGAGTAGAAATGCGAGAGGGTGACCCCGGGCCGCTGGACGTTCCGCACCAGCAACCCGCCGCGACGGCGCTCCAGGCCGAGGTACTGGCCGAGCATCAGGTCGGCGCTCAGGTTCTTGTAACAGACCGGCCCCGAGCTGATCGATATCGGCGCCGGGCAGTCGCCATCCGGATCTCCGCAGTCGCTATATGCGGTGCCCAGGTCCTGGCCGTCGAGGAAAGTGTCGTTCATCAGCCAGCCCTTGAAGGAAGGCCCGGCCCAGAGCGGCCGCGGCTTCTGCTCCAGCGCCCGTTTGCCGACCGTCACCTCTCCGAGCGGGGACGGGTTCAGGTCGAAGCAGGCTTCCGAGTTGCCACCCGGAACCCACTCCGGATTGGTGCTGTCGGGTGCGCCGTTGGTCAGCCTTTCGAGACAGGAGCCGTCCGGAGCGACGGTCCAGATCTCTCCGCCCACATAGGAGTCGCCGGGGCGCAGCGTGCTCTCGAAAGCGATCCGCTCGCCGTCAGGCGACCAGTCCGGACTCCACGAGGATTCGACCGGTTTCCCGGGCAACAGGTGGCTGACGGTCCCCGAACCCACTTCCTTGATGAAGATCTGCGGCGCGCCGGAGCACCTGCCTTCGTAACAGGAGACATCGATCTGGTCACGGTCCGAGGTGAAGGCGACCCGGCTGCCATCCGGCGAGAGACTCGCCATTCCGGCGTCGTCCTCGAAGAGCGAGCGCTCCCCGGTGTCGATGTCGACCCACTCGAGCCGGTTGGGGACGTCATCGACGAAGTTCGCGGATTCGATCAACAGCCGCTCGCCGTCGGGCGAAGCGTGCGCATCGTACGGAACCATCTTCTGGCCGGTGACCGACTCGTCCTTCTCGTGGTACTCGAAGCTCGAGACGAGCACCGTCCTGCGGTCGCTGCCGTCAGGCTTCATCGAAAGAATGCTCGAAGTGGAGGTGAACCCGTCCTCGGTCGAATCCTCCTGGTACTCGACCACGAAGATCCTCGTTCCATCGGCGCTCCAGGCACCGCTCCAGACCTCGTGGTCGTCCGGCGGCTCGTAGAGCCGGTGGATGTCGCTGCCGTCGCGGTTCATGACCATCACCCCGTCCACGATCCCGTCCTCGAAGCCGTCGTAGTACCGACCGAAGATGACCTTGCTGCCGTCGGGAGAGACGGTCGGCCCGCTGTCGCTCATCCCCCAGGGCTGGCCGACCCAGGCTTTCTTGCGGGTCAGCACGGTGCGATCACTCCCGTCCGCCTTGATCGAGACGATCCGGCCCCCGTTCTCGAAGAGGATCTCGGCCGTGTCCGGAGCCGGCGTAAGAGCCGAGGCGCTGCCCGCCCCGGCGGCCAGGGCCAGCAGGAACGAAAGGACCGTGATGGTCACCCTGCGCGTCACGGGAACTTCACTCCGAAGGATCGCGGGCTGTTCCCCTGCTTGCCGCATTGGGCAATCCGGAGCGGCTTGAACCTGCCGAGCACCGGCCCGAGTCCGAGCCCGAACTTCACATCGGCGACTGTCATTTTCAGTTCCTTCGCGGTCCTGCGGACCGATCCGGTTCGCTTCATGACCCGCTTGATCCTCGCGGTGAGTTTGACCCAGTTCTTTCTGACCCTCGGTCCGGGCAGCGCCGAAGGTTTGCTTTCCCCGACCCGACGGAGGCTGTCGATCAGGCGGTGGTGTTCCCGCAAGGTCAGGCCTTTCCGGCCGAAGTAATCGAAGCTCGTACCGACGAACAGGGTGACGCCACCGGTCGAGAACATCGAGGCCATGAGCTTGCCCTTGCCGGTCCGGGAAGTGACCAGCAGGCCGCCGCGCCGCTTCGATGCCGAGATCACGGGACCGACCCGCATGAACGGCCCGAACATGCCGCCGCAGACCGGGCCCGACTCGATCGCGACCGGGACCTTGCAGCGGTCGGGATCGAAGAAACCACAGTCGCTGTAGGTGTACGACTCCCAGCGGACCCCGGGGACGATGTAGGCGACCGAACTGAGCAGCCGGCCGGCGAAAACCGGGCCGGCCCAGAGGCGGGGCCGGGCATCGTAGTCACGCGCTTTCGGAGGCTTGATCTCGACCAGTGGCCCCAGGCCGTTCCGGCCACAACTCGCCGGGGCGGTACCGAGGTTCTCGGGGACCCAGGAAGGTTCGGAGCTGGCCGGCGAGCCGTTGGTCAGCCAGGAAAGGCAGGAACCGTCGACCGCGATCGTGTAGATCTCGTTTCCGGACTCGCCCTGGGCGGGAAGGTTGCGGTTACTGGCGAACACGATCCGCTCGCCGTCCGGCGAAAAGTCAGGCGAAGAGATGTATGCCTCATCGGGCAGGACCATCGTCGGGGCCGAACCATCCGCGCCCGAAATCCAGAGCCCGCGCTGCGGCCAGTCCGGATCGTCGCACTGCTTCTCGTAGCAGCGGGCCGCGACCCAGGCGACCTTTGAACCGTCCTTCGAGAGAGCCGCGTCTTCGACCGCCGTGGCGACCTCATGCTCCGTGTCCGTGCCCAGATCGCGCAACCTGAGCGAGCTCCCCTTCAGATCACCGTAGAGGTAGAGCAGTTTGCTGCCGTCGGCCGAGACGTCCATGAGCCAAATCGACTGCCAGGCCATTGGATCGCCCTCCTTGACCCGGTAGCGACGCTTGAAGAGCACCTGCTCGCCACTGCCGTCGGTGGCGAGCGAAACGAACTCGTCGTCTTCGAACTCGCCATGACCGTCCTCTCCGAACGTCATCCGGGTGATGACCAGCCGGTCACCGGACCAGTCGAGGCTGTTGATGAAGCCGGTCTCGTAGCTCGCGATCGAGGCCGGGTTCGACCCATCGCGACCGGCCACCATCACGTGAACCGTCCAGTCCTCTTCGGTAGGGGTGGTCCGCAGGAACGCCAGCCTGGTTCCGTCTTCGGAGACGGTCGGGTGGCCGTCCCCCATCGGGAAGAACTCCTCGCTCATGTCGCGGGTGCCGACCCGGAGGTTCTTCCTGGTCAGGATCTTCCGCCCGGTGCCATCGGCCTTCACCGAAACGATCCGGCCGTAGTTGCTGAAGACGACCTCTCCCGGTGCCTGCTTCGGCGAGGTCGCCCCGGCCGGCCCGGACAGGAGCGCGAGCAGGGCAAGCGAAGCCAGGCCGCAGAAAAGCGCGGCTGTTGTTGCGAACCGCCGAAAACGGCGGATATCCCTTGCCCCAGTTGTCGGCATCCTGCGACTCGAACTTTCTTTGTTTCCGGACTGCTTCCGGACTCTCTCCGGAGAGAATTCTGCTGCTTTGCCAGGACGATCGTGTTACGAAGCTGTGCGCACCTCCGTCACACGGGAGATGACGGAGGGCACAGACTTAAACACGGGTTGGCGGAGAAGTATCGGGGCGCCCGGATTTGAACCGGGGACCTCACCGACCCGAACGGTGCGCGCTACCAAGCTGCGCCACGCCCCGAGGAAGAGTGAGCCTACAGAAAATCCGGTGAAGAACCCGTCCTGACGGGCACTAATCGACCTCGTCTATCGCCGCTTCGATCTCGTCCAGGTCGGGCGCGTCCTGGACGATCTCGGTGCCGCCGGGACCGTTCACCACCACCGCCGGCTTGTCCCTGATCTCGAGGTCGATCGCGATCTGGTCCTGGGCCTGGAGGTCGGCGTTCATCTGGCTGCCTTCCTCGAGCCCCTCCTCGAAGTCGTCCTTCCACTCCGTTATCTCCATGTTCTCGATCGATTCGGCGATCCGGGTCAGGAATTCCTCGTCGAGCCCGACCTTCTTGGCCAGCTCCTGGTTGCGGAACATCAGGTAGGCGAACTGCCAGCCGTAGTTCTGATTCATCGCCGCTTCGATTCCGTAGAAGGAGAGTTCGGTCGCGTTCCTGGTCAGAGAGCGGTTGCGGTAGAGCAGCTTGAGATCGCCGCTGCGGACCTGGTCGTTGATCAGCGGCGGGATCGTCTCGAAGAAGTTGTCGCGGTAAGTCTCGCTCTGGGCATCGAGGAAGACCTGCATCTGAACCTCGGCATCGTCGGAACCGAGCCGGTCCCCGAGCTGCCGTTCACCGCCGATGATCATCCGCATGTCCTGAACGCCCTGGATGTCCTCGTACTCGTTGCTGGCTTCACGGGTGGACATTCCGATCAGGCCGATCAGAAGTGCCGCGACCGCGACGGCGAGGATTATCAGCGTCCGGTACTGGCCGGGACGGCGCTGCTTCATGCTCTGGCCACCTCAGCCCGTGACCGATTTGTAATACCGCACCGCGAGACCGGTCAGCAGGGTCTTGAACGCTTCCTCGAGTTCGATTCCCTCTTCCTCGGAGAAGCCGACCAGACCGCGTTCCTCGATCGCCACGCTGCGATCGATCAGTTCGTCGATCAGTTCGGGATTGCGATCGGAGAAGTAGGCACCCATGGAGTACAGATCGGTGTCCATCAGCGACTCGATGAAGGCGTCGCCGGGGGCCACGACTTCGGTTTCCTGCTCTTCAGCCACGAAACCATCTTAGGGGGAGGCGGCCTGCGCTTATATGGTGGGGCCGTGGCCGGCCGAGACGAGATCATCGAGTTCTGTGACGACCTGCTGGAGATCGGGACCTTCGGGGACTACGGGCCGAACGGTCTCCAGGTGCCGGGAAACCCCCGGGTGGCAAAGGTCGCGACCGCCGTTTCGGCCCACCGCGACTCGATCGCCGCCGCGGTCGAAACCGGCGCCGACCTGCTTCTCACCCACCACGGCCTGTTCTGGGATTTCCATCCCCGGGCCCTGACCGAAGCGATGGCGACAAGGCTTCAGATCGCGTTCTCCGGCCAGTTGAGCGTGGCCGGATATCACCTGCCGCTCGACGCCCATCCCGAAATCGGCAACAACGCACTGATCCTGAAACAGCTCGGATTCGAACCGGCCCCGGCTGGCTTCGGCGAGATCGGCGAGGTCAAGGGCCGCCACATCGGTGCGATCGGGGTCCGACCCGAAGCAATCCCGGCCGGGGAGCTATTCGAACTGGTTGCCTCCGAGCTGGACCGGGAACCGCTGGTCTTCGATTCCGGTCCCGAAAGCGTTTCGACGCTCGGGGTCGTCACCGGGGCCGGAGCTTCCGACATTCACGAGGCGATCGCGCTCGGGCTCGATGCCTACCTGACCGGTGAACCCTCGGAACATGTGATGGCCGATGCCCGTGAAGGCGGCATCCACTTCATCGCCGCCGGCCACTATGCGACCGAGACATGCGGCATCAGGGCCCTCGGAAACCTGGTCGCCCGGCGCTTTGAGGTCGAGCACGAGTTCCTCGACCTGCCCAATCCGATCTGATGTGGCAGGATCAACCGATCAAACCGCTTTGCGTCGCCAGATAGCCACATAGGAGAGAGACT